>CAYHAR010000070.1:0-17998 GCA_964354595.1 uncultured Anaerolineae bacterium | reverse complement strand
CATCGCTCGAAAGAGATCGGGCCAGAGTTGCTATCCCGCATCTTGCGCCAGTTGGGTATTGACCGCGAGGATTTTGATCAAGCGTGAGGCAAGTCGCGTGACCTGCATGCCGATGATTGACGAGGCGGCGTTGCGCAAGCTGGCGGGAGAATGACCGCTTCGCATGACGAATGACTAGCCGGCCATTCGACTCAGCACCTCTTCCGCATCCACCTTGCCCCAATGATAGCCCATGTCCGCGCTTATGGCGCGGGCGCGCTCTGTTTCCCTGCGAGCCGAGGCCATGTCGCCCGTTGCCAGATGCGCCCACGCCAGCCCGATGCGAATGTCCGCCTGATAGATGCGATAGCCGCCCGCGAGCGCATAGCCCAACGCTTCGTTGAGATCGTTGAACGCCAGACCTGACAGGTCTTGGGCGTGCCGCGCGGCCCACCGCCCCCGCGCCAGTAGTGCCTCGATGAGGACAGGGCGAGAAGAGATGCGATGAGCGATTTTCAGCGCTTCGTTGTAATTCTGATGAGCGATCTGGTGGTGTCCGGTATCGGCGTCCAGGTCACCTAAGACACGGTAACAGCGACTAAGATCATCCAGCCACCGTTCACGTTCATTTATCTCCAGATTCGCCTCTATGACTTGGCGGGCGTAGGCGACATGACCTGCCCGCCGCAGGTGGTCGGCATGCAAGATACCATCATTACTTGGTAAGTAGGGGGCGTCTGGTTCAGTTTCTCGCTGAAACTTCTCCGCTTGTTGGAAAGCCATACCGGCCATGTTTAGATCGCCACACAGATGGTCTGCCCATGCCAACCAAATCAGTGAATCATGCTCCCCTTGCATATCCCCCGCACGCCGAGCAAGGGTCAGCGCTTCCTGTGTAGCATCCCTACTAGCAGCAAAATCGCCAAGGTGAATGTATAACTCTGCTAAATTCTGGTAGCAGAAAACCGCATGACTCCGGTCTGTGTATAGGTCGATCGCCTTACTGCGCTCGTAGAATGTCGCTGCCTCGCCCAGGCGTCCCAGGCCAAACAGACAGATGCCGATTTCATTCAGGATAGAACTCTTTGCCAACGGATTACCTATTAATGGCTCAAGCGAAACGTCACCACCAGGAAAGAATTCTAGCATTAGCGACAAGTCGGTTTCATAGGCAACAAGTTGATAAGCTAATACTCCGCGGCTACCCTGGTCAATACACTCCTGGTAGATATGCCAAGCCTCATCATAATTTCCAGCACAGCAAAAGTGGTGCACTGTTTCAATCAGGGGCATCAAGTCGTCCAATGTGGGGTGAAATGGGGCATTGGTAGCGGTCGATAGATAGTAGTTGGCAATGTTGATATGAACATTCCGGGCCTGTGCCAGGTCACCTGCGGCCAAGCATGCCTCGTAATATGCACGAATTAATGGGTGCGCTGTATAGTGGCGCGCTTGGGAGTTGAAACGTAGGATGCGGTAGTTTATCAGCCGCTTGACCATTGCGTTGAACGCGGCGGCGTCGCCCTCTCCCGTCTTCGGGAGGGGGAGCAATGGGCGAAACACTTTGTCAAACGCCGATTCGTGAACCGGCGTGCGAAAGGCGGAAAACAGCGTCAGGAACGCGCGCTCGGCTTCCGTGAGGTGCTCGTCGTAGCGGCGCAGGACGCGGTGGACGCGCTGGTAGCGCGGCTCGCTTGCTACGGGCGCAGGCAGGTCGGCCAGATGCGCCACGTCGCCGCCGTACTGCTCCACCAGCAGGCCGCTCAACAGCGAAAGCGTCAGCGCGTGGCCGTCCCAATCGGCCACGAGCTTGTCCAGTTGCGCGTCCGCGCCCCGGACGCCCACCTTGCGCAACAGGTCGCGCCCGTCGGCGGCGCTCAGGCGATCCACGTCGCGGTGCGTGTAGGTGGTGTATTCCATCAGATCGAGCAGCGGCGCGCGGCTGGTGACGAGGCAAAAGGACGCATGGCCCGGCGCGGCAAAATAGCCGAGCAGCTCGCGCAGGTCGGCGCTTTTGAGCAGGCCGTATGGGTCGCCGTCCTGGTGCTGCATCACCTCCAGCCCGTCGAGCACGAACAGGTAACGGCCTGCACCCAGCATCGCGCCGATGATTTGCGCGCGCAGGTTGGAGGAGGGGACAAGGCGCGGGTCAATCCGCCCGCCGCTCATGTAATTCAGCGCGGCCTCGAAAAATTCGTCCACGCTGGGGCGCTCGTAAAAGCCCCACCAGAAAACGCCGTCGGGAACCCCCATCCCCGGCCCTTCCCCCGCTTCCTCCGGTCGCAGGGGAAGGGAGTCTACCCATTTCCGCGCGAGGCTGCTTTTGCCTTCGCCGCCAAAGCCGATGAGGCCGGTCACGTGGCGGTTGGGGTCGGCCCAATCGGCGGTGATGGATTGCAGCAGGTCGTCGCGCCCGACCCATTCGGCAAGACTGGTCGGCGCATTGTTCCACGCGATGCGCTGCGTCGGCGCGACAGCGGCGCGTGCCTGGGCCATGTCGGTCTTGGGTTGCGAGGCGGGGCGCTTTGGGTACGGCTCGTCTTGCAAATGCAAGTTGAGCGGCGCAAGGCTCAACACACGCGCGTTGACGGCCCAGGCCGTGTCGCGGTCTTTGGTCGAAACATCGGGGAACCACGTCTCGGACACCAGGCCCACGACGAGGTTGCGCTCCACGTCGAGCACCGCCGCGCCGCTCATGCCGCGATTGATCTGGGCCGATTCGAGTTGCACCGGATCGGCCTGGACATGGCGATTGGGTGGCGGCTCGACGCAATCTTGAATCGTCCCATCGGCCCAACCGGCGATGTACGCTTCCAGGGAGCGATAGCCGTAGGAGCGGAAAGGATGAAAGCACGAATCTTCGGCCTTGCCCAGAATCGGGATTTGCTCCGGCGCAAGCGGCGACGGGCCGCCGGTCAATTGCAGCAGCACCACGTCGTCGTCGTGTTGGGGGAAACACGCGGCGACCTTTGCGCGCCGTGCCTTGACCTCATCGCCGCGCGCCTGCGGAAAGTAGACGCCGATTTCCGCGCCGTCAGAAGCGCGCGGCTCGACGCCTGCGCCGCGCGCCACGTGCGCGCACGTCACCACCTGGCCGCCCATCGAAACGGCAATCCCCGTGCCGACGATGGCACCATTATCAACACGGCGGATTTGCACGGTGAAATCACGCAAGTTTTGGAGTCGGACGTTTTTATCGGTCATGGCTTGCCTCCGTCTGCGGTCTGCCGTCCGCGGTCAAATCATCGCCTCGCCCTGCGTGTCCGTTCTTTGCGCTCCCACGTCAGCTTGACGGTAAAGCTGGCCTCGGCGCTCGCTTGCGCCACGACCGCGCCCGCTGCCGCGTCGAGCTTGAGGCCGAACTCGACCTCGATTTGCGAAGGGCGTTCGGCAATCGGCAGCGATTTGACCGTCGCCGACACTCGCCGCGCCATATTGTGAATCGCGCTCATGGCGCTGTCGAGCGCTTGGGCCGATTGTTCGGCGACAGCGGCGACGGCCGCCGCAGGCGAAGGCGGCCAGCCTCGCATGGTCTCTTGCAAGCCCGGCTGTGGCGCACGCGGCGCAAACTCGACCAGGATCGGCGCATCCTCGTCAATGGTAAAGGTTTGCATGGGTTGGACTCCTTTGGGTGAACGGGTTGACGGGCGTCGTGGGATATTATAACCCGATTGGCCTTTTTCCAAAATCAGAGTTGTGGTAACTGCTCAGGCTGTCACACCTGCACTTGCGTGCGGTGCAAGTGTTGCGAGCCGCCGAAGGCGGCGAAGCAATCTCCTGCTTCAGTGGTAGAGATTGCTTCGGGCGCTGCGCGCCCTCGCAATGACACATGTAAAATCCAAGGACTGCTTGACTCCTGAGCGTGGAAACTATCCCCAACGCGAAACGCTCTCGAGTTGTGGGCACGAATTCCAAAAGCAACAAGAAACCCGTTTCTTGCCAGGAAACGGGTTTCTGCCGTCGCAGGTTGGAATGATTCATATTCTGGAATCGCCCTGGCCCTCTCTTGGGGCTGGCTCGCTCGATTCAGTCACGGCTTTTCCAATCCGTGCGCTTCCAGCAACGCAGGATCGTTCAAGATCGCCTCGGTCGGCCCATCGGCCACGACGCGACCATCGTCCATCACCACCGTGCGCGGGAGCAGCTCGGCCACCAGCCGCATGTCGTGCGTAGAGACGAGCATGGTTTGCGGCAGCTCGCGCAGCAAGTTGATGAATCCCCGGCGTGCGCGCGGGTCGAGCCCGGCGGTCGGCTCGTCCAACGCCAGGATTTCCGGCTGCATCGAAAGCACCGTGGCGATGGCGATGCGCTTTTTTTCGCCCACGCTCAAGTGATGCGAGACGCGCGCGGCGTAATCGCACATGTGGACGGCCTCGAGCGCCTGATCCACGCGCACTCTCACCTGCGCCTCGGCCAGCCCTTGATACAGCGGGCCAAAGGCCACGTCGTCAAAAACGGTCGGAGAAAAAAGCTGATCGTCGGGGTCTTGAAAGACCAGCCCCACGGCCGCGCGAACCTTGCCCAGGTTGCCGTCGCCGACCTCGAGTCCGCACACGCGCACGTGGCCTTGCCCTCGCAAGATGCCGTTGAGATGCAGCATGAGCGTGGACTTGCCCGCGCCGTTCGGCCCGACGAGCGCGACTTTTTCACACGGCGCAATCGTCAGCGAGACGTCGCGCAGCGCCGGATGCCCATCGGGATAAGAGTACGAAAGATGTTCGACCTGTATGGTGTGGTGCATGAACTCTAGCCCCAAAACAAGAAACCGCCCAAGACCAGCAGCGTGAGCAGCCCCAGGCCGAGCGCCAGGATGCTCTGTTGTCCCCGTGTGATGTGCGGCAACGGGAAGGCGCGCACTTCGCCGTCGTAGCCGCGCGAGGCCATCGCCGCATAGATCCGGTCGGCGCGCTCGAACGAGCGCAGGAACAGGTTGCCCGCCATCCCGCCCGTGACACGCGCGCGCCAGGCGACGCTGCCTCCCACTCGCGCTGCGGATGCAGCCGGCTGTCCACTGCGGGCCTGGCGGGCGCGCATCAAGCGCAGCGCCTCGTCGGCCATCACGAACAGGTAACGCCACATCAGCCCGAGGATCGCCACGAGCAGGCGCGGGATTTTAAAGGCCCGCATCGCCAACAACAAATCAGGGAACGGCGTGCTCGACGCGAGGACAATCGCCATCTGCGCGGAAATCCACGACTTGGCCGCGATGCCCGCAAAGCGTTCGACGCCCTCTTGTGTGAGGGTCAGCGGCCCCAGCGTCAGGAGCGGCAGTCCTTTGACCGTGAAAAGCATGGGCAGGGCCGCCAGCGCAAAGGGCAGGGCGAGCGTGGATCGCTTGAGCACGTCGCTCACACCCAGCTCGGATAGAATCTCGACCGAGAGGACGATGGAAAAGAGAAGAATATAGACCGGCCACGCTCCCAGCGGCGTGAGCGCCACCGCCAGGATGAACGCCAACGTCAGCGCGAACTTTACGCGTGGGTCGAGGCGATGGATGAGGCTGGGCCGTGGCCGGTACGGGTCGAGAAAATGTATGTGCATAGCAAGTGAGCCGTGATCGGTGATCAGTGATCCGTCGGCACGGGTTGGCGATTACGGCGGGTATAGGCCACGGCGAACGCTACCCCAAACACAATCAGCGCGCCGAGGATGCCGGCCAGAATCGTCGCCAGAGTTCCATTCGAGACACCCGGAAAAACATAGTCGGGGATGATCTCAAACAGCGGCTTGCGTGCCACATCGAGAAAGCCTTTTTGCTCGGCCACCCACTCTAGCCCATCGGGATGCGACGAGGCGAGCGGCGAAGCCACCGCCAACGCAAGCGCAATGGCCAGGCCGGCGATCCACACCGCGCGGCCGCCCACCGGCCGCGCTTGACGGGCCTGGAACAGATCGCGGCGAGTGGCGTAGAGAAACGCCAGCGCGCCGACCGTGATCAGCCCTTCGCCGATGCCGATGAGCGCGTGGATGCCGCCCATCGCCGGGACGGCCACGTTGGCAGGCGAGGTGCCCGAAAGCGCCAGTTGCAACGCGCAGGCCAGCGCGGCGATAAAGATGGACGTCCACCCGGCGGCGAATCCGCCGACGAGCACACTCCACGATCGGCCGCCCGCGAGCTTTTGAATCGTCCGGTAGACAAAGTACGACACGGCCACGCCGACGATGCCCATGTTGAAAATATTTGCGCCCAGCGCCAGCAGGCCGCCGTCTTGAAAGATGAGCGCCTGCACGCCGACGACGCACGTCAGCACCAGCACAGCCGCCCATGGCCCCAGCAAAATTGTGGCGATGGCCGCGCCCAGCAAGTGGCCGGACGTGCCGCCCGTCACCGAAAAGTTGAGCATCTGCCCGGCAAAGATGCACGCGGCCAACACGCCCATCATCGGCACCTGGCGCTCGCCCAAATCCTGGTTCACGCGCTTGAGCGCATAGCCGACCACGATCACGGACAACACCCAGAACGTGATAGAGACGGCCACCGACAGGAACCCATCGGGAATGTGCATGGCCGGCGGGGCAGGCGGTGGAACTAGAACTGGACTGGCTAACATGACGATCCTCCTTTTTTCTTTTGCTTGGGTTTTTGACACTTTTGACACAATCCAAACAGAGCCAGGTGATCCAGGCTCACCTGAAATCCGTAACGTTTGCTCAACTCTCGTTCTAACGGCTCAAGGATGTCGCAGTCGAGTTCCAGCCTGTATCCACACTCTTGGCACACCAAATGATAATGCGGCTGTTCCCCGGCCAGCTCGTAATACACGCATCCTTCGCCGGTGTCAATCGCGGTGACCAGGCGCAGCGCCTTGAGCAACTCTAACGTCCGGTAGATGGTCGCCAGGTTGACGGCCGGGCTTTTGGCGTGAACCTTTTGATAGATTTCGTCTGCGGTCAAGTGGCCGTCGCCGCGGTGGATGGCGTCCAGGATCATTTCGCGCTGGGGCGTCATCCGGTAGCCTTGCTGGCGGATGCTTTCGACCAGGTGAGTGTGGTGTGACAATGCGACTCCTTGCTATTGCGAATACTTGCAACTAGGACAAGTGTATCACAAGCGGGGAGGTGCGTCAAGGGGACGTGACGAGCAGCTTATCCTCGGAACCCCAAAAGGCCCAGGATGATGCGAAACACGCTGGTATAAAACGTGCCCTCGGTGCGGCGGATGAACTCGAACGGCTGACCGGGCGCGCCAAAGAATGGCTTGAGCGCCCAACCCATCTGCGTGCCGACGAAAGCGTAGATGGCAACCCAGACGGCCAGGATGCGTCGCGCCTGCGGCGCTACGCGCTGGATGTGGCGCATCCCCTGGCGGAGAAACGACAATCCCCACCAGGCCGTGATCGCCAACACGCCGACGTTGAGCAGGACAAAGAACTCGTAATCGGGCACGGTCAGCCAAAAGAACAGCGTGATGGAGGCGAACGCCAACGTGAGCGCCGCCGTGATGGTGACGGCGGCCATGATCAACGCGGCGGTCTGCCCAAACGTAAGCTGCGAGCCGTAGAGCAGGTTGAAGAAATACAAAGTGGGCAGGCAGATGAGCAGCGTCACCAGGAACAGGACAGGCAGCTTGATCGCTGACATGAGCGCCTGCTGCCAACTGTTGGAAATGCCCATCACCAGGCCATACAGCGCCAGGTAGATGATGGTGCTGACCACCATGCTTCTCAGCTTGTGGCTGAGATCGCTGCGGGCGCGGATCTCGTCGAAAAAGCTCACGCGGTCGCGCATGATCCATTCCGACATGGCGAACACACGCCAGGGGCCGCGCAGCTCGCGCCATGTGGCAACGACCTCCATTGGCGGTTCGGGCGGCTTGGGCGCGGGCGTCACGCTTCGCGCGACGACGATGGGCGGCGCTTCGTCGCCAGCTGCTTTTTCCGATAACGGCGCCTCAACCGGGGCAAAGACGTGTTGGGACACATCCTCATTGTCTGTCATTTTTCTAGCTCCTCTGCTTCGCCTATGAAGCCTTTGCGCTCTCTGCGCATCTGATCATCGCCCGGAACGCAGCAGGCCCGCAAGAACGTTGCCCACGCTGCTCCAAAAGTCGCGCCCGCCCAACGGCACGCCAAAGAATGGCCGCAGTGTATAGCTCAGTTGTGTGCCGACCAGCCCGTACACCACCATCCATCCCGCCAACACGAGCGAGCGCAATGTGCCCTTGATAAACATCCACGCCCACGTAAAGAACGTGATCTTGTCCGGCGGCTGGGCCTCTTGGATGTAGAGCGCGCCCTGGACGAGGAAAATCAATCCCAGCCCGGCCGCCAGCCCCAGCACGGCGGTATCGAGCGCCACCATGAACAACGGCTCAGAGCCGCTGAGCCAGAACAGCAGGCTGATCGGCGCAAATCCGAGCGAGAGTATGGCGGCCACAGTTTGAGCGGTCAGGATCAGCGTGATGGTTTGCAAAAAGCGCAATCGCGAGCCGAACAACACGCTGAAATAGTACAGCGTCGGCAGGCAGATGACGCCGCTGGCGAGGAACAAGAAGGGCAGCTTGACCGTCGAGATGAGCGCCTGCGCGATGTCTCGCCCGCTGAGGCCCGCGACAAAACCAAAGACAGCCAGCCCGAACACGGTGATCGCCAACAGGTCGGCAATCTTGGCGGGCAGCTTTTCCCCCCGACCGATCTCGGCAAAATAGGCGATGCGGTCGCGCAGGACTCGCTCGACGATGGCAAAAGGTTGCAAGATACGGCGCATGTAGGTTCCTTTCCTCGCGTGGCGTAGACCGGCTTGTATTCTCAGCGGCGCTTCTTTTTTCGCTTGGATGATATACTCGCCCAGGCAGATTGAAATTGAGATGTCTTGCGAGGGCTTGCCGGTTTTGGTAGTGATACCTTTCGCTGCCAATTGCTAAATTCCACCAATGGCATAGGGTCAATCTCATCAAATGGCAAATTCTTTTGATCAGGAGGAACCGCGTCCAGGTCTATGATGCCGACCACGGCATGTTGGGCGCCAATGTCCCAACCGGGCTTGGTGAACTGAAACATCTTGGCGATTTCTTGCGGGTTGATGACAACGGTAGGGCAATTTGCGCAAAACCAGCCCATATCGTTGCAGACGATAAAGCTATCGGCGATTTGGTTGCCCCGCCGAGTGGCGACCAGATAGCTTTGGCTGATCAGTTGTAAAGCAGCCCCACAACGTGGACACGGGCCAGGGTGGTCCTCAAACTCTTGATAGATACACTCGCGTGGCTGACGGATATCAACTTCACTATTCATTTTCCACCTTGGGATAACGGGTTGACTGTGACTAGTTGAACGCGGCGAGGAGCTTTTCGACGGTTGCCTTGTCCGGCCCCCACACGACAAGCGTGCGGTCGTTCGCGCGGCGGATCAGGCCGCTCCCGGCATTGCCGGAATACCAGTGCAAATCGGTGTCTTGGCGTTCTACCGTTCTGCTTTCGCCGGTCCGCCTGCGGAAAAGGTCGGAGTAAGCATCCAAGAACTCGCCTGCGTCGCGCGGCGTGTCCCACGCGATTTGCCAGGCGAACGCCTGGCGGTCGCCCGACGCTTGCCAGAGCGCAAAGCTATCGCCGGCCCATCCCTCCGCGGCGCGCTGAGCAGACTGCGGGTCGCGTAAAAACTCGTCCAGGTGAACACTCGTGACAAACTCGCCCAGCGTATCGAGCTTGATCGTGGGCGACCAATCTTTGCCCAACACCGGGCCGAGGTCGGGCAGGGGGAGCGGAACCGGCGTGGCGTGACTGGTGAGATACCGCGACGGGTGCAACACTTGGGAGGTGCTCTTGGGCGGATCGGCGTAGGCGTGATTGACCTCCGTCCAGCCTTTGCCATCCAACCAGAGCGCCGCCACGAACTGCGCGCCTTGTATGTAGGGGAAATACGCAATCTGGCCGGTGCGCGTAGAGACTCCGGTGGCCGTGATCACAGAACGGTCGGCGAAAGCAGCCCGATAGGCCATATAGTCCCAATCGCCGGCTGTCGTGTTGCCATACAGGTAAAGCGACATCACAACCGTCGCATCGCCTTCGGGCACGGACATCATCGCCAGGTAGGCGTCGGTGGTCTGGATGCGGCCCTGGTATCGGGTCAAATCGAATTGCTGATCTTGGAGCGCGTGAGTGTATTCGTGCGCCAGTGTCATCTTTTCGTCGGCGCCCAAGTTTTCCAATTCGCTGATCACGTGCAGACGCTTGTTTTCCGGATCATAGAATCCGGCAATGTTGGACGCGATCATGTTGATCCTGCTTTCGGGGTCCACCTGCGCGCCGGGCTGGATCAGTCCCAATGCGCGATACAGCGCCAATTCTTGGATCACTTTGGTGTCGGCTGCATATTGTCGCTTGGCATAATCCAGCATTTCGGAGCGAGTGAGAAACTCGACCGGCACCTCTCTGCGCGGCCCGAGCGCGCGCAGGGCGATCACTTGTTGTTCGATCTTGCCAATCGTCGCCTGGTTGAGCGCCTCGCGCGAGACGACGCGCGTGTTGACCGGCGCGGGCGTGGGCGAGGGCAGGGAGGTAGGCCAGGCAAACGGCGTGGGAGTGCGGCTGGGCGTGGACGTTGGGCCGGCAGGAATCGGCGTGGCGATCTGGGCGGCTTGCTGCGCGGCTGGGCCATTGATCAACAACAGCCAGGCCGCCCCGCCCAACACGCCAAACAGCAACAATGCTTCAACTCCGATGATGGCCCACTGCCATGCTTTCATGCGCAGCGAAAGCGGCGGACGCTCGGATTCGGAATGTCGGAAAGTGGACATCACAACATCACATCTCGACCCTTGCGAAGGTTTCAAACCTTCGCAAGGGTTTGTTGTTGCGCCGCCATCAATTCGCGGATGCCGCGCTCGGCCAGCGCCAAGAGTGTATCGAGCGAGGCGCGGTCGAACGGGTCGCGCTCGGCGGTGCTCTGCACCTCGACGAATTTGCCTTCCGCCGTCATCACGACGTTGCAATCTACGTCGGCCTGCGAGTCTTCGGCGTAGCACAGGTCGAGCATCGGCACACCGCCGACGATGCCGACAGACACGGCGGCTACAGAGGTGACGAGAACCTCTGGTGGGACAAGTCCAGCCGTGATCAGCTTGCGCAGCGCGAGCGCCGTCGCCACGTATCCGCCCGTAACGGCGGCGGTGCGCGTGCCGCCGTCGGCCTGGAGCACGTCGCAGTCCAGCGTCAGCGTCCGCTCGCCCAGCCTGGTCAGGTCAACGCAGACGCGCAGCGAGCGACCGATGAGGCGGCGGATTTCTTGCGTCCGGCCTGAAGGCGTCGCTTCGCGCGGCGTGCGCGTGTGCGTGCTGCGCGGCAAAAGCGAATACTCGCCGGTCAGCCAGCCCTGGCCTTTGCCAACCAGCCACTTGGGTACTTTATCTTCCACGCTGGCGTTGCACAGCACGCGCGTGCCGCCCATCGTCACCAGCACGCTGCCTTCGGCGTAATCGGTATAGCCGGGCGTAAAGGTGACCGGGCGGAGTTGGTCGGGTTGGCGGCCATCAGGTCGAGTGGTCATGCAACGGATTATAGCATCGCGGCCAGGATAAGCCAAGCACTAGAGTGTGGGAGCGTTTCGCTCTGGGGACCGGCCAGCGGGCATCATTGGAGAGGTGATCATGTTGCTGGGCGGGTGGGGCGGGTGATTCCCCACGACGTTCAGGCGACAGTTGAACTGTCGCCTGTCAGGCCGCCTGGCGGACAAGCCAGGGCAGGCAAAACCCTTTAGGTCTATTGCTTGCGCTGCACGCGAAGTACGGCGATCTTGGTCGAGTGATTGAATGGAGCCGGATCAACCGGAGGCGTCCGCACTATAGTCTGCGGGTAGCCGGTGAAATCGGACGGGACGGGGATCAATTCCTCAATCGAGAGGTAGCCATCGGCGCACAGGCTTTCCAGCGTCCGCATGTACTCGGCCCCGCTCACAAACAGCGCGTTGTTGACGGCGACGAGGTACCCGCCGTCGGCGACGAGCGGACGGACCTTGTTGATCACTCGATGGCTCTCGTTCACCAGGTCAACCGTGCCTTGGCTCGTGGTCGAGAAAAACGGCGGGTCAACCAACACGCAATCAAAGAGTGCACCTTCCCGCTTGAGGCGGCTGACCGAGGGAAAAAAGTCACCCGCTTGAAAGTCCGACTTTTTAATCGGCAAGCCGTTGAGCGTGTACGACGTTTTGGCGACGTTGAGCAAGGCGCGGTTCCGGTCGAGGTGGACGACGCGGCTGGCCCCGCCCGCCTGCGCGGCCACTCCCAGGCTGCCCGTGTAAGCGAACGTGTTCAGCACGGTCTTGCCTTTCAAGTGATGGGTTGCCCAGCGCCGCAGGTTGCGTGTGTCCAGGTAAAGGCTCGCGTCGCGGCTCAAGAGCAGCTCGACGGCGTACCACACGCCACCCTGTGGGTCGCGCACACGCCGGTCCAGTTTGTCGCCATACAGGATGACGCCGTTGCGGGCGGCGGCCTCGGGCGCGTTGCGCGTTTTCAGAATCGCCGCGTTGACCCAGGGCAACCGGGCGCGCAGGTATTCTTGCGCTTGTGCGAGCATGGCTTGCGCTTGCTCCGGCGCATCGAAATAGTTGTGCAGCACGACGGTGCGCGCATAGAGATCAACGACGAGGTCGGGGCAGCCTTCGTAAAAGCCGTTAAACAGGCGAAAGGCCGTCTCGTGGCGGGCGTCGAATAAATCGGCGCGCGCGGCGAGGGCAGAGGCAAGTAGCGACACAATCAAAGCAGCGTCCATCGTCGTCCTGTAGACCTGACAGGTTTCGCGCAAGCGCCTGTCAGGTCTTGTTGCTCAAAGCATGACCTGCGGCTGTTGGGCGGCAAGGTCGAGACCACCGAGCACGCCGAAGTATTACGCCCAGGCCGTGGCGACGGCGAAAGGATCTAGTGCAATATCACCCGACAGGCAGATGTTTGCCTGTCGGGTGGAAACACTTGGTGAACTAGGGCGCCGGGCACACTTGCAACGAAACGTCGTCCACATACATGGCCGTCACACTGCCCGACTTGTTGTTGTAGACGCCAAAGTAGAGCCTGAGCGTATTGCCGGCATACTTTGTCAGATCGAACTCGTAAGGCGTCCAGGCGCGGGTATTGCTCCGCAGCTTGACCAGCGTCTGCACGGTGTTGCCAAGCTGATCCAAGAGCAAAACACGCTGCTCATCACTATCGGACGTTGACCCCGCGATCGTGGGGTACAGCCAGAAACGCAAGGTGGCGCTCTGCGGGTGACGCGGAATAGTCACCGTTTGCCGAAACGCCGAAAGACCTTTGACGTTGGCCGCCGGATCGAGGATGCCTGCGCGCATGGAGCGGTTGCCGTTGTGGAAAATGGTTGTGGTGTAAGCGGCGGGATACCCGCTGTCAATCTCCCAAGCGCCGCCGGACTCGAATCCGCCGTTGGCGATCTTGTCGTCGCAGGGCGATGTGGCATAGACGGTGATATAGTTCGCGCGCTGCAGCGTATTCGTCTCGCTTGCCCCGCTGACGGTGAGCGCGACGGTGTATGTGCCGGTGAGGGCATAGATGTGAGTGGGGCTGGTGGTCGTGCTGGTGATGCCGTCGCCGAAATCCCACAGGCTGGAGGTGTAGCTGCCCAGCGAGGTGTTGATGAAAGTCACGGTTAGCGGCGTTGTGCCGTAAGTTGGCGAAGCCGCGAAGTCAGCAGTGACGGGTGTGTAGTTGCGCAGGGTAAGTGGCAGGAAGACCTTATTTGTCAGAACCGGCGTCGGGTTGGGACTCCAATAGAATTGACCCTCCCAGGAGTTATTGCTTTCATCCACCTCAGACACGGTGTCGTCGTTGTCAACCACAATCTTGAGTGTGTGATAACCGGTAGAACCTACGATCATTTGCCAATCATCAAACCCGCTATAGCTATTGGCGTTGATACCATCAAACGGGTATTGAATGATGGGCAGCGAATCCAGATAAACCGTGATGGTGAAACTGGTATTGACATTCACCGAACTATTATTGAAAACCCCCCAGTCCAGGTAGGTGATTTCCCCAGCATACAGAGTGTAGACGCTACGACTCCCAGCAACAGAGGAAGGAAGCAGCGGGAATGGCCAGTCTATGCCCTGGAACGGCACCAAATCTGGTTTGGTTGCCCAAGGAGTTGGAGTAGGAATAGGAGTCGGAGTAGGAGTTGGTGTTGGCGGCGGCTTGAGCCAGACGCGAATAGACGACGTTGTTGCGTTGGGGTTGTTAATTGGGTTATCGGAGAGATTGCTTTCCTCTCTGTCAGTGAATTCTTCGGAAAAGCCTTGCCAGTCCGGGTCACGGAAGAGCCGCGCGTTATAGCCGCAGAGCCGCAGTGAATTGACAGTGTCGTTTCCAATGGGTTCATTACCCAGGAAAGAGGCATCACTGGTAAATGTTTGTGCAATGCCGGTGAAATCTCGCCCTCGGTAGAGAGTGGCACCCGGCGGCAGCGTCCGACAGAAGTCAAACGAGTCCACCATGCGCAGAGAAGAGGCGGTTGGGTCAGGATTACTGTTCGGGTTATCCGTCAAGTTGGCGTCAATGCCTGTAAAGTTCTCCCATGGCCCTGTCCAGTCCGCGTCGCGAAAGAGCGTGACGACCCAGTGGCCGCAAACCCGCAGTGACCTGGCCGCGTTATCACCAATTAGTGTATTCCCCAAAAACATCACATCAGAGGAAAACGTCTGCTTCTGGCCCCCAAAGTCAATCTGAGTATACAGCGTCACGCCATCCGGCAAGGTATTGCAGGGATCTGAAGCGTCAATAATGCGCAGGGAGGATGCCGTTGGGTTTGGATCGTTGATGGGATTGTCGCCCAAATTGGCATCCCCCGGAGCGGTGAACTCTTCGTGCTGTCCGCTCCAATCCGCGTCACGGTAGAGCGTCACGCGGTAGTTGCCACAGATGCGCAGCGAATTAACGCTGTCGTTTCCAATCGGCTCATTGCCCAGGAAAGAGGCGTCTTGATCGAACGTTTGGCTAATGCCGGTAAAATCGCGGCCATGATACAGCGTTACCCCTTGCGGTAGGGTGGCACAGGGATCACCTGGACGCCAGACCCGCAAGGATGAGGCGCGGTTGTCCCCAATGGGGTCATCACTTAGATTGGCATCGCTGCTTGAGAATTCCTGCCATTGCCCGCCCCAGTCAGCATCTTGAAACAGGGTTACACCCCAGTTGCCGACAATTTTGAGTGACGAGGCGACATCATCCCCAAAGTAGGTGTTCCCAAGATACATCTCGTCGCCAGTAAAGTTCTTGCATCGGCCACGAAAATCAGTGAACTCGTACAGCGTTATCCCGTCCGGCGGATCATTGCAATTTATGGGGACCGGCGTTGGAGTTGGAATAATCGGATCAGATTGCACCGTGATGCGGATGATTGCCTGCGGCCCGATATGGTTCCCGCCGACGCGCATTTGCCAGACACTCTGATATTGACCTGGCGTCGAGGGTGCCGTCATCACGAAAGAAGAGTCGTTATTGACATCAAAAGTATAGGTTCCCCCCGTGCCCACGTATCTTTTGACTAATTGAACCGGATAAGCTTTAAACGCATTTGAGTCGTCTTCTGGCATGGCATGCAGGTGAGCCGCCTGATCCAAATAGCCCGACGTTCTGCGGATGGTGACCGAGGGATAGAATTGTTCTCCCGGACGGACGACATGGCTAGAGACGCTGACTAGTTCTATCCCATCCACACCGGGTGGTAATGTCGGCGTGGGGCCGGGCGGGGTAGGGGTTGGTGTCGGGCCAGGGGTAGGAGGAGTGGGCGTCGGAGTAGGTGAGCCAGAGCAAACTGGATTACTCGTACCTGCACGACCGCCACACAAAACAAACTGTAGGTACCGGAGGAAGTCAGGGTAAAGCCGAGCGTCACTGACAATGCGATAATGCCCGAAATCATCCTGGCCATGCGAGTCCTTGCAGGATGCCCCCATGTCAAATCCTTGCGAGAAAGCACCATTTCCCTTGAGTGATGGAATGCGACCCACGCTAGAGTCGCTGCTGGTTACGGCCCAGATGATGTCATAAAGAAGTTTATCAAATTCGTAAGGACAAAGAAGATTTGGCGGCGCTGCATAGAAGGCATCCTTTGAAAGTATCAGACGGCTGTCGTTATTTAAAAGTGTTCGATAAATGACGCCTTGTTCTTTGGACAGCGCCTCTGCCATCGCCTTGTTTTCACTGTCATATGCTGCCTGAGTCTTGTGCATCCCCCCCAATTCTATGGCAGCGACTGTGCCTGCAAACGCCTTAAGCATGGGGATGTTCCTAATGACATCCCAATTGGAAACTGAACATATTGATGGATCAAAGAAATTGAGACATCTCAGCATCCAAGAGCCATTCACAGGCGAATCCAACGGTACTACATGCTTCACCCAACCTTTTTGATCTCCAGCGAGTCCGTACAGCTTGATATATTCGGATGCTACAACCCCTCCCAAGCTGTGCCCGACCAGATCAAAAGATTCCCAACCCTTGCTGCGGCAATCTTGGAGAGCTTCATGAAGAAGAGGCACGTGATGGCCCCAAATGCTTTTTGACGAATCATCGGTCGTGTAAGTTTCTGGGTCTGCGGCGTTGTAGCTGAAATAGAGGATGTCGCCATATAGGTCTCTAATGTCTTTATCGTCCACTTTGGTATATACGATTTCGTACCAGTTTGCCCTAGCCTTAGCGTACCCCTTATTACCCCATATATCCTTCTCGTCGGTGTTTGACCCCAGTCCCATCAACAAAACGAGGAGACGTTTGTTAGAGCTCGTGGGGCGGACGTTCTCACACGGGGTAGGCTGATTGAGCGTCGGGACAACCTGTTGGTCACGCGTTATTCTGGCCTGGCCAAATCCTATACTTGAGATCGCCAAACCGAGAATGATAATCCCGAGTGACGTCGAGTGGACGGTTTGAGTAGCCAATTTCGGAATCGCTGACACACTAGGAGACGCTGAAACCCTTGCCTCGGTGTACTCAAGTTGTTCAGTGGTTTCAGTAGTTCTAGGCTTACGAAAAGCGAACGAGAGCCCGACGATGCGCGACAAGCCGCGCCTGAACAGAAGACCTAATTTTGAGGCCATGTTGCCCTCCTGCGAAATCACTCAAATATGGAGCGGCATGGGAGGCGCCAATACAGTGCGCCCAAATACCCTTTCACTGCTTCGTGAACCAACTTGTCAACCGTCTTGCCAGTGGCGAGATTAGTATCAACAAACTGGCCATACTCACTTGGCTTTTGCATACAGGAGAGAACTCACTGCTTACGCAACAAGTATAGCACGAATCCAGAGTGTGTATAGTTGGCCGTTTGCATTCGCATTCATCCCCGTGTAATCGCCAGGTTACCCAGCACGCCCCACGAGCGCAGGAACAAGCCAAGCGACCGCGCGTACACTTGCCCGCCATCCAGCACCGTGACCGTCGTCGGCGTGTAACCGATGACGATCACCGTATGCTCGTACGGCGCGACCAGCGTCTTGTCGCCATCGGACGCGGTGTACCACACGGCGCGCCCGTCGCTTACGTAGCCGGTGATCCACACGATGACAGGCCGCATGGTTGCTTTCTCTAGTTTCGTCTAGAGACCTCGTCATCAGAGCGTCCTGATGCATAGGCTGGTACAGAGAGGGTGTGGTTCAAAGTTTTGCGTCGGCTGCATCGGTCACAGGCCCGCCCGCCGATCAATCGGCGGGCTACAGAACCGCGCATGTGAGGAACTGACCGGCGCTATCTTGCGCGTCGAGCGTCAATGTGGCGCGGGAGCCTGCGGCTTGCACCGCAAGCTCCGCGGTTTGATTCTGTTCGTCACGGATGGTCCAGCGCACGGCCTGCGCCCAAAAGCGCGTGAAATCTCCCCACGTCACCCATGGCTGCGCCCAGCGGCCTGTCGCATCAAGTCCACGCCACACTGCGACCCAGGCCATGCTGCCACGCGGCCAGCACCGGCAACCATACCGCCAGTCCAAATCGTCTGTGTTTCATCGTCTTTCCTCCCTCGACGGTCTCCAGCGCCGATTCGATTCGGCCTTGACCAGGCCAATCGCCACAGGTATAATGCCCTCAG
>CAYHAR010000069.1:10465-18063 GCA_964354595.1 uncultured Anaerolineae bacterium | reverse complement strand
TTGCGTTTGCTCTGCCCGCCGCATTCGCAGCTCGAGCCGGGCTGCGATCTCGGCGGCGAACCAGTCGTCTTTGGATCGGACGACCATCCACAATCGCCGATGCCGGGCTTGCGTATTGTCCACGAGCCGCTCCAGGTCGGCGTTCCATTCTGCGCCGAACAGTCCTTCGTCCGGGATGCCGACCACGGGCGGAAAGCGCGGAAAGCGATCCATCTCGGTCGGCGTCAGGTGACGGACGAGCATCACGCCATCGCCGGGCTGGCTGCGCGACATGACCGTGTCCAACGCCGCATAGCCCTCGGTTGGATCGAGGCCATAGGTGGCTCGCAGCGGATGCAGTCCGGCGCGCCACAAGACCAGAACAATCAACGCCACGCACGCAGCTGTCGCGCCGTAACGCCACAGTTCAGAGTTCCCAAGAGTACCCTTCCGGCAAGCATACCCCAACGCTGCGCCGGTCGCCATTACCCCTGCAACCAGCGGTGCGAGCATCAGCCAATCCACTTGACCGCGCGGCAGCCACGCCAGGTCAGTGTTGCCTGCGCGCAAGAGATTCACGTGGCCGACGATAGGCGAGTCCTTCCAACTCCACAGCATGTCCAGGCCGTATTTGTACCAGTCGCCTTCCGGGTCGCCGCGCAGATGAGTCTGCGTCATGATGTTTTCGTACTCGTCAAAGCCGACCGATGCGCCAAGAACCTGGACGCCGACAGAGAGCACGCACAAGATAATCACTATCACCCGCACGAGCCATCGTTTTTGCGTCGCTGCTTCCATCGCTGGCAATGCGAGCAACGCGATGAACGGCGTGATGGGAACGAGAAAACGCGGTCCCCAGCCCCAGCCGCTCCACCACATCCACCACGCGCCAAAGACCAGCACATGCCCGATGATGAGCGCAAGAGACATGCTCGCCAGGCGCATGTGACGCTTGAAAAACGAGGTCAGTCCGGCTATTGCCAGGAACGACGCGGGCACGAACCACACGAATCCGCGCGCCGGGCTGATCAACATTCCGGGCAGGCTGATGCGCAGCGGCGACGTAAAGCCTTCGCCTGTTCCCAGGTGATAGCCAGAGACGAAGGGACTGTTAAAATGCGCCGTGTTCCAAATCGCCATCGCCGCCAGCGCGAGTACGAAAGGCCAAAGCATAGCCAGCGCATCTCGACCGCGGATCGCAGACCGTAGACGGCGGTCGGCAGTCTCCGGCTCTAGCCGGAGTCGGCGGTCAGGAACTAGAAGCGCCACGAGGAAAATCGGCGCCAAGACGGCGTTGACCGGATTGGTCAGGAACGCCGCGCCCAGCCCCAGTCCGCCCAACGCCAGCACGCGCCAATCTGACGATTCTTCATTCCGCGTGCGCCACACCGATTCGGCGGCGAGGAGAAATCCCAACCCGGCCAGCGGCTCGCTGAACAGATACTTGGCATAGACCAGCGCGCTTGTTCCCAGGCCAAATAGCAGCGCGGCCCACGTCGCCACGCCCGCGCTGTACCCTAATCGGCGCGCGAAGCGAAACACCACTCCGCCTGTCAATGCCACGACGAGCGCGTTGAGCAACGCGGCTGCCTGAACTTGGCCGAATCGCGCCAGTCCCGCCAACGCATAAATCGGCGCGGCCAGCCAAGCGGCGAGCGGAGCCTTTTTGGCATACAGGTCGCCTTGCGCGTTGAACAAGCCTTGCGAATCCGGCCCGCGCAAAAGCCACTGTTCCCACGCCAGCGCGTTGACGTCGGTGCGCTGCCACTTGACGATGCTCTCCGTCGTTGAAAGCAGCGCCATCTCGTCAATCGAGTGAAAGCGCCCGCTGTAGAGAAACAAATTGACGGCGAACAGGAACAGGATGACTAGAAGCGTGATGTGTTGTTTCTTGGTTGAGTGAGTTTCGTTCATCGGATATAAACTGTCGTTAGCGTCAATCGGTCGCCGCGCGATGTGTCGCCATCGTAAATCGTCAGGCGTTGGCTGGTGCTCGCATCGTACAGGCCGATGGCGAGCGCATAGTCGCCCGGCGGCGCATCCGGCGGGACGACGACGAACTCGTGAACCTGGACGAACACGTCACCCGGTCGGAGTGTATCGGCCATCACACTGAGCAGGTCTTGTTGGGCCACGATGCGGTCGCCTTGCAGCAGGTGGGTAAACTGGGTCAGGTTCGGCGGCAGCGCGGCTTGTTTGACGCGCCACCAGGTCGCCAGCACGATGGGTCGCCCTCGCTCGCCGGGCGAAAATACCTCGTATCCCAACCATTCTACCATGTGACCAAAGTTCACATTCACGATCCCTTCAAACGCCGCCATTCGCGCAAGGTGGTCCTCAAGCCCGCTATGAACGTCAGCGCGCAAGAGCGCGTTGTCTGGCGAGAGCTTGCCTTCGATGGGCTGCGCGCCGTCGAGCCATGAGGTCAAAAAACGCGATGCCAATTGGTTCACGGGCGCAGTGCCGGGAAAGGCATAGCGAGCTTGTGCTCCGCCTTCAGGAAACACCAGGCTGTAGCGGCAATCGTAAAAGCGCAGTGTGGAAGCATCACGCCGCATCAGGTAATGGAAGAAATCGGGCGCGGGCCGCAGCCACTCTTCGCGCCGGTTGACGAGCAACGTGCACACGGCGACCGGCGTTCGCTCCTCGCTGCGATCCAAGTAGCTGGCGATTTCCGCCATCGGCTTGTTCCACAACAAACGCACCGTTTCCTTGCGTCCCCACGTGATGAAATAGTCATGCGCGTTCCATGCTCCATCCGCAATGATCAGCGCGGCCAATATCAAATACCAGATTTCAAACCGCAAAGCGCGCGCGTTCCATTTGAAAATTGAAACTTGACTCTTGAGATTTGCGAGTGCGATACCGGGAAAGATGAACGCCGTGACCTGCGCGCCGATGATGCGATAAAAGTGCGGCGCCGGCTCACTCACCAGGCCCGACGCAAGCGCCAGCACGAACCACATCATCAAGTAGGCGTAACGCAGTTCCTTGATGCGTCGCAGCGCCATCAACACGCCGACCGCAAACAGTGCGCCGGTCACCGGCTCGAACACGGGCCGCCCGCCCAGGTTGTAGTAATCGTCCGGGTCGCCGCGCGCGAAAAATGCGCCGAGTGTGGCAATTGTTGTTCCCAATGCCGGACGCACGTCGCCTGCGCGCAGCGCTTGCAAGACCTGGTCGCGCCCGGCCCAGCCAAGCTGATCAATGCCTGGATGGGTGCTCAGGAAAATCACCAGCGGCGCAGCGACAACCGCAGCGACGACAGCGCATATCAACAATCCGCGCCATACCCGTTTGAATGTCGCCCGGTCAAAGAGCGCGAGATATAGCGGCAGCAACACGACGATAGCCGGCAACGCCCGCGCACCCCGGTACGTGTAAACCGTCAGGCCGGCCAAGAATCCCGCGACGATGAATGACCGAGCTTTGGAATTTGAGCTTTGAGATTTGAGACTTGAAATCGCTCGCCAGAGCGCCCACGCGGCCAGCGCCGCCATAAGCGGCTCGGTCACCGCGCGCATGGCGACCCGCCCAGGGAAAACCGTCCAGAAAGTCACACTCATCTCTGCCAGCGCGAACAGCGCGACGAACGGGCCGAGCAGGCGGCGAGTGAGCGCGTATACCGCGCACACACCAAGCATGGACAGAAACACCGACGGCACTCGCAACGTGAACTGGCCTGTGCCGAGCCATTTGAGCGCTGCCGCTAGAAATGGAATATAGAATCCCTCACGGCCCTGGCCTTCGGCATAAAAGATGCTCCACTCGCCGTTCAACGCTTTTTCGGCGATGGATGTGTAAATTACCTCGTCGTGATGCAGGCCGGGCGGCACGTCGGCCAGCCACGCTGTCCGCATGGCGAACGCGACGAGCAGCAGTGCGATAGGCAGCCAACGTTCTACGCTCTTGGCTCTACGCTCTTGGCTCATCGCGTTACCTCGATTGTGCCCAGCGTTACCGCGTCGCCACCAGAAGCGACTGGCAATCGCGCCAATGTTGGGGCGTCGTACAGGCCGACCTGGATTGTGTACGTCCCTCGTGGGATGTTCGCGGGCAGCGTGACGATGTGCTCATCGTGAATCATGTCGCCAGGGCGCCAAAGGTTGGTCGGCCACAAATCACTTATCGGCTCGCCATCGTGTTGCGCGACTGGCTTGCCGGATGTATCAACCAAATGAACAAAGACTTTGAATCGCCCGGCGGCTTGAATGCTGCGCCAGTGCAGCGTGATGGTCAATGACGAACCGGCTTTTGCCGGTGTGTCTGGCGTCAGATCGAATCCGTCCAGCGCGATGACGTTGCCCAGGTTCGCGGCGACCGGATTCCCCGGCGCGCGCGCGTCGAGCCACGACCAATCGGCGCGATAAGCACGCAAGTGATCGCCGCCGCCCACGCTCGGCGTGTGATCGAGCTGGACAGTGCGCAACTCGATCAAGCGCGAGCCGGGCGAGCTGGCGAGGTAAGGATACCACGTCGGGATGATGACGACGACATCGGGGCGATGGCGTGCCAGGTAATCGAACACGGCCTGATCGCGCTCCAGGCTGACCGGCCTGCCCGCAACGGCGGGCAGAATGTCGGGCGTGACCAGCCCGACGATGTCTAGCACGCGCCGACCCGAAAGGTACGTGATCGCGCCGATATCGGAAAGCGCGAGCGTTGCGCCAGGCGGAGTATTCGCCGCGATCCAATGCCCCATGGCCACGTGCATCTGCGTAATGTCGCGCGCGTCCGCGGCATACAGGCCGCTCCATCGCCACGCGTTGACGCCGCCAGAGATGACACCCATTGCCGCGATGACAGCGAGAGTGAGGCGGGCTGCCGGAACGCGCGCAACCTGGGTCATTTTATCGCGGAATAGCTCGCGCACAAAAAGGGCGCCGAGCAGCGTGTTGAACGGAATGAGCGGAATGGTGTAGCGTCCATGGTGTCGCAGGTTCGGCGTGAGCAGCGCGGCGACGAGCGGAAAACCAATGGCCCACAGCGCCACAGGCCGCGCGCGCCGATCCTTCCAGGCCATCGGCGCGCCGAATATGAACAGGATCGCCAAAACATTGTCGTACGCGGCATAGTTGACCACGTAGCCGAACAGGTATTGGAGGGTGGGCAGTTCACGCGCGTTGGCGCGGAACGTGTTGGGCAGCGGCGAGCCGGTGGTGGCGAGGGAAAAGAGGATGTAAGGCGCAATGATCAGAGCGAACACGACGACGTTTGACAAATGACGAAGGACGAACCCCCTCTGTTGCGCTACGGGGGCAGGTGACGAAGGACGACGGGCCGTAGACTGCAGACTATCCCCTGACGAGGTTCTGCGGCTG
Organism: uncultured Anaerolineae bacterium; assembly: GCA_964354595.1. Classification (GTDB taxonomy): domain Bacteria; phylum Chloroflexota; class Anaerolineae; order Fen-1058; family Fen-1058; genus JBGLNJ01. The sequence goes on along the minus strand of CAYHAR010000069.1, from coordinate 12,763 downwards.
ATCGCTGACCCCTGATCACTGATCACTAACAGCGCAAAGAGCAAGTAGCCTTCTGGACGAAGGAGCGCGGCTGAACCGAGGATGGCGGAAGTGATAACGTCGAGCGGACGGTCGAGCAGGCGGTAGATTGCCAGCAGCGTCAGCGCAGCAAATGCGGCTGTCTCCATGCCGGAGAGCGCTGCCCACGCCAGTCGCCCGGAAAGCGCCACGAGCACGCCGGCCAAAGTGGCAAGCCAATGATTGTCCGTCAAGCGCAATGCGAGCTGATAGGTGAGCCACACGCAGGCGACGAATGCCAATGCGCCCAGGACTTTGGAGGTGAGGATGGGGTCGAGTCCGGCGAGTTCCCCAGCGGCCAGCAGCACCACCCACAGCGGCGACGTCGAGCCAGGCGTCGGCTCGCCCGGGTTGAAGGCAAAGCCACGCCCGCGCGCCAGGTTATCGGCAAAGCGATAGTGGATGTACGCGTCGTCGAGCGGGACGCTGGCAAGATCGCCTGCTGTTTGCCATTGGCGCGCGAGCAGAACGCCGAGGACAAGCATCGCGACGGCGATTGGAAGAATCCGGGTCAGTCTATTTTTCATACAAGTGTCAAACGTGATGGCGATATGCGGCTATTGTACATTGACCGTTCCCAAGTCCGCGTGGTCATCCCCGCTCGGCAGCGTCAGCCGCTTCGCCGTCGCCGGGTTGTAGACTCCGACGACGATGCGATACGCTCCCGGCGCTGTGCCGGGTAGGATGACGAAGCGATGCCGCTCGATGAGTTCGTCGCCCGGTTCCAGTTGCGCTTCGCCGAAATCAAAGCCATCCCATTGGGCAAGCGGCTTGCCATCGTTCCCAACCACATGAACAAAAATCGCCGTCGGCGCAGGCACGCGCCCGGTCACGCGCCAAAAGGTCAGCAACTCGGCTTCGCCTCCGGGCGTGACTGTCGGGCGCGTGACCTCGGACTTGCTCAGCGTCAGCGGCCCAAACGCGCCCAGACCTGATAGGTCTGCAAGACCTGTCAGGTCTCGTTCGAGTTGATACCCCGTAAAGATAACCGCGCCGGTATCCGGCCAACGCGACTGGGTGATCATGCGTGCGTCTCCAAGAAAACGTGACCACAGGTCGGCATCGCACGGAAAAAAGTCGGGCGAGATGTACCGCATCGCGCCGCTCGCCGGCAACAAGACGCTCGTCCGGCAATCGAACCACTTGATCTTTACATCGCGCCGGCGCATCAGAATGTCAAACGTCTGCGGATCGAGGTCGTGAATCTTGAGGCCGGATGCGGCCACAGGTGTTGTGTCGGGACTGGCATCCAGCCAGCTTGCCGCCTGCGTCCACGTGGCCTGGTAAAGCCAGCGCACTTGGGTGTTGCGCGGCCAGATAGCAAAGTAATCGCGGGCAGTGAGCGCGGCGTTCCACGCTAACAGCCCGATAGCCAGGGCGCAGGTAAGTCGCAGCCTCTGAAGTGTCTGGGTGTCTGCAATGGTTGTGAGGGTGAGAGCGGAGAAGATAAAGACAATCGGCAACGCGCCGAGCGCGCGGACGAAATTCGGCGCGGGCCAGGAGACCGCCGCCGGGACCAGGCTCACGGGCAGCCAAATCAGCAGGAGCGCATACTGGGGCTTGCGCCATCGCCACAGCGCAATGAGCAAGCCGATGTAAAACAGCGCGCCGCTGATCGGCTCTGGGAACACGGGCCGCCCGCCGACATTATACAGCCAGACGCCGTCGCCGCGCACGGTAAACATCCCGGCGGTGACAAGCGCCAATGACGAGACCTGTGATGGATCGCCTGCCAAGAGCGCCTCGAGTGGCCCCATCAGATTTTCCACGCGCGCTTCGGCCTGCGGATTGACGATAGTCAAGTAGTAAGCCAGCGGCGCAACCACTAGCGCGGCGACAACAAAGAACAGGACGAGACCTTTCCAATTCCTGGCGAACGTTTCTCTGTGGAAAATCGCCAGGTATACGGCCCAGATCAAAAACACAAGTGGAAACACGCGGCTGCCTTGATAGGTGTAGAACGTCAGCCCGAACGAAACGCCAGCCCACATCCATTTGACGTTTGACGTTTGACGTTTGAAACTTGACCACAACAACCATGCCGTCAATGAAATCATCAGCGGCAACGTAACGTTCCGCAAGCCGATACGCGAATAGAATATCGGCCACAGTGACACGGCCATCCATGCGGCAGATAAAAGCGCGACGCCCGGCCCGAACATTGCGCGCGCCATTCGCCAGGCCAGGACGACGGTGAGGATGCCCAGCAGCGCCGTCGTCAACCGCAGCGTAAACTCGTTG
>CAYHAR010000069.1:6005-10365 GCA_964354595.1 uncultured Anaerolineae bacterium | reverse complement strand
GACGACGGTGAGGATGCCCAGCAGCGCCGTCGTCAACCGCAGCGTAAACTCGTTGACTCCACCCAGGGCAAACATCCCGGCCAGGATGTAGTGATATAACGGCTCGTGACCGTAGCCTTCGGGAAAATAGATTTCCAGCCGGCCGCGCAAAATATCTTTTGCCACTTGACCGATGATCACTTCATCGTGATGCAAGCCGGGTGGAACGGCGTCGAGCGCGGCGAGGCGGAACGCGGCGGTGACGAGCAGCACGGCGACGACGGCGGCCCATTCGACGTGAAACGTGAAACGTGAGACGTGATGCGTCATGTCACACTGCTCACTGACCACTGACCGCTGACCACTGTGTCAACACGCGGTTGACGCCAGGCGCGCCGGTCACTTGCCAACGCTGGCCCGTCGCGCGATCATAGATGCCGATTTCGAGCCACGCTTGATGGGGGAGCGTTGGGACGTTCAAGGTGAATATCTGGGTGAACACATCGCCCGCGCGCCACGAGTGCGTAGGGAATCCCAGCCGGTCGTCTTGCGCGATGATTTTCAGATCGGGCGTCGTTAGATGAACGAACATGGCCGTTGAAGAAGGCGAGCCGTCGCGCAGGGTGCGCCAAAAGGTGGTGACACGCGGCGGAGAAATCTCTGCGCCGAGGAACTCGATACGACCGTCGAACGAGATCGGTCGAGCCGCTGGCCTTCCCGCGGTTGTGGGCAGCGCATCGCCTGGCGGAGCGAGCCATACGTCGGGTGCAGCCGAGGCGCGCTCCAGCAGGTCGCGGCGCAGCGCGTCTGTATCTGCCGCGCGCAGGCCGGAAGCGGGATCGAAATATCGCGCTCGACTGACTTGGCCTGGAATCACTTGCGCGCTGCCTTCATCGTACCAGCGAAACGAAATGTCGCGTCGGCGCATGAGCGCAATGGGCACCAGCGGCTCGATGTCTTCGATGAATGTGCCCGCCACGACGACCGGCGACGTGTCCAGGTCGCGATCCAGGTCGCGCAAGAGTTGCGCCAGTTTTGCAAAGCGCAGATCGCGCACCTCGGGCGCAACGGCCCACGTGTTGAAAAAATCATTCGCGGTCGTCACGCCTGTCCACGCGAGCACAGCGACGATGGCCGCGACGTAGAGCGTAGAGCGAACGCGGAGCGCACGCCCGATCCAATCTGCGCCGAGCGCGGGCAAGAGATAGGCGACCGCCATCACGTTCGCCGCGCGGTGATGCGATGGAGGGTCTGTGATCATGGCCGGCACGAGTCCGATGCCAAGCCAGAGCAAGGCCAGCACGCACGAGGCAGCCGGGAGGCGTTTTCGGACGAGGCCCGACCCGATCAGCGCGCCGAGTCCCACGCAGCACAGCGCGCTGCAAAGCCAGTCGAATATCGGGCGGCCTGGAATATTGTGCAGCCAATAGATTTCGCCGCGCGCGACAAACATCCCCCATGCGCCCAGCGCCGCCGAGACCATCGGACGCCAGTCGCCTTGTTGAAGCGCTCGCAGCGACAGCGTCTTGAAATCGCCCGTTTCCGCGCCGGGGTGAGTTGCCAGGTAAGCGAACAGCGGCGATGCGATCAGCCCGCCCACCAGGAAGAATACCACGATGCCTTTCCAACTTGCGCGGAATGTCGCACGCTCAAAGAGGGCGAGATACGCGGTGAAAACCGCCAAGACGAGCGGCATGATGCGACTGGATTGGTATGTCCATAGCGTCACGCCCATCGCGCATCCGGCCAACGTCCACTTGACTTGACCGCGAACCGCAGACTGCGGACCGCTGAATAACGCGCGGTGAAACAGGTAGACAGTCAGGGTGGTGAACAATGCCAGCAAAATGTTCCGTTCCCCCGCGCGCGCCGTCATGAGCGGCCAAAAGCTGACGGCCAGCCAGCCGAGCGTCATCAGCGCAACACGGCGACCCAACAGGCGACGCGCAGCGATGTAGGCCACGGACAGGAACAGCATCGAGAACGCAACCGTCGTCAAGCGCATTCCGAACGTCATATCGCCGACGAGCGAGGCGACGCCGGCCACTGCATAGACGTACAGCGGCTCGCGTCCCCATCCGGCGGTGATAAAGAGGGGTCGCTCGCCCGCCAGGATGCCGCGCGCGGCGATGGCATTGATGATCTCGTCTTGATCCAAGCCGAGCGGCAAGTCGGCCAGCGCGTAAAAGCGGAATGCCGCTGCGACGAGCAGGAGCGCAATGACAGCGACCCATTCGGCGCGCGTGGCGCGTATTGCGTGTTGCGTCATACGCTGATCACTGACCATTGATCACTTCCACTTGTCCCAACGAGACGGAATCCCCGCCCGCCGCCGGCCAGCGCGCGCCCGTGTCACGAAAGTAGACGCCCAGCTTGAGCGAATGCGCGCCGGGCTTGGCCTGCGCGGGAATGGCGATGCGATGCACTTGCGCGAATTCGTCGCCGATTTGCCAGCCGTGATGCGGATAGCCCAGTCGGTCGTCTTGCGCCACAGGCTTGCCGCTGGCATCCACAAGGTGAGCAAAGATCGCAACGGGTTGTGGCGTGCCGACGTTCGTCACACGCCAGCGGGTGATGAGCGCGAGCGTGTTGCCCGGCGCAACGCGGCGCGACGAAATATCATAACCCAAGAGTGACACATTGCCAAACGAGGCCGGCGCATCAGCCTGCGGACGTTCGAGGTCGGCGCGCAACGTGTCCGCGTCCAGCCGGTACACGATGAACACACCGGGCTGTTCCGTGAGCAAGGTTGCGCTTGCCAGGTAACGCGCGCGAATCATCTCGTCTACCGGCGTAAAATCGTAAAGGATCACGCGCATTGTCCGCGCGCCGACCGGGACGGGCAGGGCGCTCGCTGCGTCGAACCAGCGCAGGTCGAGGTCGCGGCGATTCAACATGACGGCGAAATTGTACGGGTCGCTGTCGTCGGCGAACAGCCCGGCCAGCACGACCGGGTCGGTGTCAGGACTGGCGTCAAGGTAGCGCGCCGCCGCCGCCGGCCCGGCGTTGTATTGAAAGCGCACCTGCGGCAGATTCGCCCAGGTGACAAAGTAATCGTTCCCTGTTTGCCAGGCCGTTTGTCCAACAACGAGAATTGCCAGTAGGGGAATGACGAAGGGCCGCTCCGCGAGACGCAGGACGGATTTTGCCCCATCGCCGATGGCGACGACGGCAAGGGCGATGAGTGCGGCGGCGGGCAATTGCGCCAGCAATGTGCGCGGCAAGTGCGGCGCGGGATACGTCACCAGCGCCGGGGCCAGCGCTGCGACGAGCCACAACAAAACAAAAGCGTACTCGTTGCGCTTGAAGCGCGCCAGCGCGATGACCAGCCCGGCGTAAAACATCAGCCCGGCGATGGATGTGAGCGCCGGTCGGCCCGGCACGTTGTAAAGTGGCTGCGGGTCGCCGTAAAAGCTAAACATCTTGAGCGTCGCCAGCGTGTGGTCAACCATCGGGCCAGGTTTGCCCTGGAGCAACTGTTGGATCGGCTCGCTCTGAAAGCTGCGCCCGGATTCTGCGCCGGGATGCGTCGCCAGGTACGTCACTAGCGGCGCGGCAATCACGGCCGCCATCACGACGAACACGACAAGGCCTTTCCACTGGCGCGCGAGTTGCTCTCGATGAAAGATAGCGAGGTAGGCGATGAACGACCCAATAAGCAGCGGCATCGCCCGGCTGGCCTGGTACGTGTAAAAGCTCAGCCCCAGCAGCGCGCCTCCGGCTGCCATCCTTGCGCCCTGCGACTTGCGCCGTGCGCCCGGCCACATCGCCAGCATCGCTCCGACCGCCAACGGCTGCACGGCCACGTCGCGCACGCCCAGGCGACTCACCGACATCACCCAGAACGAACACGCCAGCCACGCGCTGCCCACCGCCGCCACGCGCCAATCAAACAACTCTCGTAAGAGCAAGAACGCCAGCGCGACGAACAACGTGCCCAATGTAGCCGAGGTCGCGCGCAACGCCATCGCCGGGCTGAGCCAGTTCATCGCCAGCGCCACGAGGTAATGGTACAGTGGCTCGCGCCCCCAGCCCTGGACGAAATACACCGGGCGCGCGCCCGCGCGAATGTCTTGCGCCAGGTGCGCGTCAATCGCTTCGTCATAGTGCAGCCCGGGCGGGATAGAGTCGAGCGCGTAAAAGCGAAAGAACGCGGCCAGCAGCACGACGACGACGAACGCAGCCCGTTCGGCGTATTGCATATTGCGTATTGCGTGTTGCGTGTTGCGTGTTGCGTCGTTCATACTGATTACTGATCACCGATTACTGATTACCACTTGACCGAGAACGAAATGATCGCCCAATGTGTGGCCCGTCGCGTCGGTTGCGGGCCAGCGAGCTTGCGTGTCCTTGTCGTAGAATCCGATTTGGAGTGTGTAGC
>CAYHAR010000069.1:0-5905 GCA_964354595.1 uncultured Anaerolineae bacterium | reverse complement strand
GCGGGCCAGCGAGCTTGCGTGTCCTTGTCGTAGAATCCGATTTGGAGTGTGTAGCGCCCTGACGCAAGATTGGGCGCGAGTTCCAACCGGCTGAATTGTACAAAGAGATCGTCTGCGTGCCAACTGTGCCGGGGAAAGCCGAGTTGATCGTCTTGCGCGACGATGCGGCCGTCTGCATCCAGCAAGTGCGCAAAGATGCCAGATGGCCCCGGCGTGATGGGATGCAGAACGCGCCAGGTCGTCAGCAATCGCAGTGTGCTGCCGGGTGTGATCGTCTGGGGCGCGGTGTAGCCGAGCAATTCGACTCGATCATCAAAACGCACTGGCGAGAGCGTCTGCGCGGCTCGCGCTTGCGCTGCCTGGCGCGCGCGGGCTATATCCAACTGATAGACCTTGAACGACGACGGGCCATCGTACCAGTGTTGGTCGGCGACGAGCTGCGCGCCGGCTATAGTGTCGCTCAAGATATTACGCAGCGGCGTCTCGGGCCGCAAGATGTAGCGCGCGGTCTGCGTTCCGCCGGGCAAGACCATCGCGGTGGACGCATCGAACCAGCGATAGTCGAGATCAGCTCGCTCGATCATCCCGCCAAAGCGATCCGGCTCGACATCTTCGGCGGCCAGGCTGGCAATGACGACGGGCGTCGTATCGGCGCTGCGGTCCAGGTAGCGGCCAATCTCGCGCAGGTTCGCGTCGTGCTCGGCGCGCACGTGCGGGTTGACGGCCCACGTCTCAAAGTAATCGCGCCAGGTCGTCGCCGCCGATTGGCCCAACGCCAACGCGCCGACAGTTGCCACGATGATGGCGCTCGCCATTGCCGCTTGCTCGCGCATGAATCGCCGCGCCAGCCAGTCCGCCGCGTCCACCAGCCCGAGGGCGGGCAAGATCAGGGCGGGAACCAGCGCGCCGATCAGCCGAAAGTAGTGCGGCCCGCTAGTGACCATGCCGGGCAGCAGGCCGATCCACAGCCAGATGAGTAGAGCCGGTCGCCACACGTCGCGCCGACGCGCCAGGCACGCAATGATCCCGATGTAGAACAACGCGCCGGTGATGACCGGCCAGATCGGATGCCCGGGGACGTTGTACGTCCAATCGCCCGCGTCAAAGCTAAAGAACCGGAGCGTCGCCCAGGTGGAGGCCATCAGCGGGCCGAGGTCGCCCTTGCGTAGCGCCTCGAGCGGCTCGAGCATGAACGCGCGGCCCGACTCTGCGCCGGGGTGTGTCAGCAGGTAAGCGAACAAGGGCGCGCCGACGATCAAGCCGATGGCGAAGAATATGAGCATCCCTCGCCATGCTGCGCGGAAGCGCTCGCGGTCGAACAGCCACAGCCACGCGCCCACGGCGGCGAACACGAACGGCAAGATACGGCTGGATTGGTAGGTGTAGAACGTCAGACCGAGCAAGATTCCGGCCAGCGCCCAATCCATCTGACCGTGGACCAGAGCAAAAGGCCCCCTGTGGGCAGACCGCTGACCGCGGCTTGCCATCTGGTGGCGCCTTGTCAGCGCACGAAAGAATACAAGGGCGGTGAGCGTCGAGAGGAGCGGCAGCAGAATGTCGCGTACTCCATAGCGGCTGGCAAAGACGGCCCAAAAAGTGACGGCGGTGAACGCGGCGGCCAGCAGCCCCGCGCGCCGGCCCGAGATTTGCGCCGCGAGTGCTCCGATGGCCGGCACTAACGCGAGGCCGATCAGCGCCGATGTGAGACGGAGCGACATTTGCGGGTCGCGCAAGAACGTGAACACGAGCGTCGCGATGTAATGGTAGAGCGGCTCGCGGCCCCAGCCTTGCGGGATAAAGATTGGACGCCACCCGGCGGCAATGGCGCGCACGACGCCCACGTTCACAATCTCGTCAATCGGCATTCCAGGCGGCGCAACGTCGAGGCGGTAGAGCCGCAAAAAGGCCGCCATCAGAATGACGATGATAAACGCTGCCCAGGTGAGCCTCTTGGCCGTCACGGCGTCACCTCGACATCGGGCAACCGCAGGTGATCGCCTGCGGGCTTGAATTGCACGCGAACCAGAGTCTGCGCGTTGTATAGCCCCACCTCCAGGCGATACGCGCCGGGCGCGGCGTCGGGCGGGGCCTGGAAGCGGTGCAGCTGCACGATCACGTCGCCGCTGCGCCAAAATTGCGTCGGCGCATCCAGTCCGTCGGACTGCGCGATGAGCTTGCCGTTGGCATCTATCAAATGAACAAACGCTTTGAGCGGCGGCAGTGGCAGAGTGGTCGCCTGCCAGTATGTCAGCGCAGTCAGCTCGCCGCCAGGCTTGACCTGGGGGTTGGATAATTCGCAACGCAACAAGAACATTCCATTGTCGAGCGGCATGGCAGAGGTTGTCAGCAGGCCGGTCACGCGGACGCCAGAGAGATCGAACCAGGCAAAGCGGCCCGATGGATCGTTTTGTTCCAGAGCGCCCCAACTCGCCAGTTGCGCGCGCAGGAGTGGATTGAGCGGGACGATCTGCGGAATAAACAGTCGCCCTCCACCTGAGGGGAGGACGAGCGTCGCGCGGCTGTCGAACCAGCGCACGGCGAGGTCGCGGCGTTTCATCAGCAGGCGCAGCGAATCGTCGTCCATCGTCTCGTTGGCAAGTCCAGCGATGGCAACGTCGGGCGGCGCGCCGCGCGCCGAGTCGAGATGGCGCGCCATTGACGCTAAATCGGTCTGCCAGACGAATTGCGTCTCATCGTGCGTGGGCCAGCGGACGAAATAATCGCGGGTGGTGAGAAAGAGATTGAGGCCGATGAGAAGGACGAAGGACCGCTCCGCGAGACGAAGGACGACGAGCGAAGGGGGGCGGCGCGAAAGGGCGCGCATCCCATTGGACAGCGCGGCTGCGCCGATGCCGGGAAAGCAAAAGATGGCCGGCAGCGCGCCGAGCGCGCGGACAAAATTGGGCGGCGCGGCCGTGACCGTCGTCGGCAGCAGCAGCGCAACGAGCCACAACAGCACGAACGCATATTCGGGCTTGCGCCAGCGCCATAGCGCCACGGCCAGGCCGACGTAGAACAGCGCCGCGCTCAGCGGCTCGGCAAACACCGGGCGATACGGCCAGTTGTCGCGCACGGTCTCGTCGCCGCGGACGGAAAACATGAGCGCCGTGTCGCGCACGCCCGCCAGCACGCCGGAGAGATCGCCCTGTTGCAGTTGCTTTAACGGGCCGGACACTTCGTCCACGCGGAACTGGGCATCCGGGTTATACACGAGGTAAACCGCCAGCGGCGCGGCGACGAGCGCGGCCAACGCCAACATGGCGGCCAAGCCTTTCCACCTGCCTCGCATCTGCTCTCGCGCAAACAGCGCCAAATACGCCGCGAATCCTAATAGCAAAATCGGCAGCGCCCGCGCCGCCAGGTAGGTGTATGCCGCTGCTCCGAACCATGCCCCGGCTATCACCCAATGCCGATGTGTGACCTGCGACATTGCTTGGGTATTGGATATTGGGTATGAAAGACTGGCGAACAGCGCCTCTGCGCCCAGACACATGATCAGCGGCAGCGTCATCCCGCGGATGGCGACGCGCGCAAAGAACAACGGCCACAGCGTCACGGCGATGAGAGCGACGCTCGTTAGCGCAGCGACCGGGCCGAACAGCCGGCGCATCAATCGGTAGCACGCCGCCATCGTCAGCATTGCCACGGCGAACGATGTAAAGCGCAGCGCAAAGACGCTATCGCCCAGGAGTGAGATGGACGCGGCTTGCAGGTAAAGGTACGCCGGCTCTTGGCCGTAAGCCTGGCGGAAAAAGATGGCGTGACGCCCGGCCAGGATGCCGCGCGCGATTTGCCACTCGGCCACTTCGTCGTGCTCGACGCCGGGAGGAATCTCGGCCAGCCGATAAGAGCGCAACGCAGCCGCCGCGAGCAAGACCGCCACGACCAGCGCGAGCTGGGTTTTTCTCACGGCCTCACCTCGAACGGCAGCAGCACGCTATCGCCAGAGGGCGCGCTCATGCGCGCGCCGGTTTCGGGATTGTAGACGCCCAACTTTACCCGGCACGGCGCGCAATCGGCCTGGGCCGGGCGCGGCAGCCGGTTGACCTGCACGAACACGTCGCCGGGGCGCAGCGACGAGGCCAGCACGTTCAGCCGGTCGTCGCTGCCGATCATTTGCCCGCTGGCGTCGAGCAAGTGCGCAAACAGCGCGAGCGGATCGGCCAGTGCGCCATCCACGCGCCAGGTCGTCACCAGAAAGCCATCGCCGCCGCGCGGAGGTAAAACAGGAATTTCTGCTTTTACGAGTGTGAGCTTGCCGTCAAAATTGGGCGCGCTGCTGGGCGCGTTTCCACGCGCGCCGGGCGCGGCTTCGTCTTTATAAACGGCAAAGGCGAATTGCCCGGTCGGCGGGTTGGCGTACTCGGCCATCTGCCGCGCCGAAAAGTATGGCTCGAGCAGCGGATTCATTTTGGGCGGGAACGACAGCAGCGCGATGCGCTGCCCGCCGCCGCGCGGCAAGACCAGCGCCCACTCGGCGTCGAACCAGCGCGGGGCGACGTCGCTGCGCTTGAGGTCCATCGAAAGCGCGAGCGGGTCCAGCACAAATTCGTTGCTGGTCGTCGAGATCGCTATATCGCCGCCCTCGCTTTGCGCGTCCAGCCAGCGCGCCAGGTCGTGCGTGTCGGCGTGATAGGCAAAGCGCACCATCGCGTGATTCGGCCACCAGTCAAAGTAATAGTGGTAGGTGTACCACCCGACCCAGGCAACAAAGATCAAAGTCAAAATTTCAAATCTCAAAAAGGGAATACGTACTTTGAGATGGGACAACTCGGTCAGCGCCAACGCCGGCATCAGGTAGACTGCGCCTTGCGCGGCGATGGTGTGGCTATAGCTGCCGGGCGGAACGCTGATGAACGCGGGCGCGATGCCGACGATCAACCAGACGAGGGCGAAACCGTAGCGCGCGTCCCGCAGGCGAATCAGGCAGATGAGCAGGCCCAGGTAAAACATGGCTCCGGCGATCCAGTCGAACAAGGGCAGGCCGGAAAAATTATAGAGCCACTCGGGGTCGCCGGCAAAGGTAAACATGCCCAGCGTGCCCAGCGTCGTCTGGACGACCGGCAGGGGATAGCCTTCGAGCAGCGCGCGCAGCGGCGCGCCGGTCACCTGGATGCGCGTCACCTGTGGCCCGCGCGCCAGATCCCATCCGAGCGGAAAGAAAATCACTCCGGCGACGACGAGCGCGATCAACACGCCGGGCCAGGCTTGCTTGAACCGCTCTCGATCAAACACCAGCAGGCGCACGCCGAGCGCGAGGACAAAGACCGGCATCACCCACGCGGCGTAATAGACATACAGGCCCAGGCCCATTGCTGCACCAGCTAACAGGCCGGATCGCAGATTTGCAGATTTGCGATTTGCGATGTGGGCGAGCGCAACCAGCGCGAGCAGGACGAACGGCATCACGCCGATGTGGCGCACGCCAAAGCGGCTATACATCACCGGCCAGATGCCCACGCTATACAGCGCGCCGGCCAGCGCGGCCACACGCAAGCCGAACAAGCGCCGCGCGAGCGCGACGAGCAGCGCCACAGACAGCGCGCCGAACGCGGCCGGCAGCCAGCGGTAGCCGTAGGTGTTGCGGCCGAACAGCGTCAGCGTGCCCGCGTGGAGATAGTGATATAGCGGCTCGTGGCCTTCGGCTTCGCGGATATACAGCGGTCGCCAGCCCTGCGCGATGCGCGAGTCCATGTCAATCTCGATCAGCTCGTCGTCGCGCCAGCCGGGCGGCACACGGTCGAGCGCGGGAAAGCGAGTGAGCGCAGCCAGCAGCAAGACGGCGGTCAGAATGAGCCAGTCCCCTCGCGGGGATCTGCGACGGCCAGAGTGGAGCGTCAGTCGGTTCATGGTGTTCGGAGGGCGATTATAGCACAAACCTCCCGCAGGCCGAGCTTGCGGGAGG
>CAYHAR010000068.1:0-18153 GCA_964354595.1 uncultured Anaerolineae bacterium | reverse complement strand
GTGTGCCCAACGTGCTGCGCTTCCGTTAGCCGTCTGACAACCTTTGCGTGCACACGGCTTGTGACAGAGTGAATCCACAATGCAAAACTTGACTAATCTTATCCTCATCCCGGTTGTCGTCATTGTAATTGGCCTCATAATTGAGTACTGGGTGATTCAGCCTATACGAAAGAAGAGTGAAGTAGCAATTCCATCTTCGCCCATGATAAGTAAAGGTTGGGCAACTGCCATTCGAAGAAGTATTAAGCAGTTCAAAGTCCAGCAGACAGGTTACATATGGCACTGGTGGTCACGGAATAGAAACACTATCACGATTGAAGCATGGAAGATAGAAAAAGGCTGCGCCACTTTGACTTTGGCCGTTTCTGGAGAATACAAGACCGTTGAAACTCCAGTGCCCGGAGTCATTCAGTTTGTTACCAAGCAACGTGTTGCTGGAGTTTATGAACTCATAATAGACCGTACTGGTGATATTCTGAGAATGGATTCCCTGCCGTTCACTTCAGTTCAATCAAGCACTTCGCCGAATCTATCTCAAGAAGACCTGCCAGAAACCAAGTTAACTATCAAGAATAGAAAAAGGCCTGTGGTGGAGAAGAAAAATGGGGAGGTAAAGGTCATCATCGAATTCGATGTCGAGAATAGTGGAAAGGTTGGTAAGGCTTGTCCCTATGTCGAGTTTCAGGTGGTGACTATCGGTAAAGATGGGAAACTCGCTCCGCAGCCGTTTAGGTCTGAGCCAGAATCTTACGATATTCCTGCTCTTACCATCGTGCCATTCAGACTGAAATACAGTTTTCACTCACCTGATTGGCCCCTCGTTGGGCCATCAGACAAAGTGAGAGTAGAATTGTTTCCATACCCAAGCACAGCATCTAGGCCCGCGTAAGTTATGGTCGGGGCGACAGTCGCCTGCCGCCCCGCCACTCCTCCCCTGCGGGGCCGTGCGCGCAAAGTGTCGTGGCAGTGGGCGTGCCATAACGCCAGGAAAGCCCCTGGGCTTTCCCAGGGGTAGCCGGAGGGTGGTGGTGATTGCCGTCCTGATGGCGGCCCCTACCACGGCCGGCAAGAGCAGCGGCGCCAGGCTCAGGGCCGGCTCGGCGCGGGGCATGGCCTGCCGCCAGTCCCGCTCGACGGTTTGATCGGGCGTATCGGGCGGAGGTCGGGCGCCCCCGCTGCTGCAAGTGGGGGAAACGAAGGATCCGTGCGGGGGGAGGGCGGGCCGCTTCGCGTGCCCTCTCTACCGCGACGGCGCACACACTGCGTGAGGTTGAACACTAATGTCAGCCATGAATGTGAAACAACAAGTCAACGGTCTCAATGAGTTTCTCACAACGGTCTACGGAACAGAGACGCGCTTAAGCACTCTGCTAACAAGTCTCGGATTTAACAGCCAGCAAGTTGAACTCATACGCAACCAATATCTTGAACGGGCTATCACGAGTTTCCTTGAATCACTCAGAGAACGAATGGTAACCGGATGGGATGGAGAAAGACTCCACAAAATCATTAGCCGTCGGTTTGGTTTGGACGGTGAACCACCTGACACTCTTGAGGCACTTGGTCAGCAATTTGGACTAAGCCGTGAACGGATTCGGCAACTTGAATACAAGGCCATCAAGAAATGTACGTCAAAAGCCAACCAACAATTCCTCAGGACAAGCCTGCACAATATCGCTCTCAAATTGATTGGAGATGTTACAGAGCGTCCAAGTCCAGATGGCATCACAGTGAAGCTCTATAAACTTGCAGAAATCCGAGCAGCGGCGGACTTGACGAGAGCGGATTATGAGGCCAAACGCGCAGAGATACTGGGGAAGGTTCAATCAGAACTTGATGCTCTTGAAGCCGAATACGCCCCGTTACTGCAAGCCTCGTCTGAACACACTGACAGCATAATAGCAGAAATCAAGAATGACGTTCTTCGTCACGGGACGAGCGTGCGTACCGACAGCGTTCAGGCAGTTTACGCCAAAGGGCGTATATCATGGGATGCAAAAGGCTTGGGCCAATATGCTGAAGCGCATCCTGATATAATTGAATATCGAAAGCAAAGTGAGCCTACCGTCAGCATTCGCTTTGTTCAAAAACGCGCCTAGTCGCGGTCATTGCGGCACCAAGTCGTAGATGTAGCTGTGATGCTCTTGTAAGAGAGACATCACCGGCTGTTCTGCCAGCCGGAGGGTGGTGGTGGTGATTCCCGTCCGCGCAGCGTGGCGGCGCCTACCACGGCCGACAAGGGCAGCGGTGCCAGGCTCAGGGCCGGCTCGGCGCGGGGCATGGCCTGACGCCAGTCCCGCTCGACGGTCTGAGCGGGGATGCTGGTCTTTCAGCTTGAGCGCGACGTGGCGCTCCAGGCTGGCCTGGCAGGCCTTGCGCTCGTCGAGCGCCTCGGCCATGCCGCCCCGGCCCAATAGCTCGACGATTTGGTACCTGCATTTTGTCGATCATTTCGACTTGGCCTGCTGCTTGCGTAATCATGTTCCTCGTCAGGCTCTGCTCGCTCTACTCTCCACGCTCCACGCTCTACGCTCCCCGTCACTCCCGTTCCTCAATCGGCGCGTAATGCTGCTCCGCCAGCCCGATGAACTCGGACTGCGGGCGGATGAGCACGTTATCGGCGTATTGCTCGATGACGTGCGCGCTCCACCCGGCGATGCGGCTGGCCGCGAACATGGGCGTGAATTGATCCACCGGGATGCCGATATAGTACAGCATGGTAGATGAGAAAAAGTCCACGTTGGGATAAAGCTGCTTGTATTTGAGCACGGCCTGCTCGACCTCTTTGAGGATCGTGAACCACTTTTGTTCGCCTTTCCGCTCGCCCAGTATCTGGCTCCACTTTTGCAAATGAACCGCGCGCGGGTCGCCGGTCTTGTAGATGCGGTGGCCGATGCCCATGATCTTGCGCTTGGTCTTGAGGGTATTCTCGACAAAAGCGTCCGCCTTCTCCGGCTCGCCGATCTCGAACAACATCCGCATCGTCGCTTCGGCGGCGCCGCCGTGCAACGGCCCTTTGAGCGAGCCGAGCGCGCCGGCCACGGCGCTGTGCAAATCCGCCTGCGTGGAGGCGACGACGCGCGCGGTAAAAGTGCTCGCGTTCATCCCGTGCTCGGCCAGGAGCGTCTGATACAAATCCAGCGCCCTGACGCCCTGCGGGTCGGGCTGATCGCCCGTGAGCATGTAGAGCAGGTTGGGCGTGTGGCTCAGGCGTGGGTCGGGGTCAATCGGCTCCAGGCGATTGCGGATGCGATGATACGCGGTGAGGATCGTGCCCATCTGCGCCGTCAACCGCTCGGCCTTGCGGCGGGTGGCCTCGGGCGAAATGTCTTCGGCGTCCGGATCAAACATTGCCAGCGCGCTGACCGCGTTGCGCAGCACCACCATCGGCACGGCGTTATCGGGCGTGGCGCGCAGGAGGTTGAGGATCTGGTCGGGCACGGTGCGCTGCGCGGCCAGCCGCGCTTCCAGGTCGGCCAGCTCCTTGCGGTTCGGCAGCTTGCCATACCACAACAGATAGACGACCTCTTCGTAGCTGGCTTTTTCCGCCAGCTCGTGAATGTTGATCCCGCGATACGTCAACACTCCATTCTGGCCATCCACAGAGCTGAGCATCGTCTGCGCGGCGACGACGCCATCCA
Source organism: uncultured Anaerolineae bacterium (assembly GCA_964354595.1). Classification (GTDB taxonomy): domain Bacteria; phylum Chloroflexota; class Anaerolineae; order Fen-1058; family Fen-1058; genus JBGLNJ01. Next base: position 14,512 of record CAYHAR010000068.1, on the reverse strand, counting down.
GACCTTTGACAAAAGCGGGCTTGACAGGCTCGGCAGTGCTCACGGCAATTCTCCTTTTGGGTCTTGGCTACAAAAAGGCCGACTGGTGCTAGTCGGCTGGCTGCCATCAGGGGCAAGGGTCTCCCTGCGTCACGTGGGCAAAAGTATAGCACTCTTGCAAGCGAGTGTCAATGATTTTGACCGCAGACGACAGACCGCTACTTGCGCTCTACAACAATGGCGCCCTTTCTTGGTCGCCGCGAATTTTCTCGGACACGGATTCTCACGGACGAACACAGATGATGTGGACAAGACATCCGTGAAATCCGCGTGCATCCGTGTCCACACAATTGGGGTGCGGCGGGATGCCGCGCCATGCTTTGCTGATTTGCTGACTTTTGCCGACTTGCCGATTTGCCGTGACAATGCTATATTCCTCATTGACGCTTGCCGTCCGACTTTTCGGAGGAATCAATGCCGTATACCGTAAAGAATGGAAAACTGAACAACTGGGTGCGCGAGGCGGCCAGCCTGTGCCAACCGGACGCGATCCATTGGTGCGATGGGAGCCAAGAGGAATATGACCGCCTGATGGCGCAGATGGTCCAGAGCGGCATGGCGATTCCGCTCAAACAGCGCCCGAATAGCTTTTTGTTTCGCTCCGACCCCAGCGACGTGGCCCGCGTCGAGGCGCGTACCTATATCAGCACACCGACCCAGGATGAGGCCGGCCCGACCAACAATTGGGCCAATGACGCCGAGCTCAAGCAGACGATGCGCGGCCTGTACCAGGACTGCATGAAGGGCCGCACGATGTACGTCATCCCGTTTTCGATGGGGCCGATTGGATCGCCCATGGCGAAAATCGGCGTGCAAATCACCGATAGCCCCTACGTGGTCTGCAACATGCACATCATGACGCGCGTCGGGAATAAAGTGATTCAAGCCCTCGGCGCGGAGGGCAATTTCATTCCGTGTCTGCATTCGATTGGCGCTCCGCTTGAAAAAGGGCAACCCGATGTCCCCTGGCCGTGCGCGCCCATCGAGAGAAAATACATCAGCCATTTCCCGAACGAGAATTTGATCTGGTCGTATGGCTCCGGTTACGGCGGCAACGCGCTGCTCGGCAAGAAATGTCTGGCGCTGCGCATCGCCTCCGCCATGGCCAAGCGCGAAGGCTGGATGGCGGAGCACATGCTCATCTTGCGGCTGACCAACCCGGAAGGAAAGCAATATCACATCGCAGCGGCGTTCCCTTCCGCCTGCGGCAAGACTAACCTGGCGATGATTCAGCCGACCGTGCCGGGCTGGAAAGGCGAGTGCATCGGCGACGACATCTCCTGGATGAAGATCGGCCCGGATGGACGCCTGTATGCCATCAACCCTGAATCCGGTTTCTTTGGCGTCGCGCCGGGCACCTCGTACCAGTCCAACCCGGCGGCGATGGACTCGCTCAAAGAAAACGTCATCTTTACCAACTGCGCGTTGACCGACGACGGCGACATCTGGTGGGAAGGCATGGGCGGCGAGCCTCCGGCTCACACGATAGATTGGAAAGGCCGCGATTGGAAGCGCGGCAGCTCTGAGCCGGCGGCTCATCCGAATTCTCGCTTTACCGCTCCCGCCTCCCAGTGCCCGGTGATTTCCCCGGATTGGGAAAAGCCCGAGGGCGTGCCGATTGATATTTTCATCTTTGGCGGTCGCCGCGCGGGCGTTGTGCCGCTCGTGACCGAGGCGTTCAATTGGGATCACGGCGTTTTCCTTGGGGCCACGGCCTCTTCCGAAACGACCGCGGCCAACATTGGCGCAGTGGGCAACCTCCGGCGCGATCCGTTTGCGATGCAGCCTTTCTGCGGCTACCACATGGCCGACTATTTCCAGCACTGGCTCGACATGGGCGACCGGCTAGCCAGCCACGCGCCGCATATTTTCTACGTGAACTGGTTCCGCAAGAGTCCGGAAGGAAAGTTCCTGTGGCCGGGCTATGGCGAAAACAGCCGCGTCCTCAAATGGATGTGCGACCGCGTGGACGGCAAGATCGGAGCCAGGCAGACCCCGATCGGCTTTCTGCCGGACGAGGGCGATCTGGATCTGACCGGCCTGGACATCCCGCCGGCAAACCTCCACGAGTTGCTGCGCGTTGACACAGACGCCTGGAAAGCCGAAGCGCCAGACATTGAGAAGCATTTCGCGCGATTGGGTGGTCGTCTGCCTGCGCGCTTGAGGAATCAATTGCTCGAACTCGAGAAACGCCTGGTATAGCAGCCTGTCGGAGAACACCTGTAGCATAGGGCCTTGTGCCCGTCGCCCACGAGGGGCTACGCTTCGCGTACCTCTCCGACAGCCTGCTAGCCTGGCCGAGCAAGTTCACAGGAGCTTTTGGTCTGAGGAACTCTCGCAGAGACGTAGTCATTGGTTTTTTCCCCGAGCCGTGTGATCTGGCAGGAGCAAATGACGATGAGCAACGCCAACATCTTGGTGGTAGACGACGAAGTTCGGATCAATGCCTTTATCCGAGAGATGCTTTCCAACTTTGGCTATCGCGCCGAGCCGGCCCTCACCGGCGAAGAGGCGCTGGCGATCCTGGGCGACCAGACGCCGCAGGCCGGCAAGTTTGACCTGGTTCTGCTCGACATCATGCTGCCCGGCATCAACGGCTACGAAGTCTGCCATCGCATCCGGACCGACCCGTCGCTGGCCGGTCTGCCGGTGATCATGCTCACGGCGATGGGCAAGGTCGCTGATAAAGCCTACGGGCTAGAGATGGGCGCGGACGATTACGTCGCCAAGCCGTTCGACATTCCCGATCTATTAAAGCGCATCGAGGCGATATTGAGCAAGCGTCGCGCCGGCAAGCCGTGAGCCGGCGGGAGCGGCGATGAGCAACGACAACATCCTGGTCGTAGACGACGACGTCCGGATCAACGCCTTTATTCGAGAGCTGCTGGTCAACGCGGGCCACCGCGCCGAGGCGGCCATCAGCGGCGAAGAGGCGCTGGCGATCCTGGGCGGCCAGACCCCTCAAGCCGAGCAGTCGTTTGACTTGGTGCTGCTCGACATCATGCTGCCCGGCATAGATGGCTACGAAGTCTGTCGCCGCATCAAATCCAACCCGGCGCTGGAGGGCATTCCGGTCATCATGCTCACTGCGATGGGCAAAGTGGCCGACCGGGCGTATGGGCTGGAAATCGGCGCGGACGATTACGTCGCCAAGCCGTTCGACAATCGCGAGCTGTTGGCGCGCGTCGGGGCGATGCTGCGCGTGCGCCGGGCCGAGCAGCAAATCCGCCGCCGCAACCGCGAGCTGGCCGCGCTCAACATTATCGCCGAGACGGTCGGCCGCGCGATAGAGTTGCCCGACGTGTTGAGCACCGCGCTCGACCAGGTGCTCCACGCGCTCGAGTTGGAAGCGGGCACGATCACGTTGACGACTTCTGGCGCCCAAGCCCTCGCCGTCAATCGCTGGGAGACACTCGATCTGACAGTGGGAATGGAGACGGCGAACCAAGTCGCGCAAAGCGGGCAGCCGCGTTTGCTTTCGCTCGCCAGTGAGACCGCGCCCAACGCGGCGTGCGCGCCGCTGCGCAGCCGTGACCGCGTGGTGGGCACTTTGCTAGTGGCAAGCCGGGGGCCGCGCGAGCTGGATGCCGCCACCCTTGACCTGCTGGTGGCGATTGGGCATCAAGTCGGCGCGGCTATCGAGCGAGCGCGGCTGTACGAAGCGGCGCAGACGCGCAGCGAAGACCTGGCCGTGCTCAACGACATCAGCCGCGCCATCGCGTCCACGCTCGACCTGGAAACCGTGCTGACGGTCTCGATGCGCGGCATCCGCGAGTTTTTGCACGCCGAGGCCGGCTCGCTCGCGCTGGTGGACGACACATCCGGGCAGCTTATCTTCCGCAAAACGCTCAGCCGTGACCAGGAGTGGATTCTGGATTATACGCTTCAACCCGGCCAAGGCATCGTCGGCAGCGTCGTCCAGGAGCGCGAGCCGCTGCTCATCCACGACGCGCCGTCGCACCCGCTGTTTTCGGCCCAGATGGATCGCGCCACCGGCTTTACCACGCGCTCGGCGCTGTGCGTGCCCATCGTCGTCAAAGGCAAGGCCATCGGCGCGATTCAGGTCATTAACAAAATCGGCGGGCCTTTTACGAACGACGATTTAGAGACGCTGTCGTTCCTGGCGTCGTCGGTCGGCGTGGCGGTGGAAAACGCCCGCCTGTACGGCGAGCTGGCTCAATCCAAGCAAGAGCTGGAGCGCTCTCAGGCGCAGCTCGTCCACGCCGAAAAGCTCGCCGCCACCGGGCGGCTGGCGGCCTCTATCGCGCACGAGATCAACAATCCGCTGCAAGCCATCCACAACTGCATGCACCTCGTCCTCAATCGCCCGTTGACGGACGAAAAGAAATTGCGCTACCTGCAAATGGCCCAAGAAGAGGTTGAGCGGCTGATCACGATTGTCACGCGGACGCTGGACTTTTATCGCCCGTCCAAAGGCCACCGGATGCCGACGCAGGTCAACCACCTGATCGAGTCGGTGCTGGCGCTGGCGGGCAAGCGATTGCAGCATGGACGCGTGCGCGTCCATCGCAAGCTGGCGGCGGACTTGCCGCAGCTTGCGGCGGTGCCCGACCAGTTGACGCAGGTCTTTCTCAACCTCGTCATCAACGCCGCCGAGGCCATGCCGGAGGGCGGCGAGTTGACAGTCACGACGATGTGCCAGGACGACGAGATGCGCGTCAGCTTTAACGACACAGGCCCGGGCATTTCACCTGAAGACGCGAAACAGATTTTTGAGCCGTTCTACACGACCAAGTCTACCGGGACGGGACTGGGCCTGGCGATCAGTTACGGGATTATCGAGCGACACGGAGGGCGCATCACCGTGGAAAGCGAGCCGGGCCACGGCGCGACCTTTACCGTGCGACTGCCCATTGGGACGTAGAGAGTAGAGTGTGGAGAGTGGAGAGTAAAACAGCTGCCACTCTGCTTTTCGCTCTCCACTTTTCACTCTCTACACTTCACATATTATGGAGGCGACATGGAACAGCGGGACTTTCCCCCCTCTCGCATTCTCGTCGTAGACGACGAGGCCGTGATGCGCGCGACGCTGGAAGAGATTCTCGGCGGAGCGGGCTATGAAGTGACGACCGCCGCCAACGGCGAGGCGGCGCTGGCCGAGCTGAAAAGCACTCCGGCGGACCTGATGCTGCTCGATTTGCGGATGGATGGGCTGGACGGCCTGCAGGTCATCGAGGCCGCCAGCCAGATCGCGCCGGATACGGTCGTCGTGATGCTGACCGCGCACGGCACACTCGAATCGGCCATCAGCGCCATGCGGCGCGGCGCGTTCGATTATCTGCTCAAGCCGTGCCAGGTACCGGAAATCTTGGCCGCCGTCCAGCGTGGGCTGGCGCACCGCGCGCAAAAGCTGCGCCAGCGCGACCTGGTGACGCTGATGCAAAAAGCTATCGGCGAGCTTCAGGTTCGCGGCGCGGCAACGGCCGAAACCGCCGCCCCGGAGCGCTTTATCCAATCGCGCGGCATCAGCCTGGACTTGCAGCGCCACGTGGCGACGGTGCGCAGCCAGTTGCTCGACCTGACGTTGACCGAGTTCAAGCTGCTGGCTTATTTGATGCAGCACCCCGATCAAGTCGTCTCCCCGCGCGAGCTGGTCAGCGCCGTGCAGGGCTACGAGGCCGACGAGTACGAAGCGCGCGCCATCGTCCGTGTTCACATTCGCCGCCTGCGGCAAAAGCTCGAAACCGATCCCGCCAATCCCGAATACATCCTCAACGTGCGCGGCGTGGGGTACGTGTTCGCCAGCGCGCCGCCGCCCAAGTAGAACGTGTGGCTGCTTTGCGTCTTGGCGAGAGGCAGAAAGCTATTTCGGATGGAATAAAAGTTGAGACATCAGGCTGAAAAAAGCCCGGCGAAGCAGGCTGTCAGAGAGACGAGTTATCCTGCAATGTCTAGAGCAATACGCAGAGCTTTATTGAGGGCTTGAATCTTTTGGGGAGAGAGCGTGCCGATGTAATTCAAGGCTGATTTTGGAAGGCTCACCAATTCGTCACAGTGGATGCTGCTGTCGTGCTTCAAGCCTTCGTCCTCGCTAACCAGCACCTGGGTTGATAGACCGTCGTGGGTGGTGTAAACTGGGGCGCAAATGACGGTGGAAAAACGCGAGTCTATCACTACCTGGCGGCCCACAACCACAAAAACCCTGAACCTTTTGGGGTCTCTGGCCGAGGGATGCGCGACGCGATAGAGATCACCACGTTTCACAAGGCCGCCTGGTAAGCAAGGACATCCTCGGCTTCCACGTTGAGAGCCTCAGCGCGCCGATTAATGATCTCGAGGTCTTGAGCGTTTTGCTCCTTCCGCAACGTCTGGGCGATAAAAGCTCTCAGAGCCAATTCAATGAACTCGGAGCGATTCTTGTACGACCGTGAAAGCTTGTCAACGGTTTTCAGTACGTCTCTAGATAGGGTAATAGAGGTTTTGATTTTCATGTCACTAATATACTACCCTCACAGCAGACTGTCAAACTTGGGTCGGTGAGGTCGAGATGAAGTCTATCCCCTGGAAAGCACTTGGGCCTTTGCTCGTGGCGGCGGTGATCGCCATTTTCCCCGTTCCGCAGGACCTCAAGCCAAACGCCTGGTATTACTTTGCCATCTTTGCGGGCGCCATCGTCGCGTTGGTCATAGAGCCGATTCCGGCGGCAGCGGTGGGCCTGGTCGGCGTGACGTTGATGGCGGTGCTGGGGAACGTCACCTTGTTCGACGCCAAGCAACTGGCCGACCCGGCCTTCAAGTGGCCGGCCGAGGCGCTAAAGTGGGCGCTCTCGGGTTTTTCCAGCAGCACGCTCTGGCTGGTCTTTAGCGCGTTCACGTTTGGAGTCGGGCATGAAAAGACCGGCCTGGGCCGGCGCATCGCGCTTGCGCTGGTCAAGGCTCTGGGCAGCAAGACGCTCGGCCTGGGCTACGCCATCACCTTGTCCGACCTGATTCTGGCTCCCGTCACCGCTTCCAGCACGGCGCGGAGCGGCGGGACGATTTTTCCCATCATCCGCAATATCCCCGGCTTGTATGGCTCGCAGCCTGACCAGACGGCGCGCAAGATCGGCTCTTACATCATGTGGACGGCTTTTGCGGCGTCGTGCGTCACCAGCTCCATGTTCATCACCTCTCTCGCGCCGAATGTGCTTGCTGTTGAGTTGATGAAGAAAACAGCTCAAGTCGAGGTCACGTGGACCCAATGGTTTGTCGGATTCTTGCCTGTCGGCGCGATTCTCCTCGCCATTTTGCCCTGGCTCGTTTACAAGCTCTATCCGCCCAAGATCAAGAACAGCCAAGAGGTCCCGGTCTGGGCCGGTGAGGAGCTGGGCAAGATGGGCAAGATCACGTGGCAAGAGTTGGTGATGGCTGCGTTGGTCATCACGGCATTGGCGCTGTGGATTTTCGGGAGTGGCTGGGTGGATGCAACCACTGTGGCTCTGGTCGTCATTTCTTTGATGGTGATCACAGGCGTCGTCAAGTGGGATGACATTCTCAGCAACAAGCCAGCCTGGAACGTATTGATCTGGGTCGCCACGCTCATCACGCTGGCCGATGGGTTGAACAAGGTGGGCTTTATCGCCTGGTTCGCCACGGGCGCAGCGGCGTTCCTGACCGGCTGGCCGCCGATAGTCGTGATGGTTGTTCTGGTGATCATTTTTTTCCTCGTTCACTACATGTTCGCCAGCGTCACGGCTCACACCAGCGCGGTCTTGCCCGTGATCCTGGCGGCGGGCGCGGCGGTGCCCGGTATGCCGGTTCGAGTGTTCGCCCTCTTGCTGGTCTACTCGCTGGGCATGATGGGCGTCATCACTCCCTACGCCTCCGGCCCGGCTCCGGTCTATTTTGGGAGTGGCTATATCTCTCGCCGGGCCTTTTGGACTTTGGGCTTTGTTTTCGGGTTGATCTTTCTGGCGGTTTTGCTGGCTATCGGCGCGCCGTATCTGATGGCCGTCAATCCATGAGTTCGTTCTGTGGTAAAATCAAGTCACAGCGCAAAAATTCAAGTGGAGGTGACCAATGGCCGAGTGGGTATCTCGGGGTAAATGTAATCTGTGCGGTGAAAGCTTTGCCAAGGCCGGCATGACCCGGCACATCACCGCTTGCCGCAAGAGCCACGCGCTCAAAAAGCTGGAAGGTCGCGGCAAGGCGCGCAAGACAAAACTTTATCACCTCATGGTTGAAGGAACCTATGCGCCGGTGTTCTGGCTGCACCTGGCAGTCCCCGCAGATGCCACGCTGCGTGACCTCGATCAATTTCTCCGCGACATCTGGCTAGAGTGTTGCGGACACCTGAGCGCGTTTACCATCGAGGGCGCGCAATACGAGATGGACACTAGCGGCGTGGACTCGATGTGGCCGATGATCTTTGGCGGGAGAAGCGCCCCCAGGAGCATGAACGTTCCCCTCGGCGAGGTGCTGCGCCCGCGCCTCAAATTCCAACACGAGTACGATTTTGGCACGACGACCACGCTGACCCTCAAAGTCGCCTCGGAATACGAAGGCGAAGCGAAAGGCAAGTCGGTTCAGATTCTGGCGCGCAACGATCCGCCGCCCATCGTGTGCGAGAAATGTGGCAAGCCCGCCACGCAGGTATGCGGCCAGTGCATCTACGACGGCGAGGGCGGGGTGTGCGATAAGCACGCGCCCAAGCACAAGTGCGGCGAGGACATGCTGCTGCCGGTGGTCAATTCGCCGCGCGTCGGCATGTGCGGCTACACGGGAGGAGCCTGAGATGTCCAACAAAGCTGTTTTTGTCTTTACGTCTTGTGGCATGGGCCAGACGGATAACGTCGAGCTCAAGATCGCGCTGGCGAAAAAATTCTTGGCGCTCATCGCCCAACACAATCCACTCCCCACGCAGATTTGCTTTTACACCGACGGCGTCAAGCTTGCCGTGGAAGGCTCGCCCGTGCTGGACGAGCTCAAGGCGTTGGCGGCCAAAGGTGTGGAACTGGTCATCTGCTCGACGTGCGTTGACACGTTCGGCCTGCGCGACAAGGTGCGTGTGGGCGTCGTCGGGGGGATGCCCGATATTATCACGGCGATTACCGGAGCGGATAACGCGATTACGCTGTAGATGATTTGCCCATCTTGATCGCGAAGGGGAAAATATCAAAGCACAGATGGCGCGAGACGAATTGACAATTGGCAATCGTTATCGCCTGCTCGCCCTGCTGGGCGAAGGCAGTATGGGCGCCGTGTATCGCGCGCTTGACCGCCTGACCGGCGACCAGGTCGCGCTCAAACATGTTGTTGTCTCTTCTAGCCAACTCTGCTTTGCTTCGCGCACTGACCAAGACCCGACGCTGGCCTTGGCCCAAGAGTTCGAGACACTCGCCTCGCTACGTCACCCCCACATCATCGCCGTTCGTGACTATGGTTTTGACGCCAATCGCCGGCCGTTCTTTACGATGGACTTGCTGGACGCCCCCCGCACGATCCTCGAAGTGGGGCAGGGCCAACCTCTGGAAACGCAGGTCAAGTTGCTGTTGCAGATTTTGCACGCGCTAGCGTACCTGCATCGGCGGGGTATCTTGCATCGCGACCTCAAGCCCAGCAATGTGCTGGTGACCAGGGGGGTGGTCAAGGTGCTGGATTTTGGCTTGTCAACCTCCAGAGACCAGGCCGTGCAGTCACGCAGCGGGTCGCTAGCTTACATGGCGCCGGAGGTGCTGTGTGGCGAGCCGGCCACTCCCCCCGCCGACCTGTACGCCGTCGGCGTCATCGCCTACGAGTTGCTCGCCGGACGGCATCCCTTTGATACGGCGGATTTGAGCACCTTGATTGACCAGGTTCTCGAGCTGCCCACCGCCACGGTGCTGGCCCGCATTGACAGCCCTGTCACGGCGATTCTGGAACGCTTGCTGGCCAAGACGCCCGCGGAACGCTACCCGGATGCGGCGACCGTCATCCACGAGTTGAGCGCGGCGACGGGGCAAGACCTGCCTGTGGAAACAGCAGAGACGCGCGAGAGTTTCTTGCAGGCAGCCAGGTTCGTCGGACGTGAGAAGGAACTGGTGCAACTCTCCGAGGCGTTGGCGCAGGCGGTGGGCGGGCACGGCAGCGCCTGGCTCATTGGGGGCGAGAGTGGGGTGGGCAAATCACGACTGGTGGACGAACTGCGCACGCAGGCGCTGGTGCAGGGCACGACGGTGCTGCGCGGGCAGGCCGTCAGCGAAGGCGGGTGGGCCTACCAACTCTGGCGCGAGGTGCTCCGCTGGGAGGTGCTGCTGACGGAACCGACTGATTTGGAAGCAAGTGTCCTCAAAGCCTTGGTCCCCGATATCAGTGCGCTGCTGGGGCGTGAGGTAGCCGACGCGCCTGAACTCGAACCGCAAGCGGCCCAGACGCGGTTGCTGTCGGTTATCAGCGATTTGATTCGACAAACTGCTGCGCGCCAGCCCCTGCTCATTCTGCTGGAGGACTTGCAGTGGGTGGAAGCCAACAGCCTGGGCTTGCTGGGGCGGCTGAATCGGCTGGCCGCCGAGTCGGCGCTGCTGCTGGTGGCGACGTATCGGCAGGATGAAGCCCCAGACTTGGCCGCCCGCCTTCCCGACATGCAGGTCTTGACCTTGCCGCGCCTGACTGAAGAGAGCATTGCCCGGTTGAGCGCCTCGATGTTGGGCGCTGGCGGGCAGCGCTCCGAGTTGGTCAGTTTCTTGCACCGCGAGACTGAAGGCAATGTGTTTTTCCTGGTCGAAGTGGTGCGGGCGCTGGCCGAAGAGGCCGGCCAACTAGACGAGATTGGGCGAATGACGCTGCCGCTGCACGTGTTTGCCGGCGGGATCCAAACCATCGTGCAACGCCGCTTGCAGCGTGTGTCCGCAGACGATCAGCCGCTGTTGCAACGGGCGGCCGTGGCCGGACGCCAGTTGGACCTGGACGTGCTGCGTTGGCTGGCCCCGGCGGCCGACCTGGAACGCTGGCTCACCCATTGCGCGGGCGCGGCGATACTGGAGATGCGCGATGAACGCTGGCGCTTTGCGCACGACAAGCTGCGCGAAGGCATGTTGCTTGAACTCGGCGCGGCGCGGCAGCGTGAGCTGCACCAGCAGGTAGCCCAGGCAATTGACCAGGTCTATGCTGCCGACCTGTCGCCGCATTATGCCGATCAGGCCTATCACTATGGCCAGGCTCAAGACCTGGAGGGCGAGCGCCGCTATGCCCGGCTGGCGGGCGAGCAAGCCGCCGACCGCTATGCCAATGAGCAAGCCCTCACGTACCTGACCCGCGCGCTGGAATTGACCGAGCCAGCGGACCTCGCCGCGCGCTACACGCTCTTGTTGACGCGCGAAAAGGTGTACGACTTGCGGAGTCATCGTCAACTCCAGGCGCAAGATTTGGCGGCGCTGTCCGGCCTGGCCGACGCGCTGGCCGATGATCGACGGCGGGTGCAAGTCGGTGTGCGCCTGTCACACTACGCCAGGGCCACCTGCGAAAATGCCGCGGCCATCGCTGCGGCGCAAGACGCTACCGCGCTCGCCCGGGCCATCGGCGATGGCGCACTCGAAGCGGAAGGCCACTTGCACTGGGGAATGGCCTTACTGGACCTGGGAGATTATGCTGCCGCCGCCGAGCACCTGGAACGAACGCGGTCGTTGGCGCGAGCGGCGCGGCTGCCTGGCCTGGAGGCAGACAGCCTGACCCAGCTCGGCGCAACCTACGGCCAAAGGAATGATCCGGTTACGGCGCAAGCCTACCTTGAACAAGCCCTGCGCTTTTACCAGGAGACCGGCGATCGACGGGGACAAGCCAATACTTTACTGGATCTCAGTTGGTTCGGCTCCGAACAAGGCGACGATGCCAATACACAGCGGCACTTCGAGCTGGCTCTGCGCCTTTGCCGTGAAATCGGCGATTCGCAGCTTGAAGGCGTTCTGCTCAGTAATCTCGCCGAGATAGCGCGCCGCCAGGGCGACTTGGACAGGGCACAAGCCCTTTTTGAACAGGCCCTGCGCTATGCTCGCCAGATTGACGATCGGAACACCGCAGGGCTGGCGCTGACCAACCTCGGGCTGGTGTGTTATCAGACGGGTGACTATGCTGCCGCCCAAGATTGGTGCCAACAGGCGCTGCGCCTCACGCAACAAATCGGGGCGCGCCGCTATCAAGGGTATGCCTTGAATATTCTGGGAAATGCCCTGTTGGACACCGGGCAACCAGACCTGGCTGCCGACGCCTATCAGCAAGCCGTGGATTTGCGCCGCGAGATGGGCGCCTTCAGCGTCGTCAACGAATCCCTGGCGGGCCTGGCGCGCGTCGCGCTGGCGCGGGGAGACCTGGCGCAAGCGCAAGCCCAGGTGGATGCCATCCTGGAGTATCTTTCCGCCAACGCCCTAATCGCCGCCGACGAGCCGATCAGAATCTATATGACGTGCTATCACGTTCTCCAGTCCAATCACGATCCCCGCGCGGCGGCCATGCTGAGTCGCGCCCACGCCCTGTTGCAGGACCAGGCGATTAAAATCACGGACGAAGTTCGGCGGCGCGCATTTCTGGAAAGCGTCCCCTTGCATCGCGCGCTGGTCGAAGCCTGGGCAGAGCAGACTCGCGCTGAAGAGCCAGCCGCATGACGATCGATCTGCCGACCATCAACTCCCGCTATCGCCTGCTTGACCTCCTCGGTGAAGGCGGGATGGGCGCGGTGTATCGCGCCACCGACCGGCTGACGGGCGAGACCATTGCCCTCAAGCATGTCCCCGCGCACCGTGAGCTAGATGCCCTGTGGACCGGAACGAAAAAAAAAACGATTGACGGTTTGCCTACTTTTAGACCTCACGTATAATTAGCCCTGCATCCCCGCAACCGCGTCGAGTGGAGGTACTTGTGGACACTATGGTTTTGGTGCGCGTCCTGGACGTCAGCCGCCGAATGGCCGAGCTGCGAGCGTTCGACCCGCTCCTGGTCTATGTGGTGGACGAGGCGATCAAACTGGTGGGCGCAGAACGTGGCTACCTCGTCTTGCCAAGACCTGATGGAACACTGGACTTTCGCGTCGCGCGCGATCGGGAGGGGCGCGAGGTGCAGCATGCCCAAGATCAGATCAGCACCACGGTGCTCAACAAAGTTGTCCAAAGCTGCGAGCCGCTCATTCTACGCGACGCGATGTCGGACTCGCAATTTGGCCACTCGCAGAGCGTCGTGGCGCTCAGCTTGCGCTCCGTCATGTGCGCGCCGCTCGTTTCGCATGGCGAGGCCATCGGAGCGATCTATGTCGAGAATCGCTCCGTGCGGGGCCGTTTCCGTGAAGAAGACTTGACGCCGTTGGTTCTGTTTGCCAACCAAGCCGCAGCGGCGATCGAGAATGCGGCATTGAATGATGACCTGGAAGCACGGGTCGCCGACCGCACCCGAGAGCTCAAAGAAGCCGCGTCACAGCTCGAGAAAAGCTGGGCCGAAGCCGTCGAAGCTAACCGGTTGCGAACAGTGCTGTTGGGCTACGTGGCCCATGACCTGCGTAGCCCGCTTCACTTGGTTGTTGCGCCCCTGGAATTGCTCCAGGATGAGACCTTGGGTCCGCTGAATGCTGAACAAAAGACGTGGATCACGAGAGCGGTCAATGCCGTTCAGGACGCTCTGCAGTTGACGAATGATCTACTCGATCTTACCAAGATCGAGGCGGGTGGGCTGGCTTTGCATCCAGAGCCTGTCGCGCCGAATGACTTGCTCTTGCATGTTCACCAGATTGTACAAGGGTTGCGTTGGCCGGCGACCGTCGCTTTTCGGACGGATATCGCGCCCGAACTGCCGGTGATATGCATAGATCCCATTCGCATCCGCCAAGTGTTGTTGAATCTGATCACCAATGCTATCAAGTTCACCACCCGAGGCAGCGTGACATTGCACGCGCGATACCGGCCGGATCCGGACGAGGTGATCATTGGCGTCAGCGACACGGGGGAAGGCATTCTACCGGACCAGATTGACAAAGTATTTCAGCGCTTTCAGCAGTTTGACAAGGACAGCACGCGTCAAAGCCGGGGAGCCGGACTGGGACTGGCCATCTGCCGAGAACTGGTCGAAAAGCACGGCGGTCGCATTTGGGCCGAGAGCACACCGGGTGTCGGCTCAAATTTTGTGTTCGCGCTGCCTGTCAGCACTCTTGCGCCCCCTATCTCAAATAACACGTCGCCGGACTAGAGCCACAGATAGATGGATGCACTTCAAGATGCCTGGACACGTTCGGCCTGAGGACACGGCGCAAGCCCTGGGCGGATGCCCGATATGATCACGGCGATCGCACAGGCGGATAGCGCAATTACACTGTGAGGCGAGGCAGCGCATGGAGTCTGAAACCGACTGTACGCAGTTCGACGCCGCCTTCCGCGCGTTTCTCCAAGCCTACCCATCCTTTGAGGGCACTCGCGTTCTGGACGAGCTGCGCGCCGCCGAGTACGAACGCCTCGATCGGTGCGGCCACATCTATCTCGATTACACGGGCGGCGGGCTGTATGCCATCTCGCAATTGCAAA
>CAYHAR010000067.1:15311-18291 GCA_964354595.1 uncultured Anaerolineae bacterium | reverse complement strand
CAATCACCAGCGGCGTGTGGTCTTCCCCCGGCTGGATGACAATCTCGCCAAACATGCGCTCTTGCGCCACCTCGATGCGCCGACGCTTGAACAATTCCAACACCGCCAGGAACGTGACAATGATCTCGATGCGCGAGCCGGCCTGCCGCAGCAACCCGGTAAAACTGATGCGCGCCTGAATGCTCAACGTCCGCTCGATCAGAGCGATCTGGTCACGGATGGTGATGGTAAACGGCTTGACGACGTCGCCCACCGACGGCAAGGGTTCCGCCACGGCCAGGGCGCGCCGCACCGCCGCCAACAAATCCTCGACGGTCACACCGGTCAGGTCCACGTTTGTCGCTTCGATCTTGGGCGGCGGGGCCAGCCGGACGAAACTTTTCAAGCCTTCTTCTTCGCGGTGGCCCAACCCCTTGGCCACTTGTTTGAACTGTTTGTAGGCGATCAATTGGCGCACCAAATCGTCGCCCACGTCTTCTTCGACTTGTATATCGGGCGGGCGTGGGAGCAGTGCCTGCGACTTGATGAGGATGAGCCGGGCCGCAATCACCAGAAAATCGGCGATCTGATCCACGACCAGGTTTTGCAGCAGGCCGAGGTAAGCCAGGTATTGCCCGGTGACGGCTGCCAGCGAGACGGTGGTGATGTCAAGCTCTTGACGCTCGATGAGGTAGAGCAACAGATCGAGCGGGCCTTCAAAGATCGGCAGCTTGACCTGGTAGGTTTCCGTAGGGGCGGGCATTGTTCAATAAACCTATCTCTGGTCTTAGCGCAATTGAGCGACCACCGCGAGCGCCACGATCGCGATCACTGCCATGGCGATGGCGACCGCCGCAATCGTCCAGATGAGCCGCTCTTGCCGCTGCTGCTCGGCTTTGGCTTTGGCCAGCTTTTCCATCCGAGCGCGCTCTTGCGTCCACATCTTTTCCAGCCGCTCTTGCGAAGCGCGCTCCGCCTCGTCCTTGATGGCCGGCATTTCAGATCCAAAGCGGCGGAGACGCTCGGCGGTGGTCTCAGAGTGGCGGGCGGCAATGTGCTCGAGCATGTCCAGCGCCGCGCCACAGTTCTGGCAGTGCGACGCATGGACCCAGTTGAACGTGCCGCACCGCACGCACGGCTCGCGCAGCTTTTCTCCGCACGAGATGCACCGAGCCGCATCCGCCTCGTTGACCATTTCGCAGCGCGGGCACACACGCTCCGGGTGCGCGAACACTGAGCCGCAATACGGGCAAGACACAGTGCCGTCGCCATTGTCCGTCAGCGGACTCGCGCCGCATTGGGCGCAGTTGAGCGGCAGCAGCTGGCGCGACTCGGCGGGCGCCGCCGGGGGCGCAGGCCGTGGGACTGGCGGGACGGGCGCGACGCGCGTCACGCCGGCGACGGCGACGGTGGCTTGCTCGCCCGACGCTCTGGCCGGCGCGGCAATAGCCGGCGCAGACAGTTCGGATTCGGCGACGGCTCTTTCCATAGCCGCCAGCAACTCGGCCGCGGAAGCGTAGCGGTCGTCGCGCTCTTTGGCCAGCACTTTCAGCAGCACGCGCTCGAACGGCTCCGGCAAAGCGGGATTGAGATCGCGCGGCATGGGCAGCGGCGTAAAGATGTGGTCGTGGATGACGACGTAGGGCGTATCGCCCTGGAACGGCACGCGCCCCACCAGCAGCTCATAGAGCACCACGCCCAACGAATAGATGTCTGTGCGCGCGTCGAGGTCGGTCCGGCTCTGCGCCTGCTCCGGCGAAATGTAATGCGGCGTGCCAACCAGCATGTCCTGGGTGAGGGTGGATTCGCCTGCTTGCGCGATCTTGGCCAGCCCGAAATCGGTGAGGAACACGTCGCCTTGCGGCGTGATCAAAATATTCGACGGCTTGATGTCGCGGTGGAGCACGCCCTGGCGATGGGCATAAGTCAACGCCTGGCACACCGGGCGCACAATGTCCATCACTTGGGGAAGGGTCAGGCTGTTGGTCTGCAAATACGCTTTGAGCGTCTCGCCTTCGACAAAGCGCATGACCAGATAAGGCTGCCCGGCGTGCTCGCTAAAGTCATAGACGGGGACGATATTCGGATGCTCTAGCCTGGCGACGATGCGCGCCTCGCGCTGAAAGCGCGCGAAAAAGTTGGGGGATTCTTTGAGCGCCTGGTGCATCACCTTGATCGCGACGTAGCGGTCGAGCGTGGCGTGGTAAGCCTTGTAGACCATCGCCATCCCGCCGCTGCCGAGTTGCGCCGTGATCTGGTACGGCCCGACGCTTTCTCCGACCGCAAAGCTCATGCGTGCCTCCTGCGTCTTGTCCCAACCTGAATGCGCGTCCGCGCAGCTTGATTATAGCACAACAGCGGGCGAATCCCGACACAAAAGAACCCCGGCCAAGGCCGGGGTTCCACACACACGCCGTCCTCGCTCACGCCAGAAAGCCAGGCTCCCCGACCCGCGCCCCCAACACCGACGGGATAGTCGTCACCTGCCCCGCATAGATCCACCCTTCGTGATTGCCGTCCTGGCCGGGCCAGTTGAGCGCAAAGGCAAACGCCGCGCCCATATTCGGCTCGTTTCGCAACAGTTGGAAATAGCGAGCGTACTGGCGCCCCTTTTCCGCCGGGTCCACGCCCGCGCTGTTGTTGCTAAACTCGGTGATCATTAACAGCTTGCTGGGGAAGCGGCTGCGGAAACCGCGCCAATACATGCCCGCGTTATCGGCGATCATCGGGTACGGCGGCTGGTCGAGCGTCTGCCAGTAACAGTGAATGCCCACCCAATCGGCCCGGGCGATGAACGGCGTCGCCCCATCCAGGAAATCCGGCACATTCGGCTGAGGCGAAAGACCCGGAAAGCCGTATTTGACGTCGGGGAAGCGCTGGCGCAAAATGTCCATCACCTGGACGAACCACTGCCCAAACTCGGCGCCACTATTCCAGTTCCAGCCCATCCCTTCGTTGGGATGATTCGGCTCGTTGTGAATCTCAAAGTAGCGCACGCCGG
>CAYHAR010000067.1:1566-15211 GCA_964354595.1 uncultured Anaerolineae bacterium | reverse complement strand
ATCCCTTCGTTGGGATGATTCGGCTCGTTGTGAATCTCAAAGTAGCGCACGCCGGCCTCGTACAGCGCGTTCATCCCATTGAGCGTCGTCTCGACAAAAATTTGCGGCGAGAACCTGGGCTTGTTATCCAGGTCAATCTGGAAAAACAGCCGGGCGACGATGAACAAGCCTTTCTGAGCGTTATAGAGACTCTTGACGAGCTGCTTGTTCTCGTCAGGATCGGGCAGCGTCAGCACTTTGAACGCCTCGACCCGGCTGGTGGCGACCATCGTCAATTCCTCGGGCAAGAGCAACTGCGGGTTCGCCATGCCCACGCCGGTCAAGCATTTGCCGAACGGGCGCACCTCCACGCCCGGCGCCACGGCGGCGACGGGCGCCGCTGGGGCCGCGCCGGGGGGCGTATCGCCCAGATACCGCTCGCCGTTTTCGCTGGCCGGCGCCCAGGCGACCAAGCCCTCGCCCGTGCGAATCTGCCGCCAGGTGCGGCCCTTGGCATCCACGTCAGATTCCGGGCCGAGCGCCGTCAGATGTTGCTTGTAAAACACGACCGGCGAGCCAGGCCCAGCCGGGACATCTCGCTGCAAGCGGAGCAACAAGCCGTCGGTGGCGACGACCCACACGTCAACCTCTTCGGAAGGCGCGAACGCGACCGGGGCCGTGCTCGGATGCGTCTCACTCACATAGACTTCACCGGCTTGCCGCACGTGCGCCCAGCCCGCCGTGTCGCTGCCATCTTGCGCCACTACCAGCCACCACTCGTGATCGCCAGAGCCGACCGGGTCGGCCACGACGTTCAGCTCTGCGCCGGACGAAAGCGCCGGGCCGCTGAGGTTTGCATCGCGCGCGGGCCGCAGCTTGAGGCCGCCGTACTTGTCCGCATCGGGCCAGACGAAAGCCTCGCGCGCGGCCGGGGTGATGAGGCTGATGGTCGTGGCCGTCGTCGCGCCCGGCCTATCGCCGATATACGCCTCGCCGCCGGATTGCACGCACGCCCATCCGGCCATGTCGCCCGCTGTCTGCGTGCGCACGAGAACCCAGGTTGTATCGCCGGGGCCCGCCACCAGCCCCTGCACCACCGTCAACGGCCGGCCGGAAAAGACAACCTGCCCGGCCAGACTTGTATCGCGGACGGGGCGCAGCTTGAGGCCGCCATACTGGTCAGCGGCCGGCAGCACAAAGACGGTGCCGGCCGGCGGAAGAGTCTGCGTATAATCCGGCAACGCGGGCGCCGGTTGAGCAAGCTGTGGGATCATTAGCGCGTGATTGGGGTTTCCGTCCTCGTTGCAACGGCCCCACGCCTGCTCCCACGTGTTGTAATCATAGTGATGATGGTCGCCCTTGCTGCGCAGATCGCCCCAATAGTACGGATCATTGATGACGATTTCGCCCGCGTCGTCGTCGTATCCGACCACCAGGACAAAATGGCCGCCGGTCGTGCCCTGACCCTGCCGGTCGGGCAAGTATTCGTACTTGATGAGCGCAATGACCGGCGTGCCCTGGTCAATATAATTGCAGAGGTCTTGCCGCGCAAGGCCCACCCGGCTGGTCAACGTCAATCCATGCGCGGCGGCCGAGGCCTCGACTTGGTCAAACCGAAGCGGTCGGTCACCTGTGACGCCGCTGGCCGCGTAAACATCGTCCGTGCGGACATCCTGGCCTTGCGTGAGCAAAAGCATCGCCACGCAAGCTGGCCCACAGTCATTGTTTTTCCTCAACGCATCCGGGTCGTTCTGCGACTTGTACGGGACGTTCAAAATGCGGCTGCTCATTTCCGGCTCCTTTCAGTATGGGGGGTTTACCGAATCACGCCACGATGGCAAGTTTACTAGAGCAAAAGCAAGTAGAGGCAGACCTCGCGCCGGCCATCTGACAAGGTGTCATGTTGAAGGAAGCAAACGCTCCAACGCGCGCTCGTAGGCCTGGTACGTGTATCGGTCGTAAAGAACCAGGCGCACCAGCTCGAGGTCGCCGTGAGCTTGGAGATACTCGACAACGGCTTGCAACGCCACAGGCGCGGCCTGCTCCACCGGATAGCCATACGCGCCTGTGCTGATGGAGGGAAAGGCCAGACTGCGCAAGTGATGGGCCGACGCAATTTCTAGGCTGCGCCGATAGCAACTGGCAAGCAGCTCGGCGTCGCGCGGCGAGCCGCGATAGATCGGGCCGACGGTGTGGATGATGTACCGCGCCTTGAGGCGATACCCTTGGGTGAGCTTGGCGTCGCCCGTCTGGCAGCCGCCGAGCGTGCGGCATTCGACCAGCAGCTCGGGGCCGGCGGCGCGATGAATCGCTCCATCCACGCCTCCGCCGCCCAACAGCGAGTTGTTGGCCGCGTTCACGATGGCGTCCGTATCCTGCTGGGCAATGTCGCCCTGCGTCAGTTCCAGTCGGGCCTGGTTAACCTGCGTCACCTTGGTCATCACACACTCCTTGTCTTGGCAAGAGTCGGGCGTCCCGACCGCGATGGCCGTCACAGCGCCAACTGTTTTTTAATTTCCGCGATGAGCACCTCGACGGACAAGGGCTTGGTGAGGAACTGTTCCGCTCCCATCCCCAACATTCGCGCCTTTTCGCGCTGCAGATCCGTCGGGCTGGCCGTCAGCACGATGATGGGGATGTGGGCTGTCCGGGGGTTCTCTCTGAGCTTTTGGATCACCGCCCAGCCATCTATCTTGGGATCAAGCACGATCAGGTGAGGCGGGCGCGCAGCGACAGCCGCCAGGGCCGCTTCGCCACCTTGGGCTTCGGCCACCAGAAAGCCGCACTTTAAAAGCTCCAACGATAACCAATGGCGTATGTCTTCCTCGTCATCCACCACCAGCACAGACCACGGCGACTCGCTTTCCAACGCCGCCGCCAACACACGCTGCACACTGGTCAAGAGTTGGTGATCGCCCACCGGCTTGACGAGGCAATCCGCCGCGCCCAGGGCCCGACCCTTTTCCTCCTCAGGAACAGCTGAGGTAATCATCACCGGGATAGACCGGGTCTCTGCTCCCCGCTTGATTTGCTGGAGCACCTCAAAACCATCCGCATCGGGGAGCGTCACGTCGAGCAGAATCAAGTCGGGCTGCTCGCGCCGGGCCAGCGGCAGCGCATCCGTTCCACGCGTGCTGATCAAGGCGATATAGCCGCCCACTTCGAGCTGTTGGCGGAGCGCAAGAGCGACGGGCAACTCGTCATCCACGACGAGAATCTTGGACGGCGTGGCGCGCGGCCGGATCATCATCGCGGGCGACGGCTCGGTCGGCGCCATGTGCGCCAAAGGCTTGGGCAAAGTCGGTATGGTGAAGCTAAACGTGCTGCCTTGATCCACGGCGCTCTCGACCCAGGTGTGCCCGCCCTGCATCTCGATCAGCGAGCGTGTGATCGAAAGCCCCAGCCCGGTGCCCGAAATTTCGCGAGCGCGGGCGGTCGAGGCGCGAAAAAAGCGCGTAAAGAGCTTGGCCTGATCCTCTCGTGTCATCCCAATGCCAGTGTCAGACACATCCACCTGCACCAGGTCGTCAACGAGGCGCGCCTTGACGTCCACGCGGCCCTCAAACGTGTACTTGAGCGCATTGGAAAGCAAATTGGTGACAATCTGGTTGAGTCGGCCCGGGTCAGCCAGCACGTCGGGCAAGTCATCCGGGATGTCCAGGTGGAGCTGGATACCGCGCTCGTCAAAATTCTTTTGGAGCATCACCGCCACCTCGCGCAAGACGCGCGGCAGCGAGACGGCCTGATAACGCATTTGCGCTTTTCCGGCTTCGATGCGCGAGAGATCGAGCAGCTCGTCCACCATCTCGCTCAACCGGTCGGCGCTCGTCTTGATGATGTCTAAATAGCCGCGCTGCGCCTCGGTGACGGCGCCCGCCGATCCCATCGCGAGCAAGTCGACGTACCCCTTGATCGAGGTCATGGGCGTGCGTAGCTCGTGCGAGACGATGGACACGAACTCGTTCTTCATCTGGTCTACTTGGGCCTCTTTGGTAATATCGCGCAAGATGACCATACTGCCCCGCTGTCCGGCCAAAGGCAAATCCAGCGTCGCCAGGCTGACGGCCACCGTCTTGTGTCCCCAGGGAATCTTGAGGCCGGCGCGCGCCGGTCGTTCGCCTTCGATCAGCGAGCGGATGATCGCCTGGTCTTCCAGGCTCACCGTTTCGCCCATC
The DNA here is from genome assembly GCA_964354595.1 of uncultured Anaerolineae bacterium. Taxonomy (GTDB): domain Bacteria; phylum Chloroflexota; class Anaerolineae; order Fen-1058; family Fen-1058; genus JBGLNJ01. The sequence goes on along the minus strand of CAYHAR010000067.1, from coordinate 11,057 downwards.
ACCTCGCTGATCGTATGGCCGAGCACGTCTGCCTCGCCGCGTTCGAGCACAGCGCACACCGCGGGGTTGGCGACAATCACGCGCCGACTCTGATCAAAGACCATGACGCCATCGCCAATGCTTTGGAGAACGGCCTGTGTGGCGTCGGACTCAGCGCGCTCCCGCGCCAGCGCCTCCGTCAGGTCGTGGATGCGCTCCAGCACACAACGGTCCAGCTCGTTGGCGTGCTGGCGGATTTCGCGCAGGGCTTTTTCCAGGTTTCGGGCTGCCAGCCAGGCCGCCCAAGCCGCCAGGTACAAGCCCAAACTCGAAATATAGTTGTAGGGGAGACGTGGAAAAGAGGCGGCATACGCCAGCGAGTAGCCCAAGACCGACAATGTTGCCAGGACAAAGGAGCTGGGCGGCACGAGCACAAAACTGGCGCTCATCGTCGGCACGATGTACAGCGCCATGGCCCGATCCAAATCTTCGATGCGGAACAGGCATGACACCGCCAGCACGAACAACGCCAGATACAAGTGGCCGGCCAGCCGAACCCGTCCGCTCCGGTTGAGCCACAGGATGACCACGAGCGTGATCAGAACGAGAACGCCGCCGAGGAGATAGGATAAGCGCGCAGGGTTTGCGAATCGAAGGAGATTCACCCCCATCAAAGCCAAGAGACCGATCATGAGGGCAAAGATGAGGGCGTTGAGCAGCCTGCCGCGCCAGCGCAGCTCGGGGTTGTCAGAACGCACATCCACCACATGGCTCAACCAAAGCGCAAGGCGGGTATGCACTCTCAAATCTCCTCAAACCCATCCGCCCTGGCAAGCGCGCCAGGCTACTCGAACATTCTCTCGACAAAGAGGTCTTCATCCCCGTGATGCTCCGGTCGCTGGAATTGGGCAACCTGTTCCGGGGGAGGCTGGTCACGCGTCTCGGACATGAACACGTATCCCACACCCGGCTCGTTGCGGATAAAAATGGGATTCGCCATGTCCGGCTCGATTTTTTGGCGCAAACGGTAAATGGTGACGCGCAAGATGGTCGCGTCGTTTCGATACTCTGACCCCCATACGGCGTCCAGCAAGTCGCCGTGCAGGCGGACTTTGCCAGGATAAGCAATCAACTCGGAGAGCAAAGCAAACTCGGTCGGCGTCAGGCTCACCGGCGCGCCATTCAGCGTCACCATCCGGTTCGCCGCATCCACGAACAGCAGGCCGGACTGGAACGTCGTCTTTTTTTCCGGCGTCGCCGACGGCGACGACGCGGCCGGCTGGTAACGACGCAAGACCGCTTCGATCCGCGCCTGCAACGTGCGCCCGCTGAAAGGCTTGACCAGGTAATCGTCGGCGCCGAGCTTGAGGCCGGCGACCATGCTCTCTTCGTCGTCGCGCGCCGTCAAGATGACGACCGGCACCTGCGACTGCCGTCGCAGCCGACGCAGCACGTCCAGCCCATCCATGTCCGGCAATCGCAAGTCCAGCAGCACCAAGTCCGGGGCCGCCTCCAGAGCCAACCGCAGCCCCTCCGCGCCCAGCGCCGTCGTCTGCACCGTATAGTTGGCCAGTTGGAGGTTGTATTGCAAAAAGCGCAAAATGCCAGGCTCGTCGTCAATGGCCAGAATGTGCGTATATGTCGCCATCCTTGACTCCTTGTGTGCGCTGCAGGCTGAAAGAAAAAACGCTTCCCTGTCCGACCCGGCTTTCGACCCCGATCTGGCCGCCCATCGCTTCGACGAGTCCTTTGGAAATTGCCAGCCCCAGGCCCACGCCGCTGGTGCGCACTTGGTATTCTTCCACACGGTAAAAACGATCAAAAATAAAGGGGAGGTTTTCCGATGCAATGCCCAGCCCCTGGTCGCGCACGTGAATGACAATAGTCGCCGGGTACACATCGGCGCTGACGGTGACCGTGGTGCCGGGGGGCGAGAATTTGACCGCATTGCTCAACAGGTTGCTCATCACCTGCATCACCCGACGCCGGTCAGCTTGCGCCAGCGGCAGCGTGGCCGGCAAATCAGTGACAATCGCATGGGAAGGCGCTTGGGCCGCAATCAGGGTCACGGCCTCTTGCAAGACAGGCAGCAAATCGGTCGCCACCGGCTCGACGCGCAGCATCCCCGCCTCCAGGCGCGACATGTCCAACAAATGGCTGAGCAGCTCGTCCAACCGGGCCGCCTCGCTATCGGCCAGACGCAATATCTCTAATTGCTGTTCCAGGTCAATGTGCTCGGCGTAATCCAAAAGCGTCGTGATCTGCCCCCGAATCGAGGTCAGCGGCGTGCGCAGCTCGTGCGAGACGGTGGAGAGCATGCGCGACTTTAGCCGGTCGGCCTCTTCGGCGCGGCGTCGGGCCGCGCGCAACTCGGCTGTGCGCGCCGTTTCGACGCCGATCAAGTCGAGGGACAACTCGACGAACCGGCGATGGCGTTCTCGGCTTTCCCTCAGCGCGGCCTCGGCCTGCTTGCGCAGCGTGAGATCGCGAGCGACAATCTGCACGGCCAGTTGGCCCTGGTAAGTAAAGGGGACGGCGGCCACTTCTACGTCTATCACAGCCGCGTCGAGCCGGACCCACTTTTCTTCAACCAGAGGCGACTCGGCGCCTCGTTCCCTCACTTGCCGGATTTGCTCGGCGAGGGCCTCGCGGCAATCGGGATGCGCGAAATCCGTGACGGGTTTTCCTATCAACTGTTCCTGGCTCGCCGCGCCGAGCAACTTGGCCCCGGCCGCGTTGACCGAGACCAGCCTGTCTTTGACCTGGACGCCGATCAAACCCGGGAAAAGCTCGGCGAGCCGGCCGCAATTGTCTTCGCTCGCCCGCAGCGCTTCCTCCAGGCGTTTGCGCTCGACGACAGCCTGCGACTTGGCCGAGAGGGTGTCGCCGTGAGGCTCGGCCTGCCTCGAGTGACTCGCGCGTTGCCGCACCCGGCTCATCTGCTGCAGCAGGATTTTGATTTTTCCGCGGCTCGAATCACTGTCTATCATGGTTTTTTCCAGACGCCAACCGCAACGCGACGGTGAGGAGGGAAAAGCAAAACTAGACCTCCAGGCCAATGGGGAGCGCAAAAGCAAACGGGCAAGTCGTGGCACACTGCCCTTGTCAGATGGGTTGCATTGTATTCTATTAAATTCTCACTGTCAAGTATTCGTCGGCTTGACTTTGTGCTGACGCGTCGCGCGCGGGGCCAGCCCCCGGCCCACCACGGGCTTTAGGAACTGGGAGCGTTTCGCGTTGAGGCATGTTTCCCCTTCGAGAACAGAGGCTTGGCCGGAAAACCCGCTGAAGGCACGACCCCGCCAGGCGCCGGGCGCACTCTTGCGCAAGCGGCCTTGGCCCCACGCTCACGAACTCGAACCTATTCCTTTGCAGAAACTGAGCTATAATCGCAGCCGACCGCGGCGAGCTTTTAAGCCAATGACGGGAAACATGTCAGCGAATACCCGCGATTTCAGTAAGGTGTGGCAAACCATCCGAGGCGCGACCACGATTGTCGCGCTCGTCCTCCTCGCATCGCTCCCGTGTTCCGCGCCTCCCACGCCCTGGCGGGTTTATGCTCTTCGAGAAGGTTCCTTTACTCCCCTTGTCACCTTGTCTCCTTGTCCCCCCGTCTCAACATCTCCCATTCCATTCACTCAACCCGCGTGGCGCATCACCGCCTCCACACTGGCCGATGTGACCGGCGACGACCTCCCCGAATGGACGCTCGTGGTCTGGCGGCCCTGGCGCGACTGGCCCATCCAGCGATGGAGTTCCGCTGCCAGTCCCATCGCCGATTTTCACGATGCAGCCGGCGATAGTTGTCATCTCATTTTGCTCGACCCGCTCGACGGGCATCAGGTCTGGGCCGGGTCCGCGTTGCCCGCGCCGCTCCTGGCCATGGCCGTCGGCGACGTAGACGGCGACCGCCGCAACGAAGTCGTGGCGCTGGAGAGCGACTATACCACTGGCCGCGATGGCCTCGCCACTCGCGTGGGGGTGTGGAAGTGGAACGGCTTTGGTTTCACATTGGAATGGCGCTCGTCTCCCGGCATCTTGCATCAGCTTTGCTTGACCGATGCCGATAGTGACAGTATACTTGACGTGCTTGTCCGTTGACGACAAAGAACGAATGTCCCACTTGCCCTTCGTCACCTGCCCCCGCAGCGTAGAGGAGGGGATTGATCTTTCGTCTCGCGCATGGAGGTTCCCGATGAAAACGAAACCCACGCTTACCATTGTGTTTCTCATCCTCGCCATCCTGGCCTGCAACGCGCCCCAACCAACGCCATTCCTGACGACGCCCTCCGCCACGGCCCGGCCCGGCCAGCCAACCGCGCCGCGCCCCACGGCTCCACCTACACCGACCAAGGCAGCCGTCGTGCCCATGACTCCGCCGCCCAACGTGCGCGGACAGGGCTTTGCCACCTACAAGAAAATCTCGGTGAACCTGCCCGCAAAATACCAGGGTTATTCACTGCCCGTGGACCCAGCGGCGGTGAGCAATTACGGCCAGTTCAAGCTCAGCCCGGCGCAGGCCAAGCTCTTGACGCAAAACGGGTTCGTCGTCGCGCCCGGCGATTGGCGCGAGTTTTTTCAGGTCTATGAAGACGTGCGCTACAAAGAGCTGCCCGTCTTTGTCACCACCGATTCGGTTTACCACGTCTACCATCTGATCTTTGACAAGATGCTGCGCGACCTGGAGCGCGAGCGCTTCGCGCCCGATATTGCCGCCTTGACCCGCGCCTGCGTCGCATCGGCGCAAGACCTCTACGGCAAGCTCAGAGGCAGCGAGATGGAAAAAATCGCGCTGCGCGTCTGGGCCTATTTCGTCGTGGCCGATAATCTCATCAACCCAGGCGCGGCGATCCCGTCCGAGGTAGCCGGCCTGGTCAAGAAGGAATTGGAACTGATCCAGGCGCACGGGGGAGTGAGCGGCAGCCCGATCTTTAGCCAGGACTGCCCCCCAGGCTGCAATCCTTGCGACACGAATCCGCCGCCGCAGTGCCGCGATCAAGCCTGCCTGTGCGAAGACTATTCGCAATATGTCCCGCGCGGCCACTATACCCGCAGTGAGCAACTGCAACGCTACTTTCGCGTGATGATGTGGTATGGCCGCATCAACCTGCGCTTGCAAAAGTCCGACGAGACGCGCATGGCACTGCTCATCACCTACATCTTACGGAATACCAAAGTGGCTGGCAAGCCCGCCGCCGAAATCTGGGCGCGCGTGTACGACCCGACCGTGTTTATCGTCGGCAAAGCCGACGACCTGGGCATTTACGAATACAGCGCGCTGTGGGAAAGCATCTATGGCGCTAGCGCCCAACCTTCAGCCATCGCCGACAAGGCCAAGCTGGATACGTTCCTCCAGGCTGCTCGCCAACTGCCGCCGCCACAGGTCAACTCGATGTGGGTCTACATCTGGGAGGACAAGGCGCAGGTGACGCAGGGCTTTCGCTTCATGGGGCAACGCTTTACGCTGGATGCGTACATCTTCCAGCAACTCATCTGGCGCAACGTGGGCCAGCAAGGCAAGGAACGCTGGCTGCCCAAGGGCCTCGACGTGATGGCGGCGATGGGCTCCAAAGAAGCTTTCACGATCCTCGAGCAGATGGGCGAGACAGCTTACACCAACTATCCTCAACAAATGGACAAGGTGCGCAAACAAGTCTCGGCGCTGCAAACTGATTCGTGGACGCAGAACCTTTATTGGAGCTGGTTGTACGCGCTGCAACCGCTGGTTGAGCCCAAAGGCTCCCCCTATCCATCCTTCATGCAAACGCAGGCGTGGACGCGCAAAGACCTTCACACTGCGCTTGGCTCGTGGACGGAGCTAAAGCACGACACGATCCTTTACGCCAAGCAGGTGATGGCCGAGATGGGCGGCGGAGGAGAGGAACCGGAGCCGCCACGCAGTTGGGTCGAGCCGAACCCGGAAGCCTACGCGCGCCTGCTCACGCTGGCGCGCATGACCCACGACGGACTCAAGAGCCGCAACCTGTTGACCGAGAACACTAAAGCCAATCTAACGCGCCTGGACGACCTGCTGTCCTTCCTGCTAAAGGTATCGCAGGACGAGCTGGCCGGCAAGCCCTTGAGCCAGGGCGACTATGAGCGGCTCAAGTATTTCGGCGGCGAGTTGGAAGCGATGACGCTAGCCGCCGCCGATCCGCAGGGCGAAGGCCGGCCGTTCTTTAGCGAGGACGATCAAGCGGCCTTGGTAGCCGACGTGGCGACCGATCCCAACGGCCAGGTGTTGGAAGAAGCCACCGGTCGCATCTTTGAAATCTATGCCGTCGTGCCCAACGGCAAGGGCGGCCTGAACATTGCCAAAGGCGGCGTCTTTTCTTACTACGAGTTCCCCTGGCCGATGAACGACCGACTGACCGACGAATCCTGGCGCGTCAAGGTCAAGGCCGGTCAAGCGCCTCCTCAACCCCAGTGGACATCAAGCTTTATCGCCCGATAAAACATCTGACGAAAGACGAAGGACGAAAGACCGATGCTTCTTTCGTCCTTCGTTATTCGTCCTTCGTCGTCGCCTGGTTGCTCGTTGGCTTGTTTCTGGCTTGCTTGCCGGGGGAATCTGCGCCGCCCGCGTTCACGCTCGCCTTCGGCGGCGACGTGATGTTGGGGCGCGGCGTGGCGCGGGCGCTGGAGGGGGATGGGGAGGCGGCGTTCATCCAAGCGCGTCCCTGGCTGGCCGCGGCTGACTGGGCGTTTGCCAATCTCGAATCGCCGCTGACGACCGCGCCGCAAATCCGCGACGGATACGATCTGCGCGCAACGCCGGCGTCAGTCGCCGCGCTCCGCGCTGCCGGATTCGACGCGGTCTCGCTGGCGAACAATCACGCGCTGGACGCGGGCGAGGCGGGGCTGGCCGAAACGGTGGACACGCTGAACGCAGCAGAAATCGTGGGCGTGACGAATCAGCACACAGGTCGCCTGGCGAGTCGCCAACCGCCCTACCCTTCCCTCCGCTATCACCTGCTTGCGTTCGATGATTCGACCATTCCCCTGGATGTTGAAGCGGCAAGCCAGAGGGTGAGCGCAGCCGCCAAGCAATCTGATTTGGTCATCGTCTCCGTGCATTGGGGCGGCGAATACCAGGCTGCGCCCAGCCCGCGCCAGCAATCCATCGCACAAGCGTTAGCCCACGCTGGGGCCGACCTCGTCATCGGTCACGGGCCGCACGTCTTGCAGCCGGTCGAGTGGGTAAGAGAGACGCTGGTCGCCTACAGCCTGGGCAACCTGTTGTTCGATCAGCTTTATCCGGCTGATTGCCGCTGGGGAGTCATCTTGCGCATCACGTGCTGCGCGCGAAATGGGCGCATCATTGCCTTTGAATCGCTGCCGACTGTGACGGAGCGAGGACGGGTGCGGCCGGCCAATTCAGGAGAGGCAACCGCTATCCTTGCTCGCCTGATGCCAGAGCATCATGCGGATTAGACCAAGAACGGATTGCCCCGCTTTTCGTCGCCGACGGTCGTGGCCGGGCCGTGACCGGGGTAAATGATCGTGTCGTCCGGCAGCGTGAACAGCTTGTTGCGGATGCTGTCCATCAACTGGTGGAAACTGGAACCGGGGAAATCCGTCCGGCCGATGCCCATCTGAAACAGCACGTCGCCATCGAACGCGGCTCGAGCTTGCGCCGCGTGGAACGTGACGTGACCGGGCGTGTGGCCGGGCGTGTGGAGAACCTGCAGCCGCAGCGCGCCGACCTCGATCACCTGGCCGTCGAATAGCGCAAGGCTCGGATCGGGGCTGGGCCGGATGAAAATGCCAAACATTGTTGCGCCGCCCCGCGCCCGCAAAATCGGCAGATCGTCCGGGTGCAGCGCCACCGGCGCGCCAGTCGCCTGCGCGACCTCTGCCACCGCGCCGATGTGGTCAAAGTGAGCGTGCGTCAGCAGGATGTACTGGATCTTTAACTGGCCCTGCTCGGCGGCGGCTAGAATGTCCGGCGCATCGCCGCCCGGGTCAATCACCGCGCCCAGGCGCGTCTCTTTGCAGCCGACGAGATAGCAATTGGTTTGCAGCGGGCCGACGGGCAGCGTCCGAATGATCACGACTAGTCTCCCGTGGTTGCCTGGTTTGTGTTGTCGCGGGCGTCCTTGCCCCAACCGTCCAACGTAGCCGGCTCAATCCCCCGCGCCTGACACCATCGCGCAAACTCTTGATAACGCGCAACCGGATCGTCGCCCGCGCGCATCCCTTCCGGCTCTTGATCCTCGTAGATGAACTGGGCAAAACGCCAAACTTGATGCGCCTGCTCGGTCGTCATCTTGCTCAACAGTTGAGCCAGTTTGTCTGCGTAATCGTCCAACATAGCGCACCACCTCGACGGGCGATTATAACACAAAAGGCCACCGCTACTGACGGTGGCCTTGCCAGGTTCGATGGTCTGCTACGCGGTCGGCTTGACTCGCAGCTTGCGCGCCAGGACCAAGATCGCCGCCAACACGACGACCGCCAGAATCGGCAAGCCGATGCCCGTCACGGGCAACGCCTGCGGCCCGCTGAGCACACCCACTTTGCCGCTGGAACTCACCGCCGGGCCCTCGCTGTAAAATACCGTCGCCCGGTTCGCCGAGACCGACGTCTTGGCATTTTGCGCCGCCTGCGCCACGATGGTCACAGTGGCCGAATCGCCTGGCGCGAGCGCGTTCAAGTCCACCGTCACGGCGTTCGCGCTGCGGCCCACCACGTCGCCGCGCGACATCGTCACGCCCAGCACCGTCATCCCGTCCGGGAGCTGATCGCCCAACGTCAGGCCAGAGATAGCCGCCTGTGTCCCGTTGGTCACCTTGAGGTTGAACGTGACCGTCTCCCCGGCGACAGCGCGCGAGGACGACGCGCTAGAGGCCAAGGTGACTAGGGACGGCAGCGCCTTGCCTTTGGGCAGCGCCGCCAAATTCGCCTTGAGCTTGCGCCCCGGCGGCGGCTGGAGGATGATGCCGCCCGTCCCGGACTGCCATTTGCTATCGGCCAAATCAAGCGTGCCGACATCGGGGCCGAGGTTAAAGAACTGAAAGTGGCCGCGCGGGTCGGTCGTGACATCCACGCTGATCCCGTCGCTCGTAAAGCGCACCACCACGCCATTCACCGGCTTTTGGGGGTCGCCATTTTCCCAGACGTACCCCTCCAGCTCGGCCAGAAAGCCCGTGCCGTTTCCACCCGTATCCGTCCCCGGGGGTGGGGGCGGCGGTGGAGGCGGCGGAGGCGGCTGATCCAGCGGCCCCGCCAATGCCCCTGGAGCCCCAAGCAACAAGGCTATCGCCGCGATAAAGAGCGCCACGACCAAAAAGTTGAAAGACGATCTCGCGCCCATAAGCCCCTCCTTGTGGATGAACTGCCTGCCCTTTCACCTGCGCCAACATCTATATTATACTGACCTCGCGTGAATTTTCAAGTGGGGCAACCCTTGTGGTTGCCCCACACCGGCATTTACGGAACGGTGAATATCTTGACCAGTATATTATCGCCCTCATTCGTCTCTTGCACAAGTCCGGTTGTGCCCGAGTCCG
>CAYHAR010000067.1:0-1466 GCA_964354595.1 uncultured Anaerolineae bacterium | reverse complement strand
AGTATATTATCGCCCTCATTCGTCTCTTGCACAAGTCCGGTTGTGCCCGAGTCCGAGTACCCATCCACCTGCGCTGCGATGGTGCGCTGTCCGTTATTGAACGACGGCGGCCAGAATCCCTGGTACGGCGGCGTGGCATCCGCGGGCGCCAGCGTCAACGACTGACCCGACGCGAGCGGCGTCGTGACCTTCCAGGCCGCGCCGCCATAATACGGGCAGCCGACCTCCCACCAGAATTTGTTGATCGTGATATTGGCCGTGGGATCCAAGTAGAGAATCACCCAGAACTGTTCGGTGACCGTCGCATCGCCCATGTTCTTGATCTCTACGCGGACATTTGCTGGATTGCTCGCAGTGGTAATGTTGCTCACGACCAGGTTCTTGCCCGGCACCGGGGGACTGTAATTCCGCAGCACGAGCGGCAGATAGATGAACTTTAGGTTCCGGCTGACGCTGATCGTCGTCGTCGCCCACAGGTCAGAGCGCACCGTCGCGGTGACGAGGGCGGTCCCTTCCACATCGCCAGCGGTAAAGACGACAGGCGCGCGCCCGTTGACCGTCGTCGTGATGACAGGCATGATGGTCCCCAAGACCGCCGTGAACGTGACGGGGGTCCCATCGGCGACGCCGTTGCTATATAGGTCGGTCACATTGGCAATCACGCTCGTGCTAGACAGGGGCATGACCATGGATGGCGCAGCCCACACGGTCATTGTAAACGGCGACAGCGGCGTAAAGGTCACGACGGTCCTGGCCCAGGCCGATCCGCTGGTCGCCGTGATGACCGAGCGGCCTGCCTTGATCGGCGAAGTCAGCGTGGCCGCCACCTGGCCGCCCAACGTCCCTGTGCTGCTCGGGGCGATAGTCGCCGTGATTGGCGCGATGGTGAACGCAACCAGCGTGGCGTCGGCCACCGAGTTGTTGCTGCAGTCGCGCACCGTGGAGGTGAGCGTCGTCGTCACTCCGCCCACCGGCAAAGTATCGGATTGAAGCCCAAGCGTCACGGTGTACGGGACGCCGGGCGAGACAAAGCTGGCGTTCGTTTGCGTCATCACCGCGCCCGCCTGCGCCGTCAGTACCACCACAGGCTGGCTCGCGCAGTCCGCGCTCAACAAGGCCAGCGCAACTCCGGCGCCCGTCGTGGTCGTGTACTGCATTAGAGCGTTGGGCAGCGCGCCCGCCGTCGTCGTGAACGTGACGACGGTCCCGTTGACGACCAGGTTCGTATAGGCATCTACCGCCGTCGCCGTCAGGTGCGCCGTCCCGGCGAGCGGGATAGCAGTCGGGTTCACCGCCAGCGTGATATTGGCCGGGACATTCGGCAGAACGGTGAACAGGTTACTGGCGCGCCAGATGGTCGGCGTGGCCGCCACCGTCGCCGTGATCTGACACCCCTTAAGGGTGTCCTGGGGATCGCCGACGAGCGCGCGCGTGATGACGAGCGTCGGCGTCATCATGCTGCCCGA
>CAYHAR010000066.1:0-18291 GCA_964354595.1 uncultured Anaerolineae bacterium | reverse complement strand
AGACGATGAAACTCATCCTGGCGGTGATCCAGAATGAAGACCAAGACGTGCTGGCTGCCGCGATGGAAGCCGAAGGCTTGAGCGTCACCCGCATCGGCTCCAGCGGCGGGTTCTTGCGCGCCAGCAACGTCACGCTGATGATGGCAGTGGAGGATCGCCAGGTCGAGCGCGTGCTGACCCTCCTGGGCAAGCATTGCAGACGCCGCACCAAGCACCTGCGTCCCTGGTCGCCCGGCGTAAAAGCCCGGGAGCGTTTCCCCGGCGCGATCCCTATCAAAGTCGGCGGCGCGGCTGTGTTCATCCTCGACATCGAGCGGATGGAAAAAATCTGCTAGATTTGACACGCCGCTCGAACTGTGGTAAAGTTTCGTCAGTTCAAAAGGTAAAGACTGCGAACAGGAAGAGTAAGCGTCAGCAGCCTCGGTTCAGCGAGTCAGGTGTAGTGGTGAGAGCCTGACACCGGAGTAGACGCCGAATGGGCCTGGGAGTTGCGAGGGCGAACGGAAACAAGTAGCCCAAGCCGGAGCCGCCACCGTTATCAAGGCAGAGGGGATTCAATCGGTGACAACCGATGCGTCTCCGCAAAAGTGAGGCTGGCCTCGCCAACATTCATCCGCCGTCACCGGCGGATTTTTTTGTGCGATAGCAGGGCGGCACAGCCTAAGCAGGGTGGCACCACGGGCAATCAAGCGCTCGTCCCTTCCAAGGGTCGGGCGTTTTTTGTTTTCTGATCACTGGTCACTTGGAGGCAACCATGAACAAGAAAGAAAGAATACTCACAGGAGATCGCCCGACCGGGCGACTTCACTTGGGCCATTACATCGGCACGCTGGCGAACCGCGTGCGATTGCAGGACCAATACGAAACGTTCCTGCTGATCGCCGACCTGCACGGCCTGACGCGCGACGCGAGCCGCGAGCAGACTGCCAAGCTGCGCGCGCATACGCGCGAGCTGCTGCTGGATTACCTGGCGGTGGGCATTGACCCGGCCCAGGTGACTATCTACGTCCAGTCGCAAGTGCCGGAGGTGGCAGAGTTGACGCTTATCTTTTCGATGCTCGTCACCGTGCCACGCCTGGAGCGCGTGCCGACGCTCAAAGACGTGATGCGCGACGAGCACATCGAGCAGCCATCGCTGGGGCTGCTGGGTTATCCGGTCTTGCAGGCCGCCGACATTTTGCTCGTCAAGGCGAACCTGGTGCCGGTGGGCAAAGACCAGGAATCACACGTCGAGGTGACGCGCGAAATCGCTCGCCGGTTCAACACGCTCTATGGCCCAGTGTTCCCGGAACCCCTGGCCCTGCTGGGCGACGAGTTGCCCGGCGCCGATGGCAGCGGCAAGATGGGCAAAAGCCTGGGCAACGCGATTTACCTGGCCGACGAGCCGCAGATGGTCGAGGCCAAAGTGATGGGCATGTATACCGACCCGGCGCGGATTCACGCGACCGACCCCGGTCACGTGGAGGGCAACCCGGTCTTTGCCTATCACGACGCCTTCAACCCAGATAAGGCTGAAGTGCAAGACCTCAAGGCGCGGTATATCGCGGGCGGGGTAGGGGATGTGGAAGTGAAGCGCAAGCTGGCGCGCGCGCTCAACGCCTTTCTCGAACCCATCCGGCAGCGACGAGCCGCCTACGCTGCGCGCCCGGAACTGCTCGACGACATCCTGGCAGCCGGCGCAGGTCGAGCGCGGCTCATCGCACAGGCCACGCTCGATGACGTTCACGCGGCGATGGGGTTCGCGACGCGCCAATTCCCCAGAGGCATCGTAGCGCCGCAGGCCATGCAGACTGCGTCAGCATTTTGTTAGCCCAGACCTGCCAGGTTTCGCGCAAGCGCCTGGCAGGTCTATGTCCAACCTACAGGAGAAGAGAAAATGTCCGACCAGTACAAATTCAACCTCGCCGAAGCCGACATCCCGAAAGCGTATTACAACATCGCGGCCGATTTGCCCAAGCCCGTGCCGCCGACGCTTCACCCGGCCACGCACCGGCCCATCGGCCCGGACGACCTCGCACCGCTGTTCCCGATGGGGCTGATTCAGCAAGAGGTCAGCGCCGAACGCTACATCGAAATCCCAGAGCCGGTGCGCGAGATCTACAAGCTCTACCGTCCGACCCCGCTCATCCGCGCTCGGCGCCTGGAAAAGATGCTCGACACGCCCGCGCACATCTATTACAAGTACGAGGGCGCCAGCCCCGCCGGAAGCCACAAGCTCAACACGGCCCTCCCCCAGGCGTTCTATAACCATCAAGAAGGCGTCAAGAAATTGGCGACGGAAACCGGCGCGGGACAATGGGGCTCGGCGTTGGCGATGGCGTGCAATTTCTTTGGGATGGCGTGCGAGGTCTTTATGGTCAGGGTCAGCTACGACCAAAAGCCCTATCGCCGCATCCTGATGGAGACGTTCGGCGCGACCGTCCACGCCAGCCCGACCGATTTGACGAACGCAGGACGCATGGTGCTGGCCGAGCAGCCCGACTCGCCCGGCTCGCTGGGCATCGCCATCAGCGAAGCGGTTGAGGTCGCTGCGACTTCGGGCGGCTCGTGCAAGTACAGCCTGGGCAGCGTGCTCAATCACGTTCTGCTGCACCAGACCGTCATCGGATTGGAGGCGATGAAGCAGATGGAGATGGCCGGTGAATATCCCGACGTGGTCATCGGCTGCGTAGGCGGCGGGAGCAACTTGGCGGGCATCGCGTTCCCATTCCTCCAAAGCAAGCTCGTGCCGCCCAATAACAAGGGCACTCGCTTCATTGCCGTCGAGCCGACCGCCACGCCTTCGCTTACCAAAGGTGTCTACGCCTATGACTTTGGCGACACCGTGCAACTGACGCCGTTAATCAAGATGTATACACTAGGGCACACGTTTGTCCCGGCGGGCATTCACGCGGGTGGGCTGCGCTATCACGGCATGGCGCCGCTGTTGAGCGCGCTCTATGACGCAGGTTACATCGAAGCGGTCGCCGTGCATCAGAACCCGACGTTCGCGGCGGCGGTGCAATTCGCGCAGGCCGAAGGTATTGTCCCTGCGCCCGAATCGGCGCACGCGATTCGCGTGGCGATTGACCAGGCACTCGACGCCAAGGCGCGCGGCCAAAAGCGCGTTATCCTGTTCAACCTATCGGGCCACGGCAATTTAGATCTGGCTGCTTACGAACAGTACCTTGATGGCAAGCTGGAGGATTACGAGTACCCGGCGGAAAAAGTGGCAGAGGCGATGACGCACCTGCCGCGTGTGCAAGAAAAAGCGGCGGCGTAGGCAACAGGGCGCGGCGTCAGCTCGGAAAGACCACGCGCTCTTTGCCGCTCAATCGGTCCTCGATGCGCGCCACAACCACGTCCAGGTGATCGGCGCGATGGACAAAATCCAGGTTGTCGCTCTTAATCATGAGCACCGGACAGACGGCAAAGTCGCGCAGCCATTCTTCATAGTAGCGGTCGAGCAAAGCCAGGTAATCGGCGGTGATGCCGGACTCGATGGCGCGGCCCCGCTTGCCGATGCGCTCCATCAATACGGACACGGGCGCGCGCAAATAAATCAGCAAGTCGGGCGGCGGCAGTTGAGCCACCACGAGGTCGAACAACTGCCGGTACGAAGCATGGTCCCGCTCGGTCATGTTGCCGATCTCGAACAGCGCGCGGGCAAAGATGAACGCGTCTTCGTAAATGCTGCGGTCAATAATGGCCGAGCGGCTGTCCTGCGCCAGGGCCTTGTGCTGCGCGGCGCGGTGACCGAGGAAGAAAACCTGGAGGTGAAAACTCCACTGGTGCATGTCTGCGTAAAAGTCGGCCAGGTAGGGATTATCGGCCACGGACTCGTATGCCGCGTGCCAGCCTAATCGCCCGGCGAGCCGCTCGGTGAGGCTGGTCTTGCCGGCGCCAATGTTGCCCGCCACAAGGACAAAGTGCTTGGTCATCGCGTGCCTCCTTCCATGTTTCTCTCGAACATGTACCACGCCGACCCGACGCCGCCCCGGTCTTGGCCATTGTCCACCTGGAGCAGCGTGAACGCGGGCGTGAGCAATCGCTCGGCGTCTTGCGGCAACAGGCCGACGCGCAAGCCCATTCGCGCGCACGAATCGAACGCATACAGCATGTACAGTCCGCCGGGCTGCATGGATCGAGCCAGCCCCTCGGCGTAACGCGGGCGAGAGGGCGCGTCTACCGTGTGCAGGCAGCCAATATCCAACGCCAGGTCGAACAATCCGGCAACCGGCAAGGTTTCTAATCTGGTCACGTCGCCCGCGTGAACGCGCGCTCGCATCGCCAGCCCAGCTTGCTCGATCTTGCGCCGGGCAGTGGCGATGGCGCGCGACGAAATGTCCACGCCCGTCACGTCAAAGCCATGCCGCGCCAGATAAATCACATTCGTGCCGGTGCCGCAACCCAAATCGAGCGCGCGACCTGGCGGGACGCGCCCGCCTTCCACCACCGCACGCACCTCCGGCGGCGTGATGCCCGTATCCCACGGCGTTTTGCCGAACAGATAAATCAGATTCCACAAGAGTCGTTGCATGTTTACCTTTGACGCACGAGATTCTACCCCAGGCAGAGATAGCGCGCAACTGGTGATTACTCACATCTTGACCGCTCGCCGTCCGCGGGGACGCGGGCCCGAGCACTTGTGTAATCACCAGCGCGCAACTCTTGACATTTGATGTTAGAGATTTATAATCTGCCCTCGATGGAACTCTCACTCGCCGTTGCCAAGTCGGCCAATACGCCGCGTCGGAATCCGGAGACACATTCGAGATGATCGAGCGGCCTCAGGGAGGGCTTTCGTTCGTGCTGGTGGACGGTCAGCACGGCGGTCGAGGCGCCAAGAACATTTCGAACATTGTCGCGCGCAAGGCCATTGCGGATTTGGCCGAGGGTGTGCGGGATGGGGCCGCGGCCCTCGCTGCGCACGACTATCTCTTTAACTATCGCCAGGGCAAAGTCTCGGCCACGCTCAACATCGTCTCGGTGGATATGGCCACGTGCACGATTGTCCTGGCGCGCAACAATTACTGCCCGACGATTGTCGTCACTCCGTCTGGGTTGCGCCTGCTCGACCAGCCCTCCAACCCGGTGGGCATCTATGCGTGCACCAAGCCCAACATGATCGAGCTGCCTTTACAGGCCGAGACCGCAGTGATCGTCTACACCGACGGGCTGGCGACGGCGGGCGAGTATTCCGGGCAGACGCTCGACGTGCCCGCGCTGGCGTGCGACCTGACAGCTTACGGGGTGATGGACGCTCAACGCATCGCCGATGCGCTGCTGGCGGCGGCGCTGAAAGCCGACGATGGGCAACCCAACGACGACATTAGCGTGGTTGTTCTCACCGTGACCGACGAAGGTAGCCGCGACGGCGCGCGGCGGTTGGTCGTGCGCGCTCCATTGTAAAGGCGTGTGGTTTCAAATCAACGGACACCTGCGCGATGTGTGCAGGTGTCTGTTTCGTTCATTGCGCAGTTTTATCGTTCCTTCTCGCGCCGGAGCGGGTGCAAGAGCTGATATACTCCGCTACGCCTTTTCCATCACCAGCAAATGCGACAATCCAAACACTCGTAGCGGCGTGCGCTCGGCGGCATACGTCAGCGCGCGCAGAATGCGCCCCACCGCCGGGCGGCGGCGGACGATGTTATCATAGCCGGGAAAGACTTGCGTGTGGACGACCAATCGAACCGGCAGCCCATCAAACAATGCGCGCAGTTGCCTCCCCGTGTACGCGCGGACGTGAGGCGCGAGCTTGTTCCTCAGCGCGTCCGGCAGCCAGTTGATGAACGGAATGTTGCCAAAGTGATACTGCCCACGCCAGTAAATGCCGTGCGTCTCAAACAGCCACCGGCGATTCGGGACAAAGACGACGAGCCGCCCGCCCGGTCGCAAGACGCGCACAGCCTCGCGCGCGGCGGCGCGGTCGTCGCTCACGTGCTCCCACACTTCGTGGCTGAGCACGACGTCGAAAGAATCGTCCTCGAACGGCAGACGCTCTGCCGACGCGACCTGGAGGTGGGGCAGCTCACGGCTTGCTTGAGCGATTCGGTTCGGGTCCAGGTCAATGCCATACACCTCGTCGGAAAATCGGCGGAACGCGCGGACGTACATCCCCAGCCCGCAGCCGGCGTCCAGGATGCGCTTGCCTTGCAGCGGCGCGTACCGCTCGATCATTGCCAGTCGGCGATCTTGACCATAGCGCCACACATAGCTGGGATGGCCCAGCGTGATGGCTTTCGCCTCGCGGTCAGCGTCAGTGGTCGTCAAGCTTGAACTCTTGGTGGTAGCCAAAGCTCTGGCTGTTGTCCAGCCAGCGAATCCATTTGGGCGTAACGCGATAAATCTCTAGGTGAGCGACGACATCGGTGAATGATTCGTAGAAAGGAAATTTGTCGCACATCAGTCGCCACGCTCTTGCGCGCTCAGCGGGATCGTCCACCTGCGCGGCGACGCCTTCGATCTGTGCGCCTTGGATTTCGCGCCAGTCCATGGATTCAGAGCGCGCCGCCACGGCCACTTGCGGGTCGCGCGAAATATTGCGGCTGTGGCGCGAAGCCGGGTCCGAATAGAAATACAGGAAAAGATTTTCGTCGGAGACAAAGTACACGTCGGCGGCTCGCGGCGACCCGTGCGGACTGGTGGTGGCGACCGTCATCGAGATGCAACGAGCGAGAAAATCTGCGATCTTGAGACGCCAGTCTGGATTCATCGGTTTATCCTTTCAGCCCCGCGGTGAATTCTTGAAGCGCGAGTCGCGCTCCAGCGTCCAGCGCAGTCCCGTGTCGAGGTCGACCTTGGGCGCAAAGTTGAGCAATCGCTGCGCCTTGCGGATGTCGGCGCACAGCCGCGAAACGCCGCCGCTTTGAGCGCCGCTGTAAAGTGGGGACACCTTGCGCCCCGTCACGCGCCCAATCTTGTCTACCAGCGCTTTGATGCTCACGTCCATGCCGGAGCCAATGTTGATGATTTGCCGATCCACATTCTTGGCCGTCGCCGCGGCTGCCAGCCCTTCCACCACGTCGTCAATGTAAGCAAAGTCGCGGCTCTGCTTGCCATCGCCAAAGACGACCAGGCTTCCCCCGCCGAGCGCCTGCTTGAGCAATTGCGGGATGACCGGCGCGTGTGCGGGCGGTAATGGTTGTCCTGGCCCGTAGGCGTTGAACACGCGCAAGATCACTGTCTCGATGCCCCACAGCGCGCCGATGGTGCGGACATAGTGCTCGGCGGCCAGCTTGCTCACCGCGTAAGGTGATCCGGGATTCGGCGGCAGGTCTTCGTGCACCGGCTGCGTTTCTTGCTCGCCATACACCGCCCCGGAGGAAGTGAGCGCCACCCGCTTGACGCCCGCATCGCGCATCGCCTCCATTACTGCCACCGTCCCGCCGACGTTGACGGCATTGTATTCGCGCGGGTAGAGCACGGACTCGGGCACCAAGACACGCGCGGCCAGGTGATACACGCAGTCTACCCCTTGCAGCAGCGTCCACAGCTTGGGCACATCGGAGACATCACCTCGGGTGAACAGCACAGTCGGATCGAGCCGCGCCGGGTCGCCGGCGCTGAGGTCGTCCAAAACTCGAACGGTGTGACCGGCGCGGGCCAGCCGGTTGGCGAGCATCGAGCCAAGAAAACCTGCCCCGCCGGTAACGAGGAATCTCATGGTCAATGTCCTGGGAAGAATAGCCGACGCATTAAACGGCGTCGGCAGGCTGGGCGAATCAAACGATTAGATTATAGCACAGGTCAGGACGAGACGAGGAATGTGGTCAAGAGGCTTTTGGCGGGAACGCAACTCCCACAACTGACTCAACACCGTCTCCAGTCGAGCCGCCAGCAGATCAGGCTCGCCGGTCGTCACGTCGTCCGCGTTTTCAAAGATGGCGTATGGCACGCGAATCGAGCGCACGGTGATAAAGCCTGGATCGTCCGCGCTCAACGCGGCCCAGTCGTCATCGCGATACAGCCGCTCCAGCTTGGCATCGGGAAGAGAATGTTCCAGGATGCTCTCGGGACGCTGCGGGTTAAATCGGCGGCGGTTCTTGCGCAGCGATTCTTCAAACGGGACACTCACATAGACGATGGCTGCCCGACGTAAAAAGTCGTCGGCCAGATGCGGGAAAGCTTGCGCGTAGCCTCCATGCTCGCTGCCCCGGCTGAACTCGACAATCGTCGTGGCGTGGTCGTGATAGGCCGGGTCGTCGCGCAGCCGCTTTTGATATTCCAGGCCGAGTCGCTCGATCAGCAGATGCCAAAGGTAAGGAGACTTGAAGTAACCGTCTGCGTCGGTGTGCAGGCGCGGCTGCCCGAGCCGGTCACTCAGGATGTGATCCTCCTCGAACCAGGCCCACAGCACGGGAAAATCGTCGAGGACGTCCAAGTCGGCGATGTGGAACCTCCGTCGCCGAGCATCGGCTGGGAGGTGCGACAGATAATCAATGATTTCACTTTTGCCGGAAGCCGGCCGGCCGATCAAGATGAGCAGGTCGAATGTGTCGTGCATTGCGCCTCCAGACGCCTAGCCTTTCTCCTGCAGATATCTCCACACCAATCCGAGCGCGGCATTGGTCGCCCATTCTGCGGCCAATTGCGGCGAGCCGCTAAAACCGCGACTTGTCGCCCTAACGTCTTCTGGCGTAGCGAGCGCGGCGGCGATCGTGAGTTGATGATCGCTCAACGCTCCGGCCAAAGCCGCCACCGCTAATGTCACGCCCTGGTCGAGCAGCTCTGTAAGCAATGCTTGAGCGGCTTTTTCCGCCGGCCCGCCCAGGTCGGGCAGAACGCGCCCGCCCACAAACACCTCTCGGCAGTTGGGCGCCGCGGCCAGCCGCCCGGCCAGTTGTCCGCCCGTGCCGGATTCGATGCTGGCGAGCTTGCTGCGCCGCTCCGCAAGCAGGCGCGCGACGACACTCTCGATGGTGTCTTGGTCTGCGCCATAGACGTGCTGCTTGAGCCGCTCGCGGATGTCTGCCTCGACCGGCGCGATGAGCGTTTGCGCCTCTTTTTCGCTGGTCGCCTTGGCCGCGATGCGAATGTCCGTCTGGCCCGGGTGCGCCGAAAGTCCCACTGTCGGGTTACGGCCAGTTTGCAAGTCGGCGATGGCAGCGTCAATCCGGCTTTCGCCCAGGCCCACCGCGCGCAGCGTGCGCGTAAAGATGATCTCGTGAAGGTCCAACTTCTTTTGCAGGTACGGCACGACGGCACGCGTCATCAGGTATTCCATCTCGCTGGGCACGCCCGGCACGCTGATGACGATGCCGCGCTCGTGCTCGACGATGAACGCGGGCGCAGTGCCCACGGGATTTTCGACGGCAATCGCGCCGTGTGGGATGAACGCCTGGCGGCGGTTGTTCTCGCTCATCGGCACGGCAAAGCTCTTGAAGCGCGCGGCGATCTGTTCGAGCAGCTCTTGGCGAAATTCCAGATCGCGGTCTGTGGCGCGCGCTACCGCCGGGCGCGTCACGTCGTCCACGGTTGGCCCCAGCCCGCCGGTAGTAATGACCACGTCGGAGCGGGTGATGGCGGCGCGCAGCACCTCCACCATTCGGTCTTCATTGTCGCCGACGGTCGTCTTGTAGTACAGATTCATCCCGATGCCGCGCAGCGCGCGCGCGATGAACGCCGAGTTGGTGTCCACTAATTGGCCCAGCAGCAATTCGCTGCCGCTGGTGATGAGTTCAGCGTGCATGTTCTCCTCAGAAACGCAGCGGCGGCACGCTTTGCATCATGCCGCCGCTGGAATTACGGACTTGTTACAGCGTGTTGCATATTCCATTTTTACGCAACACGCAATACGCTCCATGTCCTAAATCGCCTGGCGGGGCCGCCAGAGCAACTGTTCGCGGATCGTCAAGTCGCTGTTGCGGATTTTGAACGCCATGTCGGCGGCCATATTCCGCATGATGCGATAGCCCAACTCGGGATAAGTCTCGCACAGCGTCAGCAGTTTTTGGCGGGGGATGATGAGCAGCTTGGTGTTATCCGCCGCGCCGCGCGCCGAGGCGCTGCGCAAGCCCTGATCCACCAGCGCCATCTCGCCGAACGTCTGCCCTTCGCGGAGGGAGGCAACCGTCACCGGCCCGGAGCCTTTTCGCGTCGTCGCGCCGCTGACCAGGCTGGGGTCCAGCAAAATCTCTATTTCGCCCCGGACGATGGCATACATTTCTGTGCCCGGCGTGTTCTCCTGAAAGAGAACCTCCCCGGCGCGTACCGTGCGCTCCTGGCAGATCGAGGCAATCATTTCGAGTTGGGCGGGCGTGAGGTCGTAAAAAATATCGGTTTGCTTTAGGACGTTGACGCGCTCCATGAGTCTCCTCCAAAAAGACGCAAGCTGGCGGCTATCCGATCCTGCGTGAATATTCTAGCATAAAGCGCGACGGGCGCAAATCGAAAAACTTTGGTACAATACGCGAACGATGCTGCTCACCGATTATCGCGTTCGACAGCGCGAGTACTTGTTGGAAATCAGCCGCGCGCTGACCGCCCAGCTCGACCTGGGTGCGGTGCTGCGCAAGATTCTAGAGGCCGCCGCCGAGATGCTGGCGGGCCAGGCCGGGCTAATCGCGCTGCGCCAGGACGACGGGAGCTATGCGGTCAGTGCCAGCTATGGTATTTCGTCGCAGACGCTGGATCTGTTTGGCCCGCTGTTTTCCGATTTGCCCGACCGCGCCGACGACTCGGGCTGGATGATTCCCGAGCTGGAGCGCAAGCTGGCGCTCGTGGCGCGCGCGGTGGGGTTGAGCCTGCGGCAGGTGGTGGCGCTGCCCATGATCGTGGCCGAGCAGCTCGTCGGCGCGATCTATGTTTTTCGCGCGCACGGCAGCAGCTTTTCGTCCAACGACCGGCAGGTGTTGGAATCGTTCGCCGACCAGGCCGCGATTGCGGTCAACAATGCCCGGCTCTATCAAGAAGTGGCGCGCGAAAAGCGCCGGCTCGACGCCATCATCGAAGCCAGCGCGGATGGCGTGATGATTTTGGATGCAGCGCATCACGTCACCGTGTTCAACCGCGCGCTCGTGCGAATGACGGGGCGCAGCGCGGCCCAGGCGCTCCACGCGCGCCACGACGACGTGATCCTGCTGCGTAACAAGCGCGCGGGAATGACGCTGACCGAAGCCGAGGCGGGCGGCTGGCCGCTCACTGGCGGCGGCACGTTGTATGTCGAAGGCGATATTGCTCGGCCGGATGGGAGCGCCATTAGCGTCGGCGTTACCTATGCGCCCTTGTTCGACCGGGAAGGACGGCTGGTCAACATTGTCGGTTCGGTGCGCGACATTACGCGCTTTCGCGAGGCCGAAGAGCTCAAGAGCACGTTCATCTCGATCATCTCGCACGAGCTTAAAACGCCCGTGGCGCTCATCAAGGGCTATGCCGGAACGCTGCGCCGCGAGGACGCCAAGTGGGACGTGGCGACGGTGCGCGAAAGCGCCGCCGTCATCGAAGAAGAAGCCGACCGGTTGACGCAGCTCATCAACAACTTGTTGGACGCCAGCCGCTTGCAGGCGGGCGGGCTCAAGCTGAACCTGAGCGATGTGTCGCTCGATCAAATTGCCCGGCGGCTGGTGATAAAGTTTAGCACGCAGACCGGCCAGCACACGTTGAGCGCGGATTTCCCGCCCAACTTTCCGATTGTCCAGGCCGACGCCGCCCGGTTGGAGCAAGTGCTATCCAATCTCATCGGCAACGCGATCAAGTATTCGCCCCAAGGCGGCGCGGTGCGCGTGACAGGCCGCGCGCTGCCGGACCAAGTGGTCGTCTCTGTGTCCGACCAGGGCATCGGGATTCCAATTGAAGAGCAAGGCCATATCTTTGAGCGGTTCTATCGCGTGGACGACGCGCTCAGTCGCCGCACTGCTGGAAGTGGACTGGGATTGTATCTGGCCAAAGCCGTTGTTGACGCGCACGGCGGAAGAATCTGGGTCGAGTCCACGCCCAGTCGCGGCGCGTCATTTAGTTTTGCACTGCCGAGACAAGTTACTCCGAGTTCCGAGCTTTTCATTGGAGACTCGAACTCGACTTGATTACACAATACGAAAGGAATATTGAATGCCATTCGCACCGACTTCCACACCGATTACGTGCCCGTTCTGTCGCGCGCAGATCACGGTCCCCGTCCGGCAAATTGTGGATGTGGCCGAAGAGCCTGCGCTCAAGTCCGCGCTGCTGGCCGGTCGTCTGAACGCTTTCACCTGCCCGGCCTGCCACAACAGCGGCGCGCTCACCTTGCCGTTTCTGTATCACGACCCGGCCAAAGAGCTGGCGCTTGTCTTTCTGCCGATGCAGCTTGGACTCAAGAATACCGAGCAGCAGCGGTTCATCGGGCAATTGACCAACGCGGTCATGTCGCGCATCCCCGCCGAAAAGCGCAAGGGTTACTTGCTCACGCCCAAGCAGTTCTTTACGCTGCAAAGCATGTTGGGCGCAATCCTGGAAGCGGATGGCGTCACCAAAGAGATGATCGAGGCGCAAGAAGCCAAGCTCCGGCTGCTCCAGCAAATGCTCGAAACGACCGACGGCGCCGCGCAAGAGGCGCTGATCCGCGAGCGCGACGCTGATATAGACATGACCTTCCTTCAATTAATCAACACCGCGCTCGCCTCGGCGCAAGCTGGCCGGGACCAAGAAGCGTTCTCGCAAATGATGGCGTTCTATAACAAGCTCTTGGAACTGACTACGGTGGGCAAGAAGGTTCAGGCCCAACGGGCGGTGCTGGAGGCGTTCCAGGCCAAGCCCGACCGTGACACGTTGTTGGAGCAACTCGTCCAGACATCAGACTCGGAGACGCGCGAGCTGCTGTTGACGTTCGGTCGCCCCTTGCTGGATTATCCATTCTTCCAGGCACTCACCTCCAAGATCGAGGCGGCCAACGCGGCAGGCAACACAGTCGAAGCCGACCGTCTGGTTGAACTTCGCCGAGAAATCCTGGCGCTGCGCGAAAAACTCGACGCGACCACCAAGGCCGCATTCGATGAGCGCGCCGCGCTGTTGCGCGAGATCATGGCGAGCGAGAATCTGGATCAAGCCGTCCGGGCGCACTTGAACGAATTGGACGAGCTTTTCTTTTCGGTGTTGGATATGAATCTGCAATCGGCGCAGCAAGCGCAACAACAGGCGACGTTCGACCGGTTGCAGGCTGTGGCGGAGGCGGTCAGCCGGGCGATAGCCGCCGCGCAGCCGCCGGAAGTGCGCTTTGTCAATGCGCTGCTCTCGTCGTCCTATCCCGACGAGACGCGCAAGCTGTTGGAAGCCAATCGCAAGGCGCTCAGTCCGCAGCTTGTAGAGTGGATGCGCCACCTGGCCGAGGACTTGCGCGAGGACGGTCGCGCCGAGGCCGCCGACCAGCTGCTCAAAATCATCGAACAGGCCGCCGAGGTCGCGGGGGCGACGGCCCCTGCGCCGGCTGCGCCTCCAACGCCGGCGACGCCCCAGCCTGCCACGCCCCCGCCGGTTGAGCCCAAGCCGCAAATCTTGATTGCCAAAAGATAGTGGACAGTGGTCAGTGATCAGTGGTCAGCAATATGCTCTGACCACTGATCGCGCTTGCCAATTCCGTGCCCTTGTGGTATAGTCCGCCCGCTTGAGAGCGGCTCGCAGCTTCTCGCTCCCGGCCCGACCGGGGGCAAATCCCATGAGAAGGAGGTCAAGACGCGAGTATGCGTGATTACGAATTGACACTGGTCGTCCGCCCCGATGTGGAGGACACGGCACTCACCGCCCTGCTGGAAAAAATCAAAGGGTTGATCGCCACTGCCGGTGGGCAAAATACCCAGGTCGAAACCTGGGGCCGTCGCCACCTGGCCTACCCCATCAAAAAGATCAACGAAGGCCAATACTTTTTGGTCCGCATGCAACTCCCTCCGCAGGCTCTTCGCGAGCTGGAGCGCAATCTCCGGCTTACCGAAGAAGTCCTGCGTTTTCTGTTGGTGCGCGTAGAGGAGTAGTTGACCTGATACCGTTGCCCCTGATTGGTGATGCGGGTGAGGAGTAGATGAGATGAGGGGTCTGAACAAGGTCATGATCATTGGACAGTTGGGTCGTGATCCAGAGATGCGTTACACGCCCAGCGGCCGGCCGGTTACGTCGTTCAGCGTCACCACGACGCGCTCGTGGACTTCGGGCGACGGCGACCGCCGCGAAGAGACCGAGTGGTTCAACGTGGTGGCCTGGGGCAACCTGGCCGAAATCTGCAAGCAGTATCTCCGCAAAAGCCAGCCGGTTTACGTAGAGGGACGGCTGCAAACGCGCGGATGGGAAGACCAAGAGGGCAAGAAGCACTTTCGCACCGAATTGGTCGCCAACGAAGTCATCATCCTGGGGGATCGTCGGACCGAGTCGGCGGAAGGCGACCTGGCGGAAGAGCCGCCGGCGGAAGACGAGTTCCCGTTCTAGTCTATTTGAGGAGTTTTTGCCTTGGCGGAAGAATTCGAAAACAACGGCGTGATGGAAGAAGAGTACGGAGCGCATGGGCCGGGTGGAAGGCGCGGACGGGGCGGCAGAGGCGGTCCCCGCAAGTTTGTCCACAAGCCCAAAATTTGCACGTTCTGCGTGGAAAAGAACGCGCGCATAGACTACAAGCAGGCGGATGTGCTGCGCCGCTACGTGACCGAGCGGGGCAAGATTCGCCCGCGCCGGCAGACGGGCATGTGCGCCAAGCATCAGCGCGCCGTGTCCACCGCGGTCAAGCGCGCGCGGCATCTGGCTTTGCTGCCGTACACGACGTCCGTCTCACGTTGAGTCTCTGTTAGCTTGGGCATAGAAAGCCTGGGGTCGGAGAGCGCCCCCGAGTTTTCTGTGCCTTTTCTCTGTCGGTCGAGGTAGTTGGATGGCTAAAGTCAAAGGTTCCAAGGAGATGACGCGCAAGCATCTCGCCCGCGCCGAGCGCGAGGCGCGTCAACAACGTTGGCTGCTCATTGGCGTGGCCGTGGTGGTCGTCGTTGCTATCGGCCTGATCGGCTACGGCTATCTGGACGAGCGCGTGCTCAGATTGCAGCAGCCAGTGGCGACCGTGAAGGGCAAAGACATTACCACGGGCGACTTTCAAAAGCGCGTTCGATTCGCGCGCACGCAAATCACTTCCCAGATCAACCAGCTCCAGGCCCAACGCGCCCAGTTCGCGGCGGACCCGCAACTCGCGTTTATCACGCAGCAGATTGATCAGCAGATGGGCAACTTGCAGGCGCAGTTGGCGGATCCCCTCTCGCTCGGCAAGCAGATCCTCGATTCGATGATCGAAGAAGAGTTGATCCGCCAGGAATCGGCCAAGCGCGGCATCACGGTGCCGGCGGCCGAAGTTCAGACGGCTATCGAGCACAGCTTTGATTTCTACCGCGTCCCGCCGACGGCGACGCCCACCCGGTTGCCGACCGCTACCCCGGCCTCTTCACCTACGCCCCAGCCGACGGCGACGGTGAGCATCACGCCCACCGCCACGCCCGCGCCGACCGAGACGCCCGAGCCGACGGCGACGCCTGTAACCGAGCAAGCCTTCAATACCCAATACAGCAACTATTTGTCTCAACTGGCACCGGTCGGCATCACCGATGCTGATTATCACGCGCTGGTCGAAGCCAGCCTGTTGCGCCGCAAGCTCCAGGAAACGTTCAGCAAGGACGTGCCGACCTCGATGGATCAGGTGCAGTTCCGCTATATTTTCTTTGAGACGTTAGAGGGAGCGCAGACCGCCGACGCGCAACTCGAGGCGGGATTGAGCTACGACGATCTGTATGCGCGCACCCAGGCTGGGCAGGTGATAAGCGCCACTGGCGGCACCGAGTCGTGGACACCCACCGACGAAATCGCAAATAGCTTTGGCCCGGAGATTTCCCAAGTCATTCTGTCGCTGGCGATCAGCCAGACTAGCTCGGTCATCACCGATACGTCCGGCCTTGCCTATGTCATTATCCAGCAGACCGGGCGCGAGGCGCGGCCCTTGGCGCCCTCCCAGGTTCAAGACCGGCAGGATAAAGCTTTCCAGGCTTGGCTGGACGGTCAACGCACCGGGACTGGCGTGAACCTGCACAATAACCGCTACCTGGACCGCGTACCGACCAAGTAGCCTGCGCGACGTCAAACCACGACGGGGCGCTGCTTTTGCGAGCAAGCGCCCCGTTTGTTTTCTCCGGTCATTGATTGACGGATTACCCCGTCTGCCGCTGCACCTCGATCACGTTCGGAATCCGGTCAATCTTGGCGAGCATCTGGGTCAGTTGGTCAATGCTGGCGATTTCGAGCGTGGCAAAAAAGGTGGCGATGCTTTTCTGCGTGCTGACGCTGACGCTGGACATGCTAATATCTTCTCCGGCGACGACGGCGGCAACGTCACGCAACAGGCCGCCCCGGTCGTAAGCGGTGATCTTGACCATCACCGGGTAGGTCTCCTGCGACATTCCCCAATCCACTTCGATGAGCCGCTCTGGCTCGCGTGAGCGCAAGACGTTGGTGCAATCGCGTTTGTGAATCGTCACGCCACGCCCGCGCGTAATGTAGCCGATGATGGCATCGCCGGGCAAAGGGTTGCAGCAGCGCGCAATGTTAGTGAGCAGCCCCGCTGCGCCTTTGACTGAAAGCGCCGTCGAAGTTGGGCGCGGCACCGGCGGCGCGACCACCGGCAGCGCCGCCGGCTCTGGCTGGTTCTTGCGCTCAGCCTCAATGATCTTGGTAGCGATTTGCTGTGAATTGACGTCTCCCTGGCCGATGGCGGCGAGGAAATCCTCCACATCCTCAAAGCCGAACATTTGCGCCAGCGCCTCGTAGCTGATCGAGCTGGCGCCCATCTGCTTGAGTTCCTTGTCCAAAATGTCGCGGCCTTGCGCAATGTTGACGCCGCGATCCTGCCGCTTGAACCACTGGCGGATTTTCGTCCGCGCGCGTTCCGTTTTGGCAAAGCCCAAGTGCGGGTTGAGCCAGTCGCGGCTGGGGCCGCCGCGCTTGGCGGTGACGATCTCCACCTGGTCGCCGGTCTGAAGTTGGTAATCCAGCGCGACGAGCTTGCCGTTGACCTTGGCTCCCCGGCAGCGGTCGCCGATTTCGGTGTGGACATAGTAGGCAAAGTCAATCGGCGTGCTGCCCGTCGGCAAGTCAATCAGCTTGCCTTTGGGTGTAAAGATATAGACGCGATCCTGGAACACGTCCGTCTTGAGCGAGTCAATAAACTCGTGCGCGTCGGTGACATCTTTGCGCCAGTCTATCACCGACCGCACCCACGCGATTTTTTGCTCGTAAAGATGGTCGCGCTTGCTGCCGCCCTCTTTGTATTTCCAGTGCGCGGCGATCCCGTACTCGGCCATCTCGTGCATCTCTTTGGTGCGGATTTGGATTTCCAGCGTCTTGCCGTCGTCGGCCAGCACGGCAGTGTGCAGGCTGCTGTACATGTTGTCTTTGGGGACGGCGACGTAATCGTCCACCTGGCCGGGAATCGGCCGCCACATCTGGTGGACGACGCCGAGGGTCTGGTAGCACTGCACGGCGGTCTCGACGATCACGCGCACGCCGCGCACGTCAAAGATTTGCTCGAACGGTATGCCCTTGCGGTCCATCTTGCGCCAGATGCTATAGATGTGCTTGGGCCGGCCCGAGACGTCGGCGGGGACGCCTTCGGCTTCCAATTGCTGCTTGAGGCGTTGAACGATTTCCTGGATGTGCGTTTCGCGGTCAGCCTGCCGCTCGTGAATGAGCGCGGCGATCTCTTTGTAGCGCTCAGGGTTGAGGTAGCGAAAGCCCAGGTCTTCTAGCTCCCACTTCATCTGCCAGATGCCCAGCCGGTTCGCCAGCGGCGCAAAGATTTCCAGCGTCTCGCGCGCCAGGCGCGTGCGGCGGTCTTCGGAGAGCGCTTTGAGCGTCCGCATGTTGTGGACGCGGTCGGCCAGCTTGATGAGGACGACGCGCACGTCTTCGCCCATCGCCAGGAACAGCTTGCGCAGCGACTCGGATTCTTCGTCGGCCAGTGACCGGCCCGTGATCCCGTCGAACTGCGCCAGCTTGGTCACGGCGTCCACGAGCGTGGCGACCTCTTTGCCGAACTCGACTTCCAGGTCGTGCACGCTCGTCAGCGAATCTTCGACTACGTCGTGCAGCAGCCCGGCGGCGAGGGCGGCCGGATCGAGATTGAGGTCGGAAAGAATTCCGGCCACCGCCAGGCAGTGGACGATGTACGGCTCGCCGCTGGCGCGCTTTTGACCCGAGTGCGCCGCTTCGGCCCGGGCGTAGGCGCGCAGGATCGTGTCCTGCGCGTCCGACCCATAATCCTCGCAGGCTCGCGCAATGATCTCTTCGAGTGTGGGAGTGGCAATTTTGACCATATCCAGTCAGGAT
>CAYHAR010000065.1:0-18425 GCA_964354595.1 uncultured Anaerolineae bacterium | reverse complement strand
CGGACACGCTCGACTATGCCGGCTGCCAGCACGACCTGCTCGCGGCGCTTGTGTTTTGCGCGCCGCAAAAGGTTGACCTGTCCGTCATCAATGGCAAGGTTGTCGTGCAAGACGGCCACCTGACCACGCTCGACCTCGGCCCGGTCGTCGAGCGGCACAACAAGATCAGCCGGGAGATGTTGGAGCGAGCGGGAACTCGATGAACCGATCGAGGCTCACAGTCATCGCCCCATTTGCATTGATCGCGGCCTTTGCCATCGCCATCTATGCCTACGTCCTCCCGCTGCCATTCTTTCGCGACGACATGGTGATGCTGCTGTGGCTGCGCGAGATGCCCTGGGGCAAACTCTGGGTGGACGCGACCGGCTTTCCGTACTATCGCCCGCTCAGTTTTTCCACGCTCAAGCTTTCTGAGCTGGTCTTTGGCTGGCCGGAGCCGATCTCGCTGCACGTGCTCAACCTTGCGCTGCATGCCGCCAACAGCGTAATGGTTGCATTGCTGGTCTTGCAGACCTTTGAGGTTTCCAAAACCTCAAAGGTCTCTAACCGCATCGCCGCGATTTCGGCAGGATTGTTATTCGCCGCGTATCCATTCACCTACGAGATCGTTCCCACCACCGGGCCGATTTTTCAACTTCAAGCTGCCTTCTTTGGGTTGGGTTCAGCACTTGCGTATGCCAAGTTTCGCTCTTTACTCGTCGCTCTTCGCTCCACTCTCCACCCTCCACACTCCACATGGCTGTGGTTATCGCTGGCTCTAGCGTTGCTCAGCACGTTCACGTGCGAATATGGCGTCATCATTCCGGCGTTCATCGTGCTCGTTGAGTTGATGTGCTGGATGAAATCAACCGCAGAGAACGCCGAGAGCACAGGGATTTTCCAAAAGAACGCTTGGCGTCCTCTGCGCTCTTTGCGGTCAAAAGAACTCTCGCCCCTGCCGCTCGCCTATTTTGGATTTGCCGCGTTGTATCTTGTCGCATGGGTGCTCGTGCCAAAATCCCGCGCCGAGTTGCCCCTGATTCTGCAAGGCGTGACGCCCGCCCTGCGCGACATGCCGATCACGGCGCTGTACTATTTGCAAGGCTTGACGTACCCGCTGCAAACGCTCGCCTGGCCGCTCGTCCGCGCGACGGGGATGAACGCCGAGATGGCTGTGGGCCTCATCGCCATTGTGACGCTTGCGGGCATCGCCGCGGCGTTTGCGCGCGCCAAACGATTGCCCCTGTTGGCTTTTGCGCTGGCGTGGTTCCTCATCGCCATCACGCCCATGTGGCCCACGCTCAACGCCGATTACACACTCAACGGCCCGCGCCTGCACTACCTCCCCTCCATCGGCACGACGATGATGTGGGGCAGCCTTGTCGCTATTCTGTTTTCTCACCGCAAAGGCACAAAGAAAACATGTGATCTTTGCATCTTGGCGGTTCAAATCCTTGGCGTCCTTGTACTCGTGGTGACGCTCGTGCAAAGCCTGGCCTTTCTGTACGGAATGGCCGACGTGATCACCATCGGCGCGCGGCTGACCGCCGATGTCTCTCGCGCGATTGCCGCCACGCCGCCCGACGAGCCGACGCTCGTCGTCAACTTTCCCTCGTGGATTGGCAAGCGCCAGACGATGTTCGCACTCGGCGCGGAGGGCATTAGCTTTTTGCCGGGCTATTCCACGCTGCGCGAGATGGTACTACTCAACACGCGCCACGCGGACGCGCGTGACGTGAATGCCGTGACGTTCACCAACACCGTCAAAGAATGGAAGTACGACCAGCGGCTCGGCCCGCCGCTCAACTGGAACAAGCTGCTCAAAGCCGTGCGCGCGGCCCGGCGCGTGTGGATGGTCGAATACCTGCCGGATACGCTGCGCCTGAGCGAAGCTGGCTCCATCCAATCCGGCGCAGCGCAGCCGGAGGCCACCTTTGGCGAGCGGATCGGCGTCCGATTGATGCGCTACAACATGGCGGCGGACGAGTTGCGCCTGGAGCTGGCGTGGACAACACTTGCCACTGTGGATCAACAGTTGACGGCGTTCGTCCACATCTATGACCCCCAAGGCAAGCTGGTGGCGCAGCAAGATAGCTACCCGCTGTTGGGGCTTGCCCCGCCGTGGCTCACGCAAAAAGACGAGGTGACGCACGACGTGCGCCGCATCCCCCTGCCCGCTCAACTTGCCGCCGGTCATTATGTCGTTGGAGTAGGTGTGTATGACCTCGAGACCGGCCAGCGCGCCGCCGCGCTTTCCCCCACAGGCGGGCGATTTGAGAATGATGTATACTTGATGTTGGGGTTTGACCTGGAAATATCAAATGTCAAATTTCAAATTTCAAGCCGCTAACTATCTGTATTCAGGACATCGTGGACACTCGGTGTATTCAGCACATCGTGGACAGTTTCAATAAGGCTCTCGAAAACCCGCATAAAATAAAGCTTTTCTAAGCTCGTCAGACGTTTCTAGTGCAAACCTTAAAGAAAACTTTTGTCCACGATGTGCTGAATACGAATAGCTAACGACAAGGTCTGATGTAGCGTAGCAGAGTCTTCAATTGCTGCCATGCCTGAAGCTTGAGTCAATGGCGCTGCAAAAGGGGATACTATGACAACCATGAACCTGGTTACTCGTCAGAAGAATACTGCAGTACTTGCCAAGCCGAGACCAACCAAGAAAAGTTGTGCTTCCAGGCCCCTATCACGAAGAGGTCAATTTTGCTAGAGGGAACCTGTAGATAAGGGAATAATACACCAAGAAGCTTGGGGGGTTGAAGCCAATTCAAATTCATGGATGACGACGCCGCGCATCGATTAGAAGCTCCATCACAGGATGAGCTAAGATTAGCAATTGAGGTCATGAAAGATTTACTCAACTTCCTGTATGAAATTGAATACAGGTTAGCATCCAAAGCTAAAGCACTCGCAAAAAAGCACTCGACCGAAATGGCAGAATTCAAAAAGTGAAAAGAAGCAAGCAAAGTGTAAAGAGCAGGCGAAGCAGGAAATTGGGCAGAACAGTGAATGTTTTTGTCTGTATATGCCCAGTGAAATTTGAAAAGCCGGTACCACATGGACGAACATGAAAACCGAATCCTGATTCGCGGCGGGACGCTCATCACGCCGGATGGCTGCTTTCCGGGCGACGTGGCCATCGAGGACGAATCCATTGTCGCCGTGGGCGCGGGCTTGCGGATGACGGATAGTTTCAACGTGCTGGACGCGCGCGGCTGCATCGTACTGCCTGGGTTGATTGATTGCCACACGCACATTGCGCTGGACACTGGCATTTACAAGACCGCCGACGATTGGGAGATCGGCACACGGACGGCGGCCTGCGGCGGGATTACCACCGTCATTGATTACGCCACGCACTTCCATGGACAGACGTTAAAGCAAGCCGTCGAAAACCGCTGTGCCGAAGCAGAGGGCAAAGCCTGTATTGATTACGCACTGCACTGCATGGTCACCGACCTGCCGCGCGACCGCGAAGGCGAGCTGGGCGACCTGGTGCGGATGGGCGTGCCGTCAATCAAGCTTTACACGACGTACCGACCCAACTATTACGCCGACGACGACATGCTCCTGCGGATGTTGCGCGCCTCGGCCAGCGCCGGGCTGCTGGTGACGACGCACTGCGAAAACGACGCGCTCGTCACTGCGGCGACGGCAGACCTGGTGGCGCGCAAGCAGACGACGTGGCGCTATCACGCGCGCGGTCGTCCCGCGCTGGCCGAGCACGAAGCGATTCATCGCGTGCTCTTTCTGGCGCAAGCCGCGCGCGCGCCCGTGTACATCGTCCATTGCTCCACAGGCCGCTCAGTCGAACTGGTGCGACAGGCGCGTGGACACGGACAAATGGCGTTTGCCGAAACGTGCCTCCAATACCTCTTGCTCGACGATTCGTGCTACAATAGCGAGCATCCAGAGCGATTCATTCTTCAACCGCCGTTGCGCGACCAGGCCGACAAAGCCGTGCTCTGGCAGCTCATCGCCGAAGGCGCTGTGTCTACCATCGCTACCGACCACTGCGATTACACGCTCGCACAAAAAATCGCCGTCAACGACTTTACCAGGACCCCGGGTGGATTGCCTGGCATGGAAACGCTACTCCCCCTTCTCTACACCTATAGCATCGTCGAGGGGCGGTTAACGTGGGACCAGCTCGCGCGACTGGCCGCGGCCAATCCTGCCCGCATCTTTGGGCTCTATCCGCGCAAAGGCATCCTTGCGCCGCGCGCCGACGCGGACGTGGTGATCTTTGACCCGCAGGGCATCGGGACGATCCAGGCCGGCCAGTTGCATAACATCGCAGGCTACACTCCTTACGAAGGGATGCGCGTGCAGGGCCATGTCAAGATGACGATTGCGCGTGGGCAAATCGTGTGCGAGGAGGGCGAGTTCAAAGGCGCGCCGGGGCGCGGGCGGTTTGTCGCGGGGGAGCCATTTGACGCAGATCGGTTTCAGCAGCATGTGGCGTGAATGACGAACGGCACAGGAAAGACTCCCGTGCCCACCTGCAGCAGCCTCAGCTTGGTCTTTTGCCCTTCGTCATTGGTCGTGCAAAGGAGCGTGAGAGATGGAACTAGCCCAACTCATCAAGCTCGCGCGCGGAGACGAGCCTGCCGAGATTTTGCTCAAGAACGCGCGCCTGGTGAACGTCTACACGGGCGAGATTTACCCGGCGGATATTGCGTTGGCGCACAGTCGCATCGTCGGCGTGGGCGCGGGTTACGCGGGCCAGGAAGTGATTGACGTGGGCGGGCGCTATGTCTGCCCCGGCTTTATTGACGCGCACGTCCACATCGAAAGCGCCATGGTGCCGCCCTACGAGTTTGCGCGCGCCGTCGTCCCGCGCGGCACCACCACCGTCATCATTGACCCGCACGAGATCGCCAACGTGCTGGGGCTGGATGGCATCCGGTTCATGTTCGATTCGGCCAAGTACAACCCCATGTCCGTGTTCGTGATGATGCCTTCGTGCGTGCCTTCGACGGACATGGAGACCACCGGCGCGTATCTGCGCTGGTACGACATCACGCCACAACTGAGCGACCATTGGGTGCTGGGCCTGGGCGAGATGATGAACTATCCTGGCGTCGTCCACGGCGACGAAGAGGTCCTCAACAAGCTGCGCGGATTTGAAGAAGCCATCCGCGACGGGCACGCGCCGGGGCTGACCGGGCGCGACCTGGTGGCTTACGTGGCGACCGGCATCGGCTCCGACCACGAATGCACCACCGTACAAGAGATGCACGAAAAACTGCGGATGGGGATGTACGTGTTCATCCGCGAAGCCACCAACGCGCACAACCTCCGCGCTCTGATTCCGGGCCTCACCGGCACCAATCATCGCCGCGTGTGCTTTTGCACCGACGACCGCCAGCCGGCCGACCTGTTGGACGAAGGGCACATTGACTTTATCGTTCGGACGGCGGTTTCCGAAGGAGTTGACCCGGTGATGGCGCTCCGGATGGCGACGCTCAACGCAGCCGAATATTTTCACCTGTACGACCGGGGCAGCATCGCGCCCGGCAAGCGCGCCGACTTGGTCGTGTTCTCTGACCTCAAAGACATCCACGCTGAAATGGTCTTTCGCGGCG
The DNA here is from genome assembly GCA_964354595.1 of uncultured Anaerolineae bacterium. Classification (GTDB taxonomy): domain Bacteria; phylum Chloroflexota; class Anaerolineae; order Fen-1058; family Fen-1058; genus JBGLNJ01. The sequence goes on along the minus strand of CAYHAR010000065.1, from coordinate 12,843 downwards.
GCAAGCTGGCGGCCCAAGACGGCCAGGTCATCCCGTGGGAACGTCCACTCAAACCGATCTTTTTGCGCTCCTCGATGAACGTCAACTGGGAGCGGGTGAGCCTGCGCATTCCCGCCAACGGGCGGCGCGGACGCATCATCGGCCTCGTCCCTGACCAGATCATCACCGAGCACCTGGTGCAAGACCTGACGATAGAGAACGGTGAGGTCATTTGCGATCCCGGGCTGGACGTAGCCAAGGTCGCCATTATCGAGCGGCACCTGGCGACGGGCAACTTTGGGCTGGGGCTGGTCAAGGGCATCGGCCTGATGCGCGGCGCAATAGCTTCGACCATCGCGCACGACAGCCACAACATTGTCGTCGTGGGCACAGACGATGCCTCGATGCTCAAGGCGGCTCATGCCGTCGCAGAGATGCGCGGCGGGATGGCCGCCGTCGAAGGCGACACGGTGCTCGCCAAGCTGCCGCTGCCCATCGCCGGGCTGATGAGCGATCAACCGATTGAAACCGTGCGCGACCAGATGCAAGACCTGCTTCGCGCCGCGCACCAGCTCGGCTCGAACCTGCACGACCCGTTTATGGCGATGTCGTTCCTGGCGCTGCCCGTCATCCCTTCGCTCAGGATCACCGACAAAGGGCTGGTGGACGTGGACAAGTTCCAGATTGTGCCGTTGTTTGTCGAATAAAAACCGCCATCGCGCTTTACGTTTTGCGCGTTACGTGTTAGGATAAGAGCACTGCGAACAGAGGTATTCACCGTATCCGGGAGGTGAAGTATGTCCAAAAAGCATATTATCATCCTGGCCGTGATGGCGCTGGCCGATATTTGCGTGCTGGGCCTGGGCGCTGTCATCGTGCTGACCGGCCCTAAAGCTGCCGAGCCGGCGCCCGCACCCGCGCCGGCGGCCATCGAGGCAGCCGCCGTATCGCCCACGCCTCTGCCCTTGGGGGCTGCCACGGCCATGCCGACGCAGCCCGCTGACACACCCACGCCCACCGAAACGCATTGGCCCACCTGGACGCCGCGTTCTACTCGGACGTCTTTTCCCACCAATACTTTTACGCCGACTCCGACACCCACCAACACGTCCACGCCCACGCAGACGCCCACCCGCACTCCTCGACCGACAGCCACTCCTAAACCAGCAGAAGGAGGCGGATCGAGCGGTGGCGGTGGTGGCGGAGCTTCCAGCCCCGGCAATGTCATCCGCTGTGGCACACCCAATGGCCGGCCCACAAATGGCAAGCTGGACGCGCTGGTTTCCATCATTGCCTGGCGACAATCACCGGACGACAGAGACCGGGCTATCGGCACACTCGAAATCCTGGCGAGCGGCGGCGGCGACTGCTACAAGTACAACTTTATCGGCAAGGACTATGACTATGAGCCAATCGAGTTCGAGATGGGCAAGTGCGCTAGCCAGACGGTGGAGCTCATCGTCACTTCTGCCGACGGTCAAAGGTGGCATAAAACCTGGAATTTGCCAGCCGACGATCCAAACTTTAAATGCAAGTAAACTACCGCGCCGCAAGCGGCGCGGCTTTTGGACATGCACACCGCTACTTGCGTTGAAATCGGAACATTGCATAGGTGGGGAATGTCAAATCAGATCTCGTCGTTCCAATTTGCATTCGAGGCAACTACGACATCCCCCCACCCCTTCTTATGTTCGTGAAATGGGGAACTCTCCATAGGGCGCGCCAACTCTGACACAGGCAAAGGCTGGGGCCTCGACAAGTCGAGGCCCCAGCCTAATTTATAGAGTCCGGCATGGACACGCGAAGCGTAAACAGGATAGAATCAAGAGAAATCTTTCCTGTCTATCCTGTAAAATTCTTGAGCAGTTACAAACTTGGCTTCACCTCGGGGCCAAGACGTGATACGTGAATCCATTCATATCCACCTCGGCCAGCGTGCGATATTTTTGGCCGAGGGCTTGCAGCACCGGCGGTGGGTAAAACTGCGCGCGCAGCACGACGACGCCAAACGCTTTTCGGTCAATCATCTCAATGAGGCTCGCCGGATCGTACAGCCCGTTGTTGTAGAGGTTTAGCAGTTGCGTCGGATTGGTCACCACGTCCTTGCCCGCGCGCATCGCCCACGTGGCCTCCTCGGTCAGCGCCGGGCCGGGCGCGCGGCTCACATACTCTTGGATGCGCGCCGCCGCTGCGTGATCAAAATCCGCCGGAAGGTGACCGAGCTGCGTATAGCCGCCGCTGTCGTAATACGAGTAATTCTTGTAAACCGACGAGCGCCGCCCCACGCCGATCACTTGCGCCAACGTTCCAAAGATCCTCCCGTCCGTTGGGATATGCAGCACCGCCCTTGCCTGGAACAGGAACAGAATCGGCACTAGTGCTCCCAGCGCCAACTGCCCCTTGAGGCTCGCCTGCGGCTCAAGCTTTGCAATCTGCAATCTGCAATCTGCAATCTGCAATCCTGCGCAGACGCACGCCGCCACGACCGCCGTCGTAAAGTACGACTCGCCTGCGCCCCACTTGCCCGCCAGCGCCGAGTTCAACACCGCGAACACGAACCAGATCGAGTAGGCCGACCAGCGCCGCTTGACCGATTCGCGCGCGACAAATGCCGCTGCCAGCAGAAGGATAACCCAGTGCAGGCGGAACCATTGCTGGTAGAGCAGCCACGCCTGATTCCAGTCATAGGCGTTGACGTTGGCCTGGATAATGTTGACGTACCACTGGCCTTGCGTGGCGGCGTTGACGGCGAAGAACAGCGCCGCATTAACGGCGGTGAAAATCGCGCCCGAGATGAGCGCGCGCTTGGGATTGCGAATTAGCAAAAAGAGGAACGCGGCCAGCACCGTCGCCAGCGCGAGCTGCTTGGTCCATCCGGCGGCGGTCAGCAAGATCAAGCCGAGGATCAAGTTGCGCTTGCCGTGACGTGGGTCGTCGGACTCGGCGATAAAGACGATGGCGAGCAGCTCAAACATCACCATCGTCATGTGCAGCCGCGCCAGCGGGCCGATATGGTAAATATAGTTTGAGGCAAACACCATCAATCCGCACAACGCCGCCACGCCCGCCATCCGCGTCTTGCGCGAGACCACCGCGCCAACCGTCGCGCCGATGACCAGCGTTGCCACTAACGAAACCAGTCGCCCGGCCAGCAGCGTCTTGCCGACGAGCGGGAACAAGGGAATCATCAGCAGGTGAAACAGGGGCGGGTAATTGGATGCGTAAAACGGGTAAACCTCATTATCGCGGTAGGGCCATTGGCCTTGCGAAAACAGCACCGCGTCGTTGACCTCGAACCCCTCGCCCTGGTCGTAATCGTAAGGGAAGCTAAAAATGCCGCGCGCATAGAGCAAGTAAATCCCAAAATAACCGATAAACACGGCGATGGCGGCAGCCATCAGCAGGCCGTTGAGGCCCTGGATGATGCCGAGGGAGGTGGATTCTTGTTCGCTGGTCATTCGAGTCCCTGTCGGAGGTGGTGCAGCGGATTATACCAGCCGGGACAAGGGTAGACAAATACGCCTGCCGGGCAAGAACCCCGCTAGAGTTGGGCAAAGACGTATCCCGTAACTCAATTGTAGCCAAGTTGAAACCTTTGCGGCTCGCGCGCGATGGTACAATAACAATGGCGAATTGACTCGTGGACAGAAAAGCCGGGTAGCTTGCGTCTACCCTTGTGACTTGCGCCAGCAAGGAGGTGTGTGATGGCGTCAATATGTCACACTCAGAATAGCCAGATCAAGCCACAGCGGCTTGGGATGGCCCTCTCGATTTCGGTGGCAACCCTTCTCATTCTCTTTGTGCCTCTCTTGATTTTAGGTCTCTCTCCCTCGGCGAGCGCCGGTCCGCCGCAAGGGTTGGTTCTGCCGGGGGCGCTGACGGCCAACGCCCAATTGTTAACCACGGGCACCTACACCGTGTTCCTTCCCCTCGCGTTCAATAACTACCGCATACCCATCAGTTGCACGCCGCAGGTGTGGTACACCTTCTCGTCGTTTGGCTCGACTCCGATGGGCATGGCATATGACGTCACCCGCACTCGCCTGTTCGTCGCCAACCACGATGGCCCCGGCGTCGGCAGCCTGGCAGTCATCAATGCGCTCACAGGCCAAAAGATACGAGTCGTGGACGACGTGCCAGACGCGACTGGCGTGGCCTTTGACGCCGCCCGTAACCGCATCTATGTCGCGGGAGGCATTCGGCTGACTGTTGTGGATGGCAACAACTATGCCATCCTGCAAAAAATCGTCGTCGGCGTGAATGAGCCAGCGGATGCGCGTGGGGTTGCTTATAACCCCACAACAGACAAAATCTATGTCGCCGGTTTCAACCGTGGCGACAATTCGATCACGATCGTCAATGCCGCCACCTGGAGCGTCATCACCAAGATCACTGACCAGGAGATTGTCGAGCCGGCTTATATCGCCGTGAACCCCGTCACCAACAAAGTGTACGTCAGCAACCACGCTGGCGGCGCGCCGGACGGAACAGTCACCGTGATTGATGGTGTCACCAATCAGATATCCAAAACCATCTATCTCGCCGGCGACCTGTACGGGATTGCCGTAGACAGCGTTCACAACCGTGTGTACGTCTCCTCAATCAGCGCCGCACGCCTGTATGTCATTAACGGCGCAACTGATACTCTCGTCGGTGACGTTCGGATTTGGAACACCTCGCTGGACAGGCCCATGCCGCTGCGCATGGTAGCCGTCAATCCGAGCGCCGGGTCAGATGTACACCTGTGGCTCACTAGCAGCAGCGGGGACATGTGGGGGAGAGACCGGCTACTCTTGCTTTCCGGTGATTGGCTGACGACAGGAGAGCCACTAGCGGCGGCAATCGCGCCCTCGCCAGAAGGCGGTCTGTTGTTCGATCCTGCCTCACGCTACATATTCGCCTCCAACACCAGCTCGAACTTGGTGACGGTCTCGCAAGACAGCACGTCGCTGTGCATGTCGCCGCTCAGCGTGAGCGCGAACGACGTTGACCCGGAGCGGCTGAGGGTGATCGTGAACGACTACCGCCAGCCGCAGGCAGGCCGCTGATCGGGCCACGCACTGGTCTCAAATGCCCCCGTAGAGACGACCCGGCGGGTCGTCTCTACGGCGAATCTAACCTTGTCGAGCTAGTTACCTGGGGACATCATTTAGGCCATTCTCACTGACCCTGCGCACAAGGAGAGCAAAGTGAACCAGCGTTTCTGGCGACAGAGTCTTGCATTCGGATTGGCGCTGTGGCTGGCCAGCACGACCATCGCGCACGCCCAACAGACAAATGGACTGCAGCTGGACAAGCGTCCCGGCGCCAACCCAATTTCTCCTGGCGACCGGCTGAGTCTGATCCTCACACTGACCAACAATGGAGAGGACGAATTGACCGACTTGGTCGTGACCGACGTCACACCAGCGGGCACGGTCTTTTTTGGCGCGGCCGGCCCCCGCAGTTGGGCCATCACCACACCCGACCAAAACGCGACTGGAAAGATCACCTGGCGCAGCACCGAACCGCTTGACCCCGGCCAGAACGTCGAGCTAAAGCTCCTGGTTGCCGTTCGAGCGGACGCCGAGGGAACTGTGGTCAGCCAGGGTTTTGCGGCTCTGGCCAAAGGCTGGGACAAGCCGTTGGCCAGCCCGGCGGTCACGGTCTCGGTGCTCAAGCCAACGGCCACCGTCGCGCCGAGGCCCATTGACTCGGAAGTGAGCTACCTGCCGCTATGGCTGATCGTTGGCGCGCTGGCTGTCGCCACTCTCGTGGCGCTGGTTCTGATCCTCGGACTACAGTTGCAAGCGCGCAGGCAAAAAAGACCGGAGGTGCGCGATGCGTAAACCAACATTGACGCGTGCAGTCAGGGCGGCTGTCACGACTCTGACCGGGCTCGGGGCAGTCGTCTTGCTGCTACTCCTGTTGGGCGCGTGGACAGGCAGCGCGACGGCCACGCCGTCCGCGTCTCGCTCGCTTGCGCCGCTGCTCGATGTTACGGCGGGCATCACCTTGGCCAAGACCGCTCCTGCCATTGTGTATCAGGCGCTCGGGGCCGGGCAGACGCTCGTTGACTACAATCTAACCCTACAAAACCCTAACGGTTACTCTATCGCGCCGAGTGCCATCGTCAGCGATGGATTGCCTGCCAGTACCACGCTGGCAGGCGGCATCACCGGGCTGGGCTGGTCGGGTGTCTTTCCTGACGGCTGGACAGTGGTAACCTACACGCTGAACAACACCGCCACCGCGACTAGCATTGACGTTGGTGGTTACCTGGTTTCAGTGACCGTCCCGGCCAAAGACAAGAGCGCCATCGTCAACACCTATTACTGCTTCAGCGGCACCGTCGGCGGCACGGCGCGCTCGTTCTGCGAGAATACGCCGGTCACGACGACGATTCGCGCTCCCGATTTCAGCTTGGCAGAAAATCCTTCCGCGCCCATTTGCGCCGGGGGACGGTTGACCTACACGCTGAGGGTCACGAATCCTGGCGGCGTAGGGACCATACAGGACTTTACGATCAAAGGCAGCATTACCTCTGCGCTGAATGTGTTGACCGATACGATCTCGGACAGCGGCGTGTGGAACGCTAACACGATCACCTGGACGGTCACCTCTCCAGGCTTGAGTGCGGGCGGCGCGAACGCGGTGACGCGCACCTTTGCCGTCACGATTCCCGCCAACACCCCACACGGCACGCTATTGACCAATACCTACACCATCACCAGCCCGGAGGTGCTGCCGAATGTCCCGCTCTGGCAATCCTCCAACGTGATGGTCGCGCGCCAGACCGCCGCATTCACCAGCACTGCGCTGGTCTGCCAGAACACCCAGGTCGAATTCCAAAACAACAGCACTGGCGCAACGAGCTATCAGTGGAATTTTGGAGATGGCTCGCCCATCACCAGCACGACCCATCCCATTCATCTGTACGTCAACGCCCGCGATTACACCGTCATCTTGACGGCCACCGGCGCGTGCGGCACTGCCGTGACGACGGGCACAGTGACGGTACGTCCATTGCCAACGCCAGCAATGCAGATCGTTCCAGACCCGACCCAACTTGGCATCACGACGCGCTTCACCGACACCGGCAGTGGCGGCGCCAGTTGGAACTGGAATTTTGGAGATGGCATCACCGCTTCGGCATCAGTCTCTTTTACCAACCACACCTACATCGGCACATCGGGCTTGATGACAACCTGGCTGACCTCAACCGCCGCGACGGGCTGCTACAGCATCATCTCGCGCTCCCTGCAAGTGAACCCGGGTGTGCCTTACACCGTCACCTTGAGCGCATGGCCGCTTGACCCTGCCATCCACGCTTTGTCTGTCATCACGGCTCACGTCACCGACTTGTGGGGCAACCCTGTTTTGAATGGCACGGCCATCACTTTCACAGCTTCGCCGCCCTCTGCCGCCCTCGCCCCACTCACCAGCACCACGAGTCGTGGATTGGCTTACGCCAGCGTCACCTCGGTTCTGACCGGAACTGTCGCCATCACCGGCACAGCGCCCAACGGCGTATCGGGCGCGGTGGTCATCACCTTTACATCCAAGCTGCCCTACACTGTAACCCTGGTCGCCGTGCCATCAACTTTGCCGGTGAGCCACACGTCCACGCTGGCAGCAACAGTCTACGATGTTTCCAACGCGCTCATGGTGGGTCAGGTAATCACATTCACGACAAGCAGCCCGCTGGGCGGCGGCGCACTCATCCCGCTCACAGCCACGACCAACGCGCAAGGTCAAGCGATGGCAATTGTGAGTTCCACGCTGACCGGCACCAAGCAGGTCACTGCCACAACTTACAACCTGGTCACCGCCTCGACGAATGTTAACTTTTACAGCAGTCAATATCTCGTCTATCTGCCGCTGGTGATGCGCGACTATACCCCGCCATCCCTCATTCTGACCGCCAACCCATTGGCGCTGATGGTAGGCGATACCACCACCTTGACCGCGACTGCGCTCGACGGCTTGGGCGCGCCCATCGCGGGCCTGACGGTGACGTGGTCCCTCTCTGGCTCGCTTGGCAGTGGCGCACTGACGCCTTTCGGCGCAACGACGAACATCAATGGGCAGATCACCGCAACGCTTCGCTCGACTGTGACAGGCTCTGTGCAAGTGACGGCGCAAGCCAGCAACGGCACGTCTGCCTCCGTCAACCTGCACTTCCAGGGCGCCGGCTTTTGCGCGCCAGAAGTGTGGTACACCATACCGTCCGCCTCCGGGCCAATGGGTGTGGCGTATGATGCCGCTCGCGACCGTCTGTTCGTCGCCCATCGCGACAGCCACAGACTGGCGGTCATCGGCGCTCACTCGGGTCAGATCATCCGGACCGTCACCGGCCTGCCCGGCGCGCAAGGCGTAGCCTTTGACGCGGGCCGCAATCGCGCTTACGTCATCGGCGGAGATATTCTGTACATCGTGGACGCCGCCAGTTACAGCAAATTGGCGAGCATCCGCCTGGGCACGGATGTAGGCGCTCACGCGGTGGCATATCATCCGACCGCCGACAAAATCTATGTCACCGGCTACCTGGATAATTCCATCAAGATTGTCAATGCGGCTACCGGCACTGTGATTACCAAACTGATCGGCCCCCAGATCAGCGAGCCGGCTTTTATCGCAGTGAATCCGGTCACGAACAAAGTGTATGTCAGCAATCACAATGGCGGCCTGCCTTTTAGTTGGGTGACGGTAATTGACGGCAACACGAATGCAATATTTAGCAGCATCTCACTGGGCGGCGACCTATATGGCATCACCGCCGATAGCGTCCACAACCGCGTGTACGTCGCCTCGATCAGCGCCGCGCGCCTCTATGCGATTGACGGCGCAAGCGATACGCCCATCGGCGACATTCAGATCGTCCGCGCCCAAGATGGCCGGCCGGTGCCGCTGCGCCAGGCGGCGGTCAACCCCAGCGCCGGGTCGGACACGCACCTCTGGCTCACCAGCAGCCGCAGCGATTTGTGGGGCATGGATCGGCTGATCCTGCTTTCGGGCAACTGGCCAGCAATGGGGCAGCCGCGCGCGGCGTCCGTCGCGCCCTCGCCGGAAGGCGGACTGATGTTCGATCCCGCTTCGTGGTTCGTGTTCGCCTCCAGCCCGCAGTCGAACCTGGTGTCAGTCTCGCTCGACAGCACATCGCTGTGCCCGACGCCGCTCAGCCTCGGCGCGGACGCGGAGCGCGTGTATACCGTCGTGCGCGAATACGAGCGTCCATAGCGGCTCTCGCATCCCCTCTGAACGGCCTCCAGCCACAAGCCGGGGGCCGTTTGCATTTTTCCGCGTCGCAGACCCGTATTGACAAACTGTCACGGCGTGGTAAGATTTTGGCGGCGCAAGCCAAGGTGTTACTCCAAAACAGAGGGGCGTACAATGCACCAGGAGACAACATGAAATGACCCGCCGGGTGCGATCTGCCTAATCAACTTTTCAACACTCACCTACTGGATTTCCTCGCGAGTTTCTTGTGGACAAGGAGGTTCACTGATGGATGCTTTGGCTCTATCGCGAATGCAGTTTGCAATCACAACTATCTATCACTTTTTCTTTGTGCCGCTGACGCTGGGCCTCTCGATCCTGGTCGCCATCATGGAGACGCTGTACGTCCGCACCGGGAACGAAGAGTACAAGCGCATGACCCAGTTCTGGGGCAAGCTGTTCCTGATCAACTTTGCCCTGGGCGTGGTGACCGGCATCGTGCAGGAATTTCAATTCGGCATGAACTGGTCGAACTATGCGCGCTTTGTGGGAGATGTCTTTGGCGCGCCGTTGGCGATGGATGCCCTGCTGGGTTTTTTCCTGGAATCCACGTTCCTGGGCGTCTGGATCTTTGGTTGGGAAAAGCTCTCCAAGGGTTTGCACGCTGCGGCCATCTGGGCGGTAGCGGTTGGCGCCAATGTTTCGGCCTTTTGGATTCTGGTCGCCAACTCGTTCATGCAGCAGCCGGTGGGCTACGTCCTGAACCCGACCACAGGCCGGGCCGAGATGACCGGCTTTTTTGCGCTGCTGACCAACCCGCACGTCTGGCTGCAATGGCCGCACGTGTTCTTTTCCGGCCTGACAACGGCCTCGTTCTTTGTATTGGGCATCAGCGCCTATCACCTGCTCAAAAAGAGCAACGCGGATTTGTTCCGGCGCTCATTCCAAGTCGCCCTGATTGCCGCGCTGATCGGCAGCCCGCTGGTCGTCGTCTTTGGGCACGCGCAGGGCATGCACAAGCTGATCGTCCAGCCAATGAAGATGGCAGCGACCGAGGCGCTGTGGGAGACCGAAAGCCCGGCGTCGTTTTCGCTGATCAGCATCATTGACGAACAGAATCAGCGCGATGTGTTCAGCATCCGGATTCCGGGGGTGCTGAGCTTTTTGTATTTTTTCCGCTTTGAAGGCGAGGTGCCGGGCATCAAGAATCTCCAGGCCGCCTACGTCCAAAAGTACGGGCCGGGCAATTACGTGCCGCCGGTGAACGTCCTGTATTGGAGTTTCCGCTCGATGGTAGGCGCGGGCTTTTTGATGGTGTTCCTGGCGCTGGTCAGCCTGTTCCTGGTATGGAAAAAACGACTAGAGCTGACGCGCTGGTTCTTGGCCGGGCTGACGTGGGCGCTGTTTTTGCCCTACATCGCCAACACCGGCGGCTGGCTGATGACCGAGCTGGGCCGCCAACCCTGGGTGGTGTACGGCTTGATGAAGACGGAAAAGGCCGTTTCGCCCACTGTGACAGGAGGCATGGTGCTGTTCTCGCTTTTGACCTTTACACTCCTCTATGGCGTGCTGATGGTCGCCGACATCTATCTCCTGGCCAAGTATGCCAAAGCCGGCCCAAGCCAAGAGTCACTCGCCCCCGCCGGGGCCTATTAGGAGGCGCGACATGGATCTGAACACTGTTTGGTTTATCCTGATCACCGTGCTCTTTACCGGCTACTTTTTCCTAGAAGGCTTTGACTATGGCGTGGGCATCCTGTTGCCCTTCCTAAGCAAAGATGACCAAGATCGCCGCGTCATCATCAACACGATTGGGCCGGTCTGGGACGGCAATGAGGTGTGGCTGATCACCGCGGGCGGCGCGATGTTTGCCGCGTTTCCGAATTGGTACGCCACGCTGTTTTCCGGCTTTTACCTGCCGCTGCTGCTGATCCTGGTCGCGCTGATCGTGCGCGGCGTGGCGTTCGAGTTCCGCAGCAAGGACAAGAATCCCCAATGGCGCAGCCTGTGGGATTGGATGATCTTTGTGGGCAGCCTGGTTCCGGCGCTCCTGATGGGCGTGGCTCTCGCTAACCTTCTGCGCGGCGTGCCGATTGACGCCAAGATGAATTATGTGGGCGGGTTCTTTAACCTGCTGAACCCATATGCGCTCCTGGCGGGCGTGACCTCTCTCCTCGGCTTTACGCTGCACGGCGCGATCTTTCTCAGCCTCAAGACGCGCGACGAGATCATGGCGAAAGCGCAAGCCACGGCCAACAAGCTATGGATACCCGTAGCGGCGCTGCTCCTCGCTCTGATAATTGCCAGCGCGTTTGCCACCGATATATTCAATCGCCCCAGCCTCGTCCCCGTCGTCGTGCCCATCCTTGCGATTGCGGCTGTGCTCACAGAAGGCTGGCTCCTCAAGAACAAGCGACACGGCTGGGCCTTTGTGACGAGCGGCCTGACCGTCGCGCTGACGGTGATTTCCGTTTTCGCCGGGCTGTTTCCGCGCGTGATGGTCTCGAGTCTCGACCCCAAGTGGAGCCTGACCATCTACAACGCTTCGTCCACACCTTACACGCTGACGGTGATGACGATTGTGGCCGCCATCTTTGTGCCCATCGTCCTCATCTACCAGGGCTGGACGTATTGGGTGTTCCGCGAACGGATTGGACGCCAGAACCCGCTCGAATACTGATGACTTGCATGGCCGGCGCGCGTCGCTCGAAGCAGTTTAGCAGGCGACGCGCGCCGTATGCTGAGGAGCACCATGGAAATCAACCTGGGTGATGAACGAATCGTCGAATTGCTAGCGGCCTACTCGCCGGAGCAGGTCCAAGAAACGGCATTGGCCAAACGCGCCGACGTCTTTGGTCAAGTGGTCAAACTCATCCAACGTCCCAAGCCGGAGGATGTCGAGATCACGGCCATACAAAAACGGTTGGAACCTTTTTGGTTTGCGGTTGCATCGGCGCGCTATGTGTATGATCGGCGACACACGTATACCGTCGAAGCGCCGCCCGAAGTGCGGTCGGTGACCATCTATGGGAATGACCTGGCTGCCACGGGCGAGCGCAGCCATTCGTTTCAGTTGGAGGTGGTTGATCACTGCGTCGAGGAATTTCGGCGCGAGTTGGTCCTCGACGCGATGCAAGGCAAGGAAGCCGACCTGAGCAAATACTTGAATTATCCGCAGCAAACTGCGCTCGATATGGCCGCACTCGAACAAGGCGGGGTGATGGTCGTGCCGCCCGAAGTGCGCGGTTCATTCGTCGTTCGCAAACTGGCCGCTTTGCTCATAAAGACCTTTCAGGCTGATCAGATTTACGAAGAAAAAATTGACGTCGAGCAGGTGACACTTTTCTTCCGGCCCGTGTACGCCATCGAGTATGTGTGGAAGCCCAGGCAGAAAAAGCAAGGGATGGAATTCGACGCGCTGACCGGCGAGTTCAAGGCCGAGGCGGGCGACATCAAGGAGCATGTGCGGCGCGTTCTGGAAAATGACACGCTGTTTGACATCGGCGCGGATGCCATTGGCACTGTTTTGCCCGGCGCGAACGTGGCGATAAAGCTGGGGCGTCTTGCCGCGCGAAAAGCCGTCCGATAACCTGTCGCCCTCTTGGCCAGACATGAACCTCGATCCACGTCTCCTGCGTGAGGCTCGAACGGTGCGCCGCTGGCTGG
>CAYHAR010000064.1:0-18528 GCA_964354595.1 uncultured Anaerolineae bacterium | reverse complement strand
AGGACTCGCCCGTCTTGTGCGTAATCATCACATCGGCTTGACCGGACGCCGAGAGGAGGCTTTTTTGAAAAGCGTCCATAAACGACGGCATGTAAATGCCCGTGCCGAAAATCACCATCACGCCGATGACGATGGCGAGTGTGGTGAGAAAGGTCCGCAGTTTGCGCCCACCCAAGTAGCGGGCGGCGAGAGTCAGTTGGAAATTCATATTGACCTCTCTGTCATTGCGAGGAGGCGTTTTTGCCGACGAAGCAACACCTGCACTTGCGTGCGGTGCAAGTGTCTCCAATTTGATTGGGGATTGCTTCGCCGCTTGGCGGCTCGCAATGACACATTCCTATGCATTCGCCTTCAACATTTGCGAGACTGATTCCGCATTGTCCGTGCGTTTAGATTCTAACTGCGTCTCGTTGACAATCTTGCCGTCTTTCAGAAAGACGATGCGGTCGGCGTACGCGGCAAGGCGTGGATCGTGTGTCACCATCAGCACCGCGCGTCCCCATTCCTTGGCAACCTGTTTCAACAGACCGGCGATTTCGTCCGAGGATTTGGTGTCGAGGTTGCCGGTCGGTTCGTCGGCGAGCACGAGAATGGGATCGGCGATGAGCGCGCGCGCAATCGCAACACGCTGTTGCTGTCCTGCGGACAATTGATCGGGGCGGCTTGCCAGGCGATGACCCAGTCCGACTTTGGTCAACCACTCGATCGCTTTTTGTTTCGTCTTGGCCGAGTTGCCGCCGTCAAGCAAAAGCGGAAGCGACGCATTTTCGATGGACGACAAAATCGGTATGAGGTTAAAGAACTGGAACACAAAACCGATTTTGCGGCGGCGCAATTGCGTGATCGCATTGTCGGACATTTTCGCGAGCGGTTGCCCGTCAATGCTGACGTTCCCGTCCGATGGCCGGTCGAGTCCGCCGAGCAAGTGCAATAGCGTAGACTTGCCGCATCCGCTCGGGCCCATCACGGCGACAAACTCGCCCGGGTTCACGGAGAGTTTCACGTGATCGAGCGCGACGATAGCCGTGTCGCCTGTGCCATACACTTTGGTGAGGTTCTCTGCTTGAATGAGAGACATGGTCAACTCCTAAATTTTCTTCGGTCTTCCGCGCGGTTTGGTTTCCGGTTCCGGCAATGGCTGACGCCGGATTTCGTCGAGCCGCGCCTCGATCATATCGAGCCAGCGCAAATCGGCTTCTAGATGCATGGCCACTTTGTCGAGTAAAAGAATCTTGGCGAGTTCTTTGCTGGGATCGGAATGACTGCGATGTTCGGTGATGTCGTGCAACTCTTGGAATAAATGCGCGCGCTGGGTTTGAATCAAGCGATACGGATCCGCCACGCCCGACACCAAACCCATCATCAATTTGAGAAAGAATTCGTCGTGCTGATGTTCCAGTTCGATCCCGCAGGCAAACCACTCTTTGAGTGTCTTGCGCCCCGCCAACGTGATCGCGTAAATCCGTTTTTCAGGTCCCGCATCCTGTTCGACGCTGTCTTTCGCGACGAGACCGCCTTGCTCCAATCGCGCCAGGGTCGTATAGATTTGCGCGGGCTTGACATCCCAATTTTCTTCCCCGCCGACCACAGCTTGAAACGCCGCGCGCAATTCATATCCATGGCGCGGTCGTTGTGCAAGGAGACCTAAAACAGCGTGGCGGACTGACATAAATCCTCAACCCAAAAAACTATACTACGAGTTACTAGATTTGTCAAATTTGTAGAGACGTTACATGTTGCGCCAGGCCAGTTGGATGGATTTGCTCATACCACACCTCTCTGGATTACGGCGATGACGTCAAGGGTTGCGCTGACTTGTCTGGTGAGACCAACCACTCTTGTAGCACGTCCGCCCTCTTCCCCCGTTTCGAGGGAACCCTCTAAAGAGGGCAGGTGGCCGCGGATGAGGGCGTTTTCCGCGCCTGGCGGCGCGCTGTACGCCGCTCTTGCTGCTCTACAATCTCGCGAACGTGGCCGACCTTTTCCTCAATCGCCGCGGCCAGCCACGCGCGTCCCTTGTCCGCCGTCGCCACGGACGGCTGGCCATACGAGCCGGTCGGCGTGTCGTCCGACCAGGACGGGTTGGCGATGAGCGCGCCGCCTTCCAGCCAGTCCATGTAAAATTCCGGCGTGGAGACAAACTCGACCTCGTCCACCGCGCGCTCCATGTGCACCAGGTCGGGGCGCAGGTGCAGGATGAACGACGTTTCCAGCTCACAGGCGTGGCCCATCCCGCCGGGGAACACGGACTCGCGCAACCGCTGGACTTCTTTGTAGCCGGACGC
Source organism: uncultured Anaerolineae bacterium (assembly GCA_964354595.1). Lineage (GTDB taxonomy): Bacteria > Chloroflexota > Anaerolineae > Fen-1058 > Fen-1058 > JBGLNJ01. The sequence continues at coordinate 16,243 of CAYHAR010000064.1, read as the reverse complement.
GGTCAGGTGCAGGAACGAGGTGGCGCAAAAAATGTGCGGCCAGCGGTCGCCCGCGTACTTGACGGCGTTGACGAGGAACGAGTGATTGCCCCCGTGCCCGTTGATGATGTAGAATTTGTCAACTCCCCGCTTCACGAACCACCCGACGGATTCCAGCACAAAATCTTCCCACGCGCGACCGCTCACGCTCAGCGTGCCCGGAAATTGCGAGCGGTGCATCGAGACGCCATAAGGCAAAGTCGGCACGCGCAAAATCAAATCCGGCAGTGCTTTTTCCACGCCGCGCGCAATCGCGTCAATGATGAGCGTGTCGGTCGAAAGCGGCAGGTGGTAGCCGTGCTGCTCGGTGTGGCCGACGGCCATCAACACGACTTGCGATTTCGGATCTCGGACACCTGCACTTGCGCTTGCGCGCAGCGCAGGTGCAAGTGTTTCGGATTTCGGCCTGGCGATTTGGAATTTGAGATTTGAAACTTTGCGAAAGCCTTGAGCTTTGAGCGAGGCCTGCAAAGTAGACAGGAATCGCCGCAGGGTCGCCGGAGAGACGCACCATTCCGGCGGGAGCGGAGGCAGCAGCACGATATCTTGCGGCGTGCGGCCCAGCTCGCGCCGGAGCCGGCGGGCCAGCGCATCAGCGCCGGGCGGCTCGCCAAGCGGGATGATGAGCGGAATCTTGCGCGGCAGTGCAGCAACTTCGGGATAGGTCAGTTCGTCATAGTGGATGATGTTCATGTGGTCATTGTATCACAAGTAGAGCAACATGGCATCTTGCCTCCTGCCTCTTGCAGTTTGTCCCTAGTTGACTTGTCAGCGCGTTGCGAGTAGAATCTTGTCAGAAGCAGCCGTCAGGAGGAGAGGACATGCGGATTCTTGCGCTGGCTACGCTTGCCGTTGCGCTCGTCGCGTGCGCGCCCTCTGCGCCCACGCCGACGGTCGCGCCTCTCGCTTCTTTTACGCCGACGATTGCGCCGCTGGCTTCTCCCCCACCCGCCACTGCCCGCGCGACTGACGAGTATACTCGGCTGCGCAAGGAGATGGTTGTGTCCCAAATTCAATCACGCGGCGTCAGCGCCGCGGACGTTTTGGAAGCCATGAACGCTGTCCCCCGTCACAAGTTCGTCCTCACCGAGTTTCTCGATCAAGCCTACGAAGATCACCCGCTGCCCATCGGCTACGGGCAGACGATCAGCCAGCCGTACATCGTGGCGCTGATGACGGAAAAGCTGCAAGTCAAGCGCGGCGATAAGGTATTGGAAATCGGCGCCGGCTCTGGCTACCAGGCCGCCGTGTTGGCGCAGCTTGGCGTGGAGGTCTACTCGGTCGAAATCATTCCCGAGCTGGCGCAAGCCGCGGGCAAGCGACTCGAGCAACTCGGCTACGCCGTCAGCGTCAAGCAGGGCGATGGATATTACGGCTGGCCGGAACACGCGCCCTACGACGCGATCATCGTCACCGCCGCGCCCGACCACGTCCCGCAGCCACTCGTCAAGCAGCTCAAGGATGGCGGGCGGCTGGTGATCCCCGTCGGCCCGCAAGGCAGCTTTCAGACGCTCTGGCAATTCACGCGCACGGGCGACGACGTCAAAGCCGTCAACCTGGGCGGCGTCGCGTTTGTGCCGCTGGTGACGGGCCGGTAAACTGCCTCTTGACTCTCCCGCTACTGGAGGGTGTATACTGCTCGGCAAAGGCCTTGAAGAAACGCTACGCGCGCGGAATGAACCATGCTCAAAATCGGCGACTTTAAACTCTGCCGGGCGCCGGTGAAAACACTGCGCTACTATTCCGAGATGGGCTTGCTCGAGCCTGTCCAAGTAGATCGCTTTACCGGCTATCGCTACTATTCGATTGACCAGTTGCCCCGGCTCAATCGCATCCTGGCCCTCAAAGACCTGGGCCTCTCGCTCGAGCAGATCGGCCAGTTGCTGGAAGAGGAATTGCCTCCCGCCCAACTGCGAGGAATGCTGCGGCTCAAGCGAACCGAGATCCAAGAGCGAATGGACCAAGAGCGGGCGCGACTGGCGCGAGTGGAAGCGCGGCTGAGGCAAATCGAACAGGAGGATACCATGCCAACTTGTGACGTTGTCATCAAAAAGATCGAGCCGCAGTGGGTGGCTTCGATTCGGGACCTAGTTCCCACGCCCCCCGAGCAAGGGCATCTCTGGGGCGAACTGGAAGCTTTTCTGAGCCAGCGCCAAGCCATCTCCACACAGCCGTGCCTGACGCTCTATCACGACCCGGAGTACAAAGAGCGTGATTGGGACCTGGAAGTGTGCGCGCCGCTGGGCGCGCCCGTGCCCGGCGGCGAGCGCGTGCGCGTCCGCGAGCTGCCCGCCGTCGAGACGATGGCCTGCGCCGTGCATCACGGCCCGTTCGTCACGATCAATCAAGCGTACGAAGCGATCTCCAAGTGGATCGAGACCAACGGCTACCGCATCAACGGCCCGGGCCGCGAAGTCTACCTGCGCTGCGCCCAAAACGGCAGCCAGACCGATCCGAACACTGTGACCGAGATCCAGTTCCCGGTGGAGAAGGTGTGACAAGGACAATCCATTCCGCAAAGGACAGGATACATCATGCCCAAACCAGCCGATCCGTTGGAATACTATGCCTGCCCAGGTCCCATCACCGATCCTGGGGAGTACGTTGGGCTGTTTGAGGGATTGCCCACAGGCGTTCCCGCGCTTTGCCAGGTCGTGCAGGGTGTCATGATTCACCGTGACTCTGCCAATTGGCGGGGTGTCCAGTTGACAGAGAAACAGAAACAAGATGCCGATCTCCGCCACGTGGCCAGGCTGCTGGCGCGCATCCATGAAGTGGATGATCGCCCACTCACCATCCCCCGTCCACTGGAAAAGCGTCTGGCGATCACGTGCCGTGATTTTGCGACCGTGCTGTGCGCCATGCTCCGCCGCCAGGGTGCGCCCGCCCGCGCTGCGGGTTTGCCACGTATTTTAGAGGACCGGACTCGACGCCTGGCTTCCATGTTGACCACTGGGTATGCGAGTACTGGAAGCCGGATGAACGCCGATGGGTATTGGTGGACGCAGAGATTGATGAGGGTGCGCGTTCGCACGCCCACGTCACACTCGATGCGTGCGACGTGCCCTGTGACCAGTTCCTCGTTGCTGGAAAAGCCTGGCAGTTGTGCCGCGCTGGTCAAGCTGACCCGGATAGCTTTGGACTCGGCCCCAGTTCCATGCACGGACTGTGGTACATTGTGAGCCAACTCGTGCGAGACCTGGCATCGCTCAACAAGATGGAGTTGTTGTGCTGGGATTGTTGGGCGCTGGGCGATATTGAGGAAGGCGGCATCCCCTCCGCGGAGGATGCTGCCTTGCTGGATCGCGTGGCTGCCCTGGCTCTGGCCGACAACGAAGCGTTCGCCGAGATGCGTTCTCTGTACGAGAACGATGACCGCTTGCGTGTGCCGCCCATCATCAGAAGCTATAACGATGCGGGCGTCCGAGAGATCAAGATTTTTGACGACTAGACCGGTCGCGCCTAGCCCGCGTAACCCTCCCGCAGACGTGCGAACATTCGGTTCGCCTGAACTTGCGGGAGGGTTTTCAATTTGCCTCTTGACTCTTCCGTTACGTGAGGGTGTATACTACTCATCGAAGGCCTTCCCAGAAACATCACGCGCGAGGAGCAAACCATGATCAAAATCGGAGACTTTTCAAAACTCTGCCTGGTGTCGGTGAGGGCGCTGCGCTACTATGAAGAGGTGGGGTTACTCGAGCCCATCGAGGTAGACCGCTTTACCGGCTATCGCTACTATTCGTTTGACCAGTTGCCCCGGCTCAATCGGATCCTGGCGCTCAAGGATTTGGGCTTTTCGCTGGAGCAGATCGTTCAACTGCTCGACGAGGGATTGCCTCCCGCCCAGATTCGGGGGATGCTCAAGATGAAACAAGCCGAGATCAAGCAGCAAGTCGAGCAAGAGCAGGAGCGGCTGGCGCGAGTAGAAGCGCGGCTGAGACAAATCGAACAGGAGAATACCATGTCAACCTATGACGTCATCATCAAAAAGATCGAGCCGCAGACGGTTGCGTCTCTGCGCGAGGTCATCCCCGTCCCTCAAGACGTGGGCAAGCTGTTTGAAAAGATGTTCACCTACCTGGGCCAGCGGGGCGTAAAGTCTGCCGGGCCGCCATCTGCCATCTGGCACGACCCCGACTACCACGAAGGGGACATTGACACCGAGGTGGTCGTGCCGATCACCGAAGCGCTTCCAGACAGCAATGGCGTCAAGACCATCCAACTGCCCGGTGCGGCGAACATGGCCTGTGCCATTCACCAGGGCAGCTACGAAGGCTTTTCCCAGGCTTATGCCGCCATCATGGGCTGGATCGCAGCCAACGGCTATCGCGTCGCCGGCCCCATCCGCGAGATCTATCTGCGCGGGCCTGGCCCAACCCCGACTGACCCGAACACGTACATCACCGAGATTCAAGTGCCGGTCGAAAAGGCGTAGCGCTGTCGAACGACAAAGGAGAGCACGCATGCGGCAAGCAACGACTTGGCTCGGATCGAACCTGGCGATAGGTGAAAGAGCAATCCCGCTCAAACGTGGCATGGTCGGCTGGATATTGGTCGTCCTCAACACGCTGATGGCGCTCACCTCGGCCAACTTTTTCCTGAGAATGCTCAAGACCGACGTGGTCGGTTGGATGATGATGAACACCTGCGCGCCGAGCATCGCGCTGTTCGTGATCGGATTCTTGCTCGGCAGCCCGGCGGTGATGGTGGCCGCCGCGGCGATCATGTTCCGTTACGGCACGCTGGGTCTGTTCGTCTTTAGTTGGAGCGGCGGCAATCTCATCGCCCAGGCCGGCCACATCTTGATGACGCTGGCCGTCGTCCATGTCGTAGCGGACGTTGTTCGCCACCGGCGCTGGAAGGCGCTGGGGCTGGGGTTGCTGCTTGGGATGGCGATCCTGATCCCACTGACGATTGTTCAGACGATGTGGATCAATGCCAATCCTGAATTGGTGGAGAAACTGTTCAGCAGCAACCTGATGCCGCCCAGCCAATAGGCAGGGCGGCGCCAGGCACACAGCAGTCGTTGCGCGGGATAGAGTAGCCTGTCCCACGCGACACTCTCACAGGAGGCTTTTAGATGGACAAGCTCGATCTCCGGAAAGAAATCAAGCATCTGTACGCGCCGTCCGCCAAGCATGCAGAGCTGGTCAAGGTGCGAAAGCTCAACTTTGTGATGATGGACGGCAAAATCGAACCGGGCGCGTCGCCAGATACATCGCAGGAATTGCAAGAGGCGATGCAAGCCTTGTACGGCGTGTCCTACACGCTAAAGTTCATGTCCAAGCAGCGCAAGACCAACCCGATGGACTATACCGTGATGGCGCTCGAAGGATTGTGGTGGGTCGAGTCGGGCGAGTTTAGCTTTGACAAAAAGGACAACTGGTGCTGGACGCTGATGATGATGCAGCCCAAGCACGTCACGGCCAAGATGGTCCAGGAAGCCTTGCAAAAGCTCAAGGAAAAGAAGGACAGCCCAGCGCTCGCCAAGCTTGAATTCAAGAGTTTTCAAGAAGGTCTGTGCGTCCAGATCATGCACGTCGGCCCGTACTCGGAAGAGCCGCGCTCGCTTGAGCGGATGCAAGCCTTGGCCGACGAGCGCGGCTATGTCTATCGCGGCAAGCACCACGAAATCTACATGGGCGATCCGCGCCGAGCCAAGCCAGACAGGCTCAAAACGATCTTGCGGCATCCGGTCGAAAGAGTCAATCGGTGATCAGTCAATCGGTTGACTGATCTGATCACTGATTGACCGAGAACTGATCACGATCACCGCCAATCCGTAACACGCCGCGCCCGCGACCAGCACCACCGTGAACCCCGCCGAAAGCGCGACGAGCGCGGCCAGCACCGAAGCGACGACCGACACTGCGCCGTTCACGCCCCACGCCCACGGGATGAGGTCGGGCGAAGCGCGCTCCAGCCACGCGATGCCCTTGGGGAACGGCATCCCCATCAAGATGCCCAGCGGGAAAAGCAGCCCCACGCCGATGACCAGTCGCGCACCCAGCGGCAAGCCAAGAGTCGCTTGGAACAACACCGGCAACAGCATCGGATAGGTTAGCGCCAAAATCATCAATGCCGCTAGCGCGCCGCGCCAGGGCATTCGCCGCGATAATAAACTGCCCAACCCAGAAAAGATCAACAACCCGAACAACACGATTGCCATTGCATACACCGGCTTGCCAACCAACAGAATCAGCCGCTGCACGAGCGGGATTTCGATGAACAAGAATCCCAAGCCGAGCAGCGCAAAATACGCTAGAGCGAAGAGAGAGGAGCGAGAAGCGAGGAGAGAACTCGCTCTTCGCCCTTCGCTCTTCGCTCTTCGAACGACAAGCGGTAACACAGTGAGCACACCTGCAGAAACGGCGGCAAGTACCAGCAGCACCATGAGCACAAAATACCCCGCGCCGCCAAAGGGCTGCCACGTCTTGCCCAGTTGCGCCCACACCTGCCCCGCCTGTTCCCACTTGAAGTAATGCCCAAAGAAAGGCCGATCATCCGTCGGCGGCGTCACGTCGAATGGATAGGCAGCATAGAATTGGCGACGGTCAGTGCTGACGAGTAACTCGTTGAACGTGCGATAAAACGCATCGTCGTCCAGCACGTTGTAGCGATTCGCCTCGTCGGGACGCAGGCCAGGCATGGCGACCAAATCAAACTTGCGCGCTCTAGCAAACTCGCGCACGATGGAGAGCTCCTCGTCGGTCAACACACCGCGCTTGACGACGACGGTCGTCGTGTTATAGCCGCGCAGCGCGACGATGTTCCGCGCCGGATCAAGCCCGCTGCGCTCCGCAGCCGTGACCGCCAACGCATACAGCCGCAATGGCTCGCTCGGCGGCGTCTGCAGCCAGCGCGTAACGACGAGCAGTCCGCCATCGCTCAACCGCGCCAGATCGTCCGTGAATCCTTCGACCGTCAAGCTGTAATCTTCGACCAGGCTATACGCGCCCGACGTGACCGGACGATAAGGCGATGCCAACGACAATTGCACCACGTCGAATGTCTCGCGGCTGCGGCGGACGTGACTGCGCGCCTCTTCTACAATGAGTCGCACACGCGGATCCGCGCCGAATAGACCCGCACGCTGCACCGCATCAACGGCGATTTCGTTCGGCTCGACGGCGGTCACGTGACGGGCTCCGTTCGCCAGCGCCGCGATCACGTCCTGCCCGCCGCGCGCTTCCAGGATGAGCGCGCGCGCGCCGGGCCGCAACCGAAAGGCCAACGCAGCCGGCATATAATCCGCAAAGCTTGTGTCTCCGGATAGCGCGAATGTGATCGGGCTGAGGTCGTCGCCATCGAACGTCAGCCCGTCTTGGCGCGGCAGCGTGCCGAGGTAAGCGTAGCTCAGGCCGGGGAAACTATGGATGCCGGGGCTGCGGACCAGGTCCACTCGCGAAAAAGCATTCCAACGCGACCAGACTTGCTGCGAGCCAGGATAGCGCAGCGATTGAGACAATGCTTTGTAAGGAGAGAGGCGAATGGCGAGGAACGCCGGGCGCGTGAAAAGCGCCACGCTCAACAAGGCAACTACCCCTACGTTCAAAGCCCCCACCCTCCTCCGCACGCAGGAGAGGGAGCAGGCGAGCGCCGCGAGTGCCGCCAGCCACGCGCAAAATATAGCGGCGCCTTCGCCGCCTCCCCACGCCAGCGCGCCGAGCGCCAACAAACATCCCATCGCCGATCCGACGAGATTCGCGGCATAGATGCGCGGACCATCCTCGGGACGAGCAGAGAGCAACCAGCCTACTGCCATCGCGCCAAAAAAGAAAGGCGTCGAGAGCGCCAGATACATCAAGGCGAGATAAAAGACCTGGCGGCGATCCCACGCGATGGCGAACGAATCGAACGGCAGCCAGTTCGCCAAGGCAAAACTGCTCAACGTGGCTAACGCTGTCAAGAGCGCGAACCGTGATAGCCGCCGCGCCGGGTCGCCGCGCCGCAACCAGGGCCACACGCTGAGCGCCGTGCCGCTCGCGCCCGCGCCCAACAGCGCCAGGCTCACCGTCATGAATGCCAAGTGGTAAAATTGGGCAAGGGAGAACAGGCGTGAGAGCGCGATCTCGAACGCCAGTGTCGAGGCCGAAAGCAAAAACACGCCCAGGTAAATCAGCATTGGCGGCCCCCCACCGAGTTTCCCGAATCGTCGAGAGCCTCGGCAGAACTCGAGTCTATTGTATTCTGGCGTGGTAGAATTGTCCAGAACGAGATTGCTATTGTAAGCCGCACGCGGTATACTTGTAAATGTTAGAGACTGTTTGGCAAGTGCTCTCCAACTGCGTCCTCGCGGTTGGAAACGCCCGAAGACGCGGGCTTGGCAATTTCAAAACACTTTAGCGCAGCAATCCGTGTATTGCTCTTGTAAAGCAATGTAAAGAGGTAAAAATGCCGCTGTCCACTGGACAGGTTTTGAATAATCGTTACCGAATTGACTCACTGCTCGGTCAAGGTGGAATGGGCGCAGTGTATCGCGCTTGGGATTGGAACCTCGACATGCAAGTGGCGATCAAAGAAAACCTGGACGCTTCGCCCAGAGCCTACAACCAATTCAGCCGCGAAGCCCAAATCCTTTCGCGCCTCCACCATCCCAACCTGCCGCGCGTGACCGACTACTTTTTCGTCCCCGGCGAGGGCCAGTACCTGGTGATGGATTTTGCCGAAGGCGAAGACTTGCAAACCATGCTCGACCGGACAGGCGTTTTGCCCGAGCCGCAGGTGATTAGCTGGATGATCCAGGTCTGTGACGCGCTGTCTTATTTGCACGAGCAGCCTTCGGCCATCATTCACCGCGACATCAAGCCGGCCAACATCAAGGTTCAACCCAACGGGCGAGTGATGCTGGTGGATTTTGGCATTGCCAAGTTTTACGACCCGCACATGGTCACGCTGCGCGGCGCGCGAGCTGTCACGCCTGGCTATAGCCCGCCGGAACAGTACGGCACCGGCACCACCGATGCCCGCTCAGATGTCTATGCCCTGGGCGCAACGATGTATCACATGCTGACCGGGCGCGTGCCGCCCGAAAGCGTGCGGCGCATGGTCGGCAGCATGAACCTGGTTCCGCCGCACGAGCTTAACCCGACCATTAACCCCGCGGTCGAGCAGGCCGTCCTTAAAGCGACCGCTATCGCCATAGACGACCGCTTTGCAAAAGTGAGCGAGTTTCGCGCCGCGTTGACCCAGGTAGGTTACAAAGTTATTGTGCTGCCGCCGCCCAGGGCCGCGACTAGACGTCCGCGGTCTCTCTTGCAAGGGCTAATCGCTCGCCTTTCCTTCCAGCCCTCCTGGGGTCTGATAGGAGTCGCCGGGCTGGCTCTCGCCCTGTGGGCCGTGTTGGCGTTTTTGGGCGCAGTCCGGAGCGCTCGCCTGACTCAAATGCCCACCATCACCCCGACGTCTACGGCGGTCATCATCATCATCACCGCCACGCCAGCGCCGACCGAGATTCCGACCGCGACGCCGATTCCACCGACGCCCACGGCGACGCTGCCTCCGCCAACAGAGACACCTATCCCGCTCCCGCCCACCTCCACTCCCACTCAGACGCCCAGGCCGACTCCCACTCCGACCCAGCCAGAACTGGTGTCGCCCACCTGGGGAGGCGGGCCGTATCGCAATCCCGTCACGTTTAGCTGGCGCGGCTCGTTGAGCGCGGGGCAGGCGTACCAGGTCAGCATTTACAATATCCAATTGAGCTATAGAGTTGCTCAAGGCCCGTTGTTGAAATCGCCAAGCTGGGTGACCGGCCTGCCGGACAAGAGCTGGGATAGCGGCGAATATCTTTGGAGGGTCGCTGTGGTGAGCGGCGGCGTCGAGGTGATCACCTCGGCCGAGTGGACGTTTTGGTACGCTCCGACCGGCGACCCGCAGGTGTTTAAATGACAGCCAAAGCACAAGACCCGCCAAAAAAGGCGGGGCTTGTGTGCTAGAGATTCAACCGGTCTGTCTGGAACGGCACGAGGATGTCGTTCCCACAGGTTCCCCGACAGAAACTCGACTAGAACTTGAACTCGTCGAGGTCTTGCGGCACACTCACTTGGCCGTCAAAAGTGGATTGCGCCTCGGCCACGAGGTCAGCCGGGTCGCTTTTGACATCATAGTGGACAAGGACCAGGTGACGCACACCGGCCTGCCGAGCGATAGAGCCGGCCATCGCCGCGTTCGAGTGGCCGGCGGAAGCGCCGGAGGCTTCGTGCAATAAAATGTCCGCGTCGCGCGCCAGGTCCACCAGCGCGTCGCAGGGCGAGGTGTCGCTCGAGTAGGCGAACGACCGGCCGCTGGCTTTTGAAGTGACCCGGACCGCGATGCTGGGCACCAGATGATGCGTGGGCGCGGCGACGATGCGAAAGTCGAGCGTCTCTAGCACCAACGCCCCTTTGACCGCGCTCACTTTATCAAACGTCACAGGGTAAAACTGCGGCCACTCGGCCCACTCGAACAGGCCCATCATCCCCTGGACTTTGTCCAGCGTCACACGCAGCCCGTGAATGCTCAAAGGCTGCTGACGCCCAATCAGCCACAGGTTCAGCAAAAGCATCGGCACGCCCGAAACGTGATCGGGGTGAAAGTGCGTCACGATGAGCGCTTCCAGGCGATCCAGGTCAACGCCCGCCCGCTCCAGGCTGACGAGAGGATTGGTGCCGGCATCAATCAACACCGCGCCGTGCTCGCCGCTCACCACCAGGTGCGTGTTTTCGTGCGCCTTGTCCGGAATGACCCACGCGGTTCCCAGGATCACCAGTCTCGCCATGTACGTCCTCAGCCCTCTCAGTGGGCGCCATAGGCCCAGAGCACCACGCGCAACGTGAGGTTGACCTCGACGAAAGCCGCGATCAACAAGAGCGGCAGCGTCACGAACACAAAGACTTTGACGAAATCGGTCAGCGCCGCCAGCCAACCCTCTCCCACCGTCATTCGAGGCGGGCGCGCGATGACCGATGCGCCCAGTCGCAAGGCCGCCGCCGTCGCCAGGATGGCTGCCGGAAGCTCAAAGATGCCATGCGGCAACACGAACGTCGCCAGGAACAGCAATGGGTCGAGTCCCCAATGCGCAATCTGGTACGTAAAAAATCCGATAATGCCGATGGGCGCCATCAACAGCACGACGGCCAGCGAGCCGAACGAAAAGACCGCCAGCACGCCCGCCAGCAGCAAGGAGCGAATGTTGTTGCTCAACACCGCGCCGATGGTGAACGACGGCAAAAAGCCAACCGCCGGGGTGTTGCTAAAGGTCTCCATCGTGAGCGAGCGCGGCGACAAGTTGGCGGGCAGCGGATATGGCGCAGCGTACAGCACGCCGACGAACATTGCCGCCGCGAGCGCGAGAACGACACTCCACGTCGCGCCGCGCATCCGCCGCAAGATGGCCGGCAGGTCGCGCGTGTAAACCCGCCACAACGTAAACCGCTCAACCGGGCCGGTCAGCTCGACGCGCAGCCAGAACGCCTGGAGGTTTTTCAGCACCGCGCGCGGATTCAGCTCGTCAATCTCGCGGCCCAGCAACTCTTCGCGGTCGAAAATCTGCAAGCCCATTCGCACCAGCAAGACGTTGACCACGAGCAACGCCGCCAGAATCCACCATAGCACGGCATAGTTGGCCCAAAACATGATCATGCTTTCGCCTTGCAACAAGAGCGTCATCGGAATGATGACAAAGCTCGCCAACAAATTCGCCGCGCGGACGCTCGTCGTCTGGCTGGAGATGACCACCGCCGCCGAGACCATGACGAGCGCTTTGGCCGTCGTCAGCAAAATAGCCAGCGTCAGCAATTGGAGAGGAGGCTGCCAGTTGAGAAACACCTTGAGCTCCACCAGGTACGCGGCGATGCCCAGGTAGCTGGCGGCCAGCGGCGGGATCATGGCGGCCAACGCTTTGCCAAAATAAAGCTGCCCATCGGAAAGCGGCGAAGCCAACAGCGGCTCTAAACTCTTGCGCTCTTTTTCGCCCACGAATACTTCGAGCGCGATGACGAGCGAAAACGAAAGCGGAAAGAATCCGACGACCATCAACAGAAACGGAATGAGCCGCTCGCCAATGATCGGCGCGCCGCCATACTTGGCGACCCAGTCGGCAGCCGCCCCAGCCGTCAGGTACATCAGGAGAGGGAAGAACAAGGTCAACGCGATGATGGGCGCGACAATGCGCCAGTCGCGCAGCGTGTCCACCAGCTCGCGCCGCAGCAGCACGAACACTCCATCAAACCACGTTCTCTGTCTTTGCCCCAATGCAATAGCCGCCATCACTCTGCCACCACGCGCAGGTAAACGTCCTCCAGGCTGCGCGCCACTTCGCTGAGCGTCACCACGTCCGCGTCCCGCTCGGCCAGCCAGCGCAACAGGCGCGGATTTTCGGCGAGCGGATTCTCTGTGCGATAACGCACCCACACATCGCCGCGCTCGATCACCTCCACTTGCTGCGCCAGGCCGGGCAGCAAGCCATCCAGGGGCGCGGCCAACCGAAGCTCCATCAGCGGCGGGCCGAGCAACTGCGACTTTAGCGCCGCAGAAGTTCCTTCGGCGATAATCCGGCCGCGCCGGATGATGGCGATGCGGTCGGCCAACGCCTCCGCTTCGGCCAGGTTGTGCGTGCAGAGGACAACGGCGCGCTGCTCGTCGCGCAGGCCGGCAATCGCGTCGCGCACCAGCCGCGCGCTCTGCGGGTCCATCGCGCTGGTCGGCTCGTCGAGCAAAAGCACTTGAGGATCGTGCAGCATCGCGCGGATGAGCGCGAGCTTTTGGCGCATCCCTTTCGAGTATTCGCTCAACCGCTTGTCCACCGCCTCGGCCATGCCGAAGCGAGAAAGCAGCGCGGCGGCGCGGGCCTGGCGTTGAGACGCGCCCAGCCCGTAAAGCTGACCAAAGAAATCCAGATACTCCATCGCCTGCATCCGCAGGTAAAGGCCCGGCACCTCGGTCAACACGCCGACGCGCTGGCGCACCTGCCGGGGCGAGCGGGCCACGTCCAGCCCGCTGACGGTGGCGCGCCCGGCCGTGGGCGCGAGGATGCCGGCCAGCATCCGGACGGTCGTCGTCTTGCCCGCGCCGTTGGGGCCTAACAGCGCCACCACCTGCCCCGCCGGCGCTGAGAGGGACAACCCATCCACCGCGACAAAGTCGCCAAATTTCTTGGTCAGGTTTTCCGCTTCAATCATGCGCTCGCCTTGCCCTCTGCCACGTCATTATAACAGTTTTAAAAGGCGCTGACAATCAGCCAACAGTACCAAGGTAGGGGCAGCCCTCGTGGCTGCCCTATCAAGGCAGCATGGTGATATTGAGCCGCATCACCGGCACGCGCCACGCGCCGCTGCCGGGCCGCTGAATCTCGACAAAGCCGCGCGTCCAATCTATAGGATCGTAAAAGCCGAGCTTTTCCTCGTCAAAACGCCGCTGCAACCGGGCGCGAATGCGGTCGGCGTATTCGCGCTGCGTGGCAATGATGAATTCGTCGCCGCCGGGATGCGCCACCCAGTCATCCGGCCCGCCGAGCTCGTCCACTACATCGGTCAGCAAGTACGCCATAAAGCGCAACACCTTGCGCGCGGAATAGTCGTCGCCGTCGAACGCTTGAAAGCCCTCGAGCGCGACGTACATCACGCACCAGTCCTCGCCCTGCTGGTGCGCCGCGAGCAATTCATCTACTTCTGCGCCGGTCGGCAGGCCGGTCATGGGATGCAGCATTTCAACTACCTGGAAACCCCAAGATCTCGAAACTCTTGGTTCAATCTTGATCAAGAGCCACGCATGACGAGAGGCAAATAGACTCTGCGATCATACAACTCCCAAGTATCCCCATCCAGGCCCAAGTTCAACACCACACCGCCGAACATGATGACACACTTCTGATCTGTATCATAGGTCATGGCGTGTTGCTCTCTCGCTCTGGGCGCTTGTTCAGGATGCGCCGGCGTCCACGCTTGCCCATCGTATTCCCAGGTGTCTCCCAATTGCCGGCCTTCAGGCCATGCAAACCCATAGCCGCCAAAAAGAACCGTCTTTCCCCGTGCGGCATCAAAGGCCATGGCGTGCGCCCAGCGTGGCGCAGGAGATGGATTCAAGCTTCGCTGGCTCCATGTCACGCCGTCATATTTCCACAAGTCATTGAGGCCACTCCAGCTCACTGTGCCACCGCCAAAAAGGATGGCGCGGCATCGGCGAGAATCAAACGCCATCGCAGGAGCATTCCGTCCTGGAGGCGAATCCGGCGCCGTGATTCGATGCCAGCCCACGCCGTCGTACTCCCAGGTTTCGACAGAGAGACCGGAATCCGTTGCGCCGCCAAAGAGCACCGTCTTGTTTCTGCAGCTATCATAGACCATGCCAAAACCTTCGCGGGGCGAGGGGCGATCAAGAGTGCTGACCTGTGTCCAGTCGTCGCCATTGTACTCCCACGTGTCATTCAGGCGAGGTCCATCTTGTTGCCCTCCAAACAACACAACGACCTGGCGAACGGGATCGTAGGTCATGCTATGCCACGCGCGGGGCGGCGGAGTGTGCAATGAGTTGACCTGATGCCACGTCGTTCCATCATACTCCAATGTCGCGGACAAAACATGATCGCTCAGCCCGCCAAACATGACCACCTGGCGACGATGGGCGTCGTAGGCGACCCTCATCGCCCTGCTCGCCATGCCGGGCTGCTGGAACACGCGAGTCCACGAAGCTGGAAAGGCCGTTCTCAGAATGTTTCTGAACGCCGGATAGGCTGATCCAAAGAGTGTTGGGTCAACCGGATAATGATACGTAACGGAAAATGTGGCAGATAGATCTTGTCCCATCGCGGCGCTGGTTAATGCAGCATATAGGGTGTGTTGATCATCCTCGCTCAGATTGTTCAGAATGCCAGATAGCTGGGAGGAATACCGGGGTTGGAGCGGCAAAAAGAATCGGGGAGCAAAATCGTCCGGGCGCTGCGAATTGTAGGACAGCCAAATCCCGTCAACAAGATCGGGATCAAGCTGACTGAAATCCGCTCCATTGCTGAGCCAGTTCTGGAAATTGTTCGACATGCCGGTATTCAGGCTATCGAGTTGTTGCCGGAGCGAGGCCTTGGCGTCGGCGCCCACCGGGTAGATGGTCGGGTTATTCAAAATGGCTTGAGTAGTCGCCGCCGAGATGGCGGTCGCTACGCCCTCACTGTACTCAAACCTGCCCAGTCCCCGACCAAATGTCCAAGAAGCCCAGGTGAAATTGTGGCCCAACTCGTGGTACATGACATTCCATTGCGGCGAGCGGGGCGGAATGTGAGGCACCAGGAAACAGTTTTGCCATTCGTTCCCATTGATGTGCCATCCCAATCGAATAGGGTTGCCCGAAATTCCGCACACGGTCTGGGCGTCGGTTTCGCCGAAATCAATCTCAAAGATTTGCCGGGCGCCGCCAAAAGGTCGGACTCCCATGAGCTGATATTGAATCGAATAGGCGTACTCGTTCACCGTCGGGACCTGGTGAAGCGTCACGTAGCTGGATAGGTCCTCACCGTTTACGTTCGTCGGATAATACAAAACAGTGTTCTCTCCCACAGGTCGGAAAAATGGATTGGGATGACCGGCAGACAGCACTCGCACAACAGTGGTGCTGGAGACATTGACGTCATTGATGGCCGCCGATACCCAGGTACCGATCTCGTCGTCGCCTTCGGTTCTCAGAGCCGTGACGTAGCCATCGGTCGAGATTGAAATCAGGGTCGGATCATACCCATAAAAAGTGACATTTCCCGCGACAACGTGGTCGCTGTGGTCAATGACGACTAGACGAGTGGAGCTTGTCGTGCCTGCGACAAGGTGAAGATTGTGTGGATACAGATAAAAAGCTTCACCCGCCCGAGCAGCACCCGCGTCAAGCGGTGTCAACGCCGCAATGGCTGGAGCGTGATTCAGCCTGGCTGGCGTCGCCCGAGCGCGGAGCACGGTTTGAGCATCCGCCAGGCATTCACTCCTCAGCGTGGCGAGAACCCAAACTATGAATATAATAAAAGCAAGCGCGCGCCGCTCTGTTTTCATCGCCTTTCTCCCAACAGAAAAAGAGGGCGCCTGACGAGAGGCTCCTGCCATGAATCGTACAATCACTCCTAAACGCGCCGTTCGATCGTCGTTTCCTGCGCACGGTTGGATCGGGCTTTTGTTCATCGCCGTGTGCTGGCCGCTCAACTGGCGGCTGCCGGGATTGCGGACGCATCTCTTGTTCTTCCCGCTCTGGC
>CAYHAR010000063.1:2940-18748 GCA_964354595.1 uncultured Anaerolineae bacterium | reverse complement strand
AAGGGACGCCACTCTTTCAGGAGTGGCTCCAGAACACGCTGCACGAACTCAAGCACGGCCAACCGGAGGGGGTGCTCAATACCCTCCGCGACATGCAAGCCGAGGTGAGCGCGCGGCGACCCGGTGGCGAGGCCAGCGTGGAGACGATCCAGAAAAGTCTGACCTATTTGGAGAAGCGTCGGTAACACATCGACTACGCACGCTTTCAAGCCCGGGGGTATCCGATCGGCAGTGGCAGTGTGGAAAGCGCCAACAAGTTGGTGGTGGAAGCTCGTTTGAAAGGGGCCGGGATGCATTGGGCCCGCCCGCATGTGGACCCGATGGTGGCCTTGCGCAACATTGCTTGTAGCGACCGATGGGAAGAGGCCTGGCCGCAGATCACGCGTGAACTGCGCCGACAGGCCGCTCAGCGCCGAGCTGAGCTTCGGCAGAAGCGGAAAACACGTTGTGACGAATTACCCCGGCGGACGGAAACCTTGGCCGTCACGGAGAAAACAGACATCGCGCCGACGATGACCGAGATACCTACCCCGTCAACGGGCTTACCGACACCTATCCCTTCATCACCCCCAGCCCCCAAGACGCCGTGGCGTCCAGCCGCCAATCATCCCTGGCGACTCTATCCGATTGGCAAAGCCCGATACCCATCCGCGAAACCGAAGGAGTCCGCAAAACTTTGACGGACACCCCGTCGGCAAAAGCCTGGCCCCTGGTTGCGAGTGAGCCGACAGTGTGTTATGCTATACGTCAGACTGCCAACCAGACGAGGCTGACATGGACGACATTGTGATTCGAAACCTGACCACCTACGACGAGTTTGTCACGGTCCGCCAAGTGCAACAAGCCTGCTGGGGTTTCACCAGCGGCGAGGGGTTGTATCCTCCGGTTCTCCTCACGGCCAGCCAGAACGGAGGCGTGGTGCTGGGCGCGTTCGAGGGCGACAAAATGGTGGGCTACCTGTTCGGCTTTTTGGGCCTGCACGAAAACCACGGCCCACTCAAGATGTGCTCGCAGACGATGGGCGTGCTGGCCGGGTATCGCGGGCGCGGCATCGCCGAAAATCTAAAGTGGGCGCAGCGCGACCACGCGCTCAAGCTGGGCCTCAAGCTCGTCACTTGGACGTATGACCCGCTCGAAGGCCCGAACGCCTTTTTGAATCTCCGCAAGCTGAGAGCGATCGCCCGCGCGTACAAGCGCAACGTCTATGGCGAGCATTTCGGCGCGCTCAACGAAGGGCTGCCCACCGACCGCTTTGGAGTCGAGTGGTGGGTCGAGCAGGTGGACAATCTCAAATCTCAAATTCCAAATATCAAAGGGACACTGGTCACCCAAGTGACCGGGAGCGGCGCGGCTCAACGATTGGGGGACTATGACCTGGAATCGGAGAGCGAGGCCGTGTGCGTCGAGATCCCGGTGAGCATTCAGGCCATCCGTAAAGCCGATTTGCCATTGGCGGTTGACTGGCGGCGCAAGACGCGCGAGATTTTTGAAGCCTACTTTGAGCGCGGGTACGTGGCAGTGGATTTTGACCGCGAAGAAAGCGGCGAGGCGCATCGCAATGTGTACACGTTGTGGCATCCCCCGGCCCAGTGGCTCGCCACATTGACTCTGTGATCAGTTGCCAGTTCACCTTGTCACCGTGTCAGGTGAAAAATCTCGACACACCCTGAGCCAAAAGGAGAAGACCATGCGCGCCATCGGACGTATCATCACCATTTTGGTCGTGGTCGCTGCTGTGTTGGGCCTGGTGGCCAGCGGCGGATTCTCTTATATCGTCCGCACGCCTTTGCCGAAAATCGAGGGGACGATTCACGTGACCGGTTTGCAAGGCGCGGTCACCGTCATCCGCGACAAATGGGGCGTGCCGCACATTTACGCCGACACTCCCCACGACTTGTTTTTCGCTCAAGGCTACGTCACCTCCCAAGACCGCCTGTGGCAGATGGAATTTTCGCGGCGCATCGGCGCAGGGCGGCTTTCGGAAATCCTCGGCAAGTCTACGCTCAGTAATGACTTGTTCATCCGCGCGATTGGCTGGCGGCGCGCCGCCGAGGCTGACTACAAGCTGCTCAAGCCAGAAGAGCGCGACGTGCTCCAGTGGTACGCCGACGGCGTCAACGCTTTCATCGGCGCGCACCGGGATAACCTGCCGCTCGAGTTCACCATCTTGGGCTTGACCGGAGTAAAGTTCACGCCGGAAGCCTGGACGCCGGTGGACACACTCACCTGGGGCAAAGTGATGGCGTGGGACCTGGGCGGCAACTGGGAAGATGAACTGCTGCGTTCCCGCATCTTGGGCAAGCACGGCCAAGAGCGCGGCCTGCAAATCATCAACGCGCTGTGGCCGGCGTATCCGCCCGGCAAGCCGATTATTGTGCCCAGCGGCGTGACCTGGCAGGATTTGGGCCAAGGTCCGCTGGCCGAGGCGACCGAGCTGCGCGCGCTCATGCAAATGGGCCGTGGCGAAATCGGCTCGAACAACTGGGTCATTGGCGGAGGCCGCACGACGACCGGCAAGCCGCTGCTGGCCAACGACATGCACCTGGCGATTCAGATGCCCTCGATTTGGTACGAGGTCGGTCTGCATTGCCAGAAGGTAGATGCCAGTTGTCCCTACAACGTCACCGGCTTTGTGTTCCCCGGTGTGCCCGGCGTCGTCGTGGGCCACAACGATAAAATTGCCTGGGCCGTGACCAACCTCGGCCCGGATGTGCAAGACTTGTACCTCGAGCGCGTCAACCCGCAAAATCCAAGCCAGGTCGAGTTCCAGGGCAAGTGGGAAGACGCGCAAGTGATCCCCGAGACCGTGCGCGTCACCGGCAAAAAGCTCCAAGATTTTCAACCGACGGCGAACATGCAGGTCAGCTATGACGCGGCGACGGACACGACGAGCGTCGTGTTCAACGTGCACGTCACGCGCCACGGGCCGATCCTCAACGATGTGGTCAAGTCGCTGCGCGCCAGCCCTGATGCAGTTGCCATGAAATGGACGGCGACCCAGCCCGGCGCGAGCGTCATGCCGGCCCTGTTGGCGCTCGACCGCGCGCAAAACTGGAACGAATTTCGCGAGGCGCTGCGCCATTGGGATGTCCCAGCGCAAAACTTTGTTTTTGCCGACGTGGATGGCAACATTGGCTATCAAGCGCCGAGCCTCATTCCGATTCGCGCCCAGGGCGATGGATTTCTGCCCGCGCCCGGCTGGACCGGCGAGTATGAATGGACGGGCTATATCCCATTTGATAAACTGCCCTCTCGATTCAATCCATCCGAGGGCTTTATCGTCACGGCGAACCATGCTGTTGTGGATGACAAGTACCCGTTTTTCATCACGCGCGAGTGGGACTATGGCTACCGCGCGCAGCGCATCACGGACTTGATTCGCGCTAAAGACAAGCTTTCGGCAGACGACGTCAAGGCGATTCACGGCGACAACTATTCGGTCTTTGCCGACCAGTTGATGCCATACCTCAAGACGCTCAAAGCCAACACGCCCGCTCAAAAAGCCGCGCTCGACGCGCTGATGAAATGGAATCGCATAGACCAGCGCGATAGCGTCGGCGCGTCGGTGTTTGAGGCGACCTTTTTCCACGTGATGCTCAACACCTTTGGCGACGAGCTGGGCAAAGACTTGATAGAAGACTATTGGGGCGCAGGCTCTACGCAGCGAGCAGCCATCGGCGCATTGCTGGATCGTCCCAACGATGCGATGTGGGACGACACGAGCGCGGCGGACCGCGTCGAAACGCGCGACGACATTTTGCAGCGCGCGTTCGAGGACGCCTGCAAAGAATTGGAAGCGCGCCTGGGCGGCAACGTGTCCCAGTGGACCTGGGGCCGCCTGCACACGACCACGTTCCGCAACGGCTCGCTGGGCAAATCCGGCATCGCCCTCATCGAAGCGATCTTTAATCGCGGCCCGGTCGTCACCGACGGCGCGCCGGCAGCGGTCAACAACACCGCCTACAGCGCCAAGCCGGAGGATCGCTATGCCGTCGTGCACGGGCCGTCGGAGCGGTACATTGCCGACCTGGCCGATTGGTCGCGCTCGCTGTCCGTCCACACCACCGGCCAGTCGGGGCATCCTTACAGCCGACACTATGACGACATGGTTGACCTGTGGCGCAACATCCAGTATCATCCGATGCTCTGGTCGCGCGCGGAGGTGGACAAGAACGCCGAAGGCACACTAGTCTTGCAACCAAAATGACCAGGCGATAAAGAGCCATCTCATGCAGGGTCACATCCTGATCGTCGAAGACGAGGAGGCGATTGCAGCTTTTGTCCAGACTGCGCTCGAGCGCGAAGGGTTCAGCGTTCAATGGGTCAACAACGGCCTGGCGGCGCTCAAGGCAGTTGACACTGCCGCGCCCGACTTGATCGTGCTCGACCTCATGCTCCCCGGCCTGGATGGCCTCCAGGTCTGCCAGCTCGTGCGCCAGCGCGAGCAATACATCCCCATCATCATGCTCACCGCGCGCGCCGACGACGTGGATAAAATCGTCGGGTTAGAAGTGGGCGCGGACGATTACGTGACCAAGCCATTCAATGCTCGCGAACTGGTGGCGCGTGTGCGCGCTATTTTGCGACTGGCGCAGCGCAGCGCCGGTCAGCGCCCGGCGGAGCATCTGCGCTTTGACCAGTTAGAGATTGACCTCGCCGGCCGTCAAGTCTTTCGCGCAGGAGAGCTGGCAGACTTGGCTCCCAAAGAGTTTGATCTGTTGGCCGTGCTGGCGCGCAACCCGGGTCGAGTGTTTGGCCGCGAGACGCTGCTGGAGCAGGTGTGGGGCTATGACTTTGCGGGCGATTCGCGCACGGTGGACGTGCACGTGCAACGCCTGCGCCAGAAAATCGAGGACGACCCGCACGAGCCGCGTTACTTGCTCACCGTGCGCAGCATCGGCTACAAGTTCGCCGCCGATTGAGGCAATATGATCGCGATAGCTGTCCACTCTGTCATTCTGAGCCACGAAGCGGCAAAGAATCTCATCCATGCAGGACAGAGGCCCTTTGCTTCGCTCAGGGTGACCAGTGAGGCCGCCAGTTTGCCGATTGGGCTGGTCATCTTGATCCTGGCAGGCCTGTTGCTGGTCGCTTTCGTGTTGGGCGCTCTTTTCGCCAGGAGGCCCCAACCTGCGCCGGTTCAATCTGTTCCTCCGTTGGACGATGTATTGAACGCGCTGCCTTTCCCGGCCGCGCTCGTCAACTTTAATGGCTCGCTGGTGGCAGTCAATACCGAGGCGACCGCCTGGCTCGAATCCGACTTTCCTCCGCGCCTGGCCTCTCCGCTCAACGCCCTGGCCCGGCGCGCCGCTGCCAGCCAGAAGATGGAAACGGTCCAGATCACACTGGAAGGGCAATCTTCCTTGCGCGCACAAGCCAGCCCGTTGATGAGTGACAGTTCTGCTCTGTATGGCGTGCTGCTCATCGCTCCGCCCGGCGGGGCGAGTGCCGGCTCGAACCTCACCCGGCTGGTGGCTCACGAATTACGCACGCCATTGACGGCGATTGTGGGCCACGCCGAGATTTTATCCAGTTGCAGCCCGACGGATGAAGCATTGTGGCGTCGCTCGCGCGATTTCATCGCCGCCGAGACGCAGCGGCTGGCCCAGCTGGTGAACGACCTGCTCTCTCTTTCGCGGCTGGAAGCCTCGCCGCTGGTGATGCAAACCATCAACGTGCGCGCCGCGATTGAAACCGCCCTCTCGTCGCTGTTCGACCGCGCCGAGGCCGCCGGCCTGACGCTCACGCTGGATGCCCCGCCCAGTCTGCCGCGCGTCCGCGCCGACCCGCATCGCCTGGAACAGGCGCTGGTCAATTTGCTGGATAACGCCATCAAGTACACGCCCCATGGAGGCGCGGTCACCATCCGGTTGATTTCGGAAGGCGGGTACGTGCGCGTCGAAGTCGGCGACACCGGCCCCGGCATTTCCCCCGATGACCTGCCACACCTGTTCGAGCCGCTGTACCGCGCGGAAAGTGTGCGTTACCTGCCCGGCACCGGCCTGGGCCTGACCATCGTGCGCGCCATCCTCGACCAGCACGGCGCGCCGGTCAGCGTGCAAAGCCGACCGGGCCAGGGCGCGACATTTACATTCCGGCTGCCCATTGCCCAGTAGGGGCGACTCGACGGGTCGTCTCTGCACGGCGGCGAAATGTTTACAGAGTTGTTACCTTCCCGTGACCTGCCTGCAATCTGACTGTGTTAGAGTATTGCCAGGAATCCATCATCTCGAACGCAGACAGGAGCAAAGACCATGAACACTCAAAAAGCATTGCAGCGGGTCTTGGGTTTGATGTTAACCTTGCTGCTGTTGGCAGGCTGCGGTGGAACCTCCACCGGGCCAGCGGTTGCGCCCACGGCGATTGCTTCGACAACCGCGCCCGCTCAACCGTCCGCCACAGCTACTGCGCCGACGCCAATTCCTGGAATTGGCGCACCCATCACCATTGACGGCATCCCGTTCCAGGTGACCTCGATCAAAAAGCAAGACACCTACGAGGTTTCGTTCCAACAAAAGTTTGTGCCCAACTCGGCGGCGGATACTTGCCTGATCGTTGAAGGGACGATCAGCACGACCGAGACTGAAAAGGTGCGCAAGTGGGAGGTCTCGGTGACGGACGAAAACGGGCGCACGAGCAAGCCCAACCTGGCCTCCACGCAAACGGATGGAATGGGCATGGGCAAAGCGGCCAGTTGGCTCTTTGTAGTCTCCAAGTCTGCGCGCTCGATCACGCTGAATCTGCCGGGCGGGCAGACTATATCGCTGGACACGCTGTCGTCTTCCTCAGCTTCTGCACTCCCCGGCGTCAAGCCCACGCCGTCCGTCGCGGCAGAAAAGGTTACACTCACTGCGGCCAGTGCTACCATCTCGGCGCCTTACTGCGTAGAAGCCAAAGCCAAGGGCGCGATCACGGGCAACACTTTTCTCTGCGCGAGCAGCGAAAGCGGCGAGTTTGTGGGCGGCGGCAAGAATTATCTCCTGACGCCCGCCGATGGCGATTTTGCGGCGACCGTCTCCGGGCACTATGTGAACGTGAGCGTGGGCAAGGCGGGAGCAGGGCAGTGGCGCTTGGAATTTGCGCCGCCCGCCGGACAGCCGTTAAAGGCAGGCCTCTTTGATAGTGCTGACATGTCCAGCCCCAATGCCGCTTCTTCGTACATCAGCATCAGCGGGAACAGCCGCGGCTGCGACGCCGGCAAGACCAAAGGCAAATTCGAGATTCTGGAACTGGTCTATACGCCGGGCGGCCCGGTCGAGCGGCTGGCGGCGAATTTCGAGTATCACTGCGACGGCAAGCCGGCGGCTTTGCTCGGCGCGATTCGTTTCAACTCCACCGTCGCGCCTTAGCGCGTCTTGAGTGGTTCGTAATAGCAACTTAAAGCCGCCACTACCAGCAGTTTTAAAGCACAGCGCGAGGATGAAAAATGTCAGCGCGATCCAAGTCTCTCAGTTTATTTGTTGCACTGGTTTTCGGCGTCGTCCTATCGGCAGCATGTGGCAGCCCAGGCACGAACTCTCCCACCCCCGGCGAATGGAAGGCGACTGCCGAGTTTGGTAATTTCGTGTTCGTCGTGAATCCCGATGGCGCAAGCATCAGCAAAGTGACCTACGATTTCAAAGGCTTCAAGTGCGGGCCGGTGAGTCGGTCGGGCGCGGTCAGTGTGACCTTCCAGGACGGCAAAAAGATTGACAAGGGCGCATTGGCCCTGGAGCTGGATATGGGCGGCGGCGCTCCCGCGCCCATGCCGCCCAATCCCATGGCGCCTTCGATCCCGACGAAGCCCGTGAAGCAAACGCTCAAAATCACGGGCAAGTTTAGCTCGGACGGCAAGAGCGCCTCCGGCGATTGGACCGGCACGAACGGCGACAGCGTTTGCTCATCCGGCAAGTGGGAAGCCTCGCCCGGCAAATGAGATCGCCGATAGCCTGTCCCAAAATCTCGGCTTGGAGATGACACATGCCAGACCTGATCGGAAAAACACTCGGACCCTATCGCATCGTCAATCAAATCGGCCTGGGCGGCATGGCGACGGTGTTCAAAGCCTACCAGCCCTCGATGGATCGCTACGTCGCGCTCAAGGTGCTTTCCACGCACCTCACCCAAGACCCGGCGTTCGTCAAGCGCTTTGAGCAAGAAGCCAAATTCATCGCCAAGCTGGAACACTTGAACATCCTGCCGGTCTACGATCACGGCGAGCAGGATGGCTACCTCTATCTGGTGATGCGCTACGTCGAAGCTGGCACTCTCACCGATCGCTTGAAGCGTGGGCCGCTCTCGTTGGACGAAGCGCGGCGCGTGGTGATGCAGGTCGGCTCGGCGCTGGAATACGCGCACCAGCTCGGCGTCGTCCACCGCGACGTCAAGCCCAGCAACGTGTTGATGGACCTGCAAGGCGATTGTTACCTGACCGACTTTGGCATTGCCAGGATGGTCGAAGGCACGCTGGGACTGACGGGCTCGGGCATCATCGGCACGCCGCACTATATGGCGCCAGAACAAAGCAAGTCACACAAGGTGGATCACCGCGCCGATATTTACGCGATGGGCGTCGTCATCTACGAGATGGTCACGGGCCGCGTGCCGTATGACGCCGAAACGCCGTTCGCAGTGGTGATGATGCACCTGACCGAGCCGCTGCCCTTGCCGCGTGCTATCCGCCCGGATTTGCCCGAGGCAGTGGAGCGCGTCATCCTCAAAGCCATGGCCAAGGAGCCGGCGGAACGCTACCAGAGTATGCGGGACCTGGTGACGGCGTTTGACCAGGCCGTGCGACAAGCTCCGAGTGAAGCGTCGAGCGTCTTTGAAAAACCCGTGCCGCCGACGACGCCGATGCGCGGGCTTGCGTCCACTCCTGCGTGGAAACGCTGGCTGGCCGATCAACCGTCGTGGCTGTTGCCGGCAGCGGGGCTGGCATTGATCGTGCTGTTAGTGGCCGGGGTGATTCTCAGCCGGATTCCGGGCCGAGTCGAAATCGCGGGCGGGCAGGTGCAGTTAGTGACGCCAACGCTGACGCCGGAGACTGCACAGGCAGTGGCACTGCCTACCCTCACCTCTGCGCCCAAGCCCACATGGACGGCTGTCCCACCCAGCCAATGCCGCATCGCCCAAATCGACAAGCAGGTCGGCGATATCTATGTCCAGGACTGTGACGGCTCCCATTGGCGCCGGGTGACCGAGCATCAGTTAGTGGAACATCCTGTCTCTTGGTCGCCCGATGGGCAGCGGATTGTATTCGACTCCACGCGGGATGTCACGCCCCAGCCAAACGGCTTTGTTCCAGCGTCCGTCTACGTCGTCAATGCCGATGGTTCCGGCCTGACCCGGATAACCCCGCTGGAGAGCGGTAGTTACTTTCCGTCCTGGTCACCGGATGGCAGCCGCATCGTATTTCAGATGGGCTGCGAACTCCAAACCATCCGTCCCGATGGATCGAACCCGATCAAGGTGTTGGAGCATCGTAAGCTGAGCCACGCCGGCGACCCAGAGCTGTGCGTAGACAGGCCGGTATGGTCCCCTGACAGCCGGCGGATTGCTTTCACCACATTCCCCCTAGACGATTCGCTCCCCGGCCCTTACGAGCGTCGCATTGTTGTTGTAAACGCCGATGGGACAGGCTTGATCGAACTGGCCTTCTTCAAGTTGAAGGAGCGACAGGGGTGGGCTTATGCAGTTTGGTCGCCCGATGGCAACCAGGTCGCTTTTGAGGTGAGAGAGGACGGAAAAACCAAGTATTACCAGGTGAAAGCCGACGGCAGCGCCAAGCCAGTGGAAGTGCCATCTATCCCCCAATCGTGGTATCCGTGGTATTGGCCGCAGTGGGATGGCAAAACCGCTGCTGCCACTCCATCCCAGGCCGACCAAGCCCGCGCCTTTGCCGAGCCGATCCTGAAAGCGATTGCGAATCAGCCGCCCAACTATCAAGATGATTTTGGCGATCCCAAGAGTGGCTGGGATATTCGAACGGATCAATATGGCGAAAAAGGGTACCAGGCTGACGCGTATTTCATGACCACGTTGCCGGGCGGGGGAAATGGGGCATTCAATCAAAAGGGGTTCATGTACTCTGATTTTGTAGCGGAACTGGACAGCCGCGTTGTCTCTGGCACGGAGCGCGCGCATCTGTCTTTCATGTTCCGGCAAGCCGCGGATCTTCGGGATAGTTACAGCGTTATTCTTGGGATGAACGGCGATTTGTTTGTTCAGCGCAGCAAAGGGGATGAACCTGGCTCGAACTTGGTCCAGTTGAACGGAGCGCCGGTTCGGCCATTAGGTGAGGTCAACCACTGGACGATTGTCGCCAAAGGGCCATTCATCGCTGTCTATATCAACGGCGCGCCCGTCGCGTTTGCGCGTGACGAAGCGTATACCAGCGGGAATATGTCGCTGGCGATTGGAGCCAACAACCCTAATGCGGGCATCCGCGTCAATTTCGACAACCTCAAAATCTGGGACATTTCCAAGCTGCCGCAGCCCTCGGCGGCTGCCACGCCACAGTCCGGTCAAGCAGACCAAGCCCGCGCGTTTGCCGAGCCGATCTTGAAGGCCATTGCCAATCGGACGCCCGACTTGGCGGACGATTTCTCGAGGGCGGACAAGGGCTGGCGCGCTCAGGACTATGATGGTCAAGGCGGCGACGAGGTCAGCATCGAAAACGGGCAATTGCGTATTCTCGTCGGGGGGACAAGAGACTTGACCCACGTCGTCAACCCAGCCGCGCGTTTTCGCAATTTCGTTCTCGCCGCCGACGTGACGGCAAAATCGTCCAGTTCACGCCCCTATTCGCCGCAAATGACCTGGGGAGTCTACACGTTCGTGCTCTTGATGCACGGTAACGCTTGGGTCACACGGCCTTGCGGCGCGCATGATTGCGAGCCGGATTATGCGTCCGGGTACGACCCAGACATTGCAGATAGCAAGACGATGCGCATGATGGTCATTGCACGCGGGAGCGAGTTTGCCTTGTATCTCAACGGCAAGCCGCTGGCCTACGTCAAAGACTCGGCCCGGCTGCCGGCAGAGGGATTCACACTTGCCGCAAGCTCAGACGATACCAAGCAAGCTACTCTCATCACGTACGATAACGTCCAGGTCTGGAACCTGGATAACGTGCCGGGGCTGCCATAAATGAATGGACTATCGTAGAGACGACCCGCCGGGTCGTCTCTACGACGTGCGCCCTAGGCCGTCGCCGCAACCGATTCCCCATAAGCCAGCAGCGCCTCGACTGTTTTGACCTCGGGCGCTTCGGCATAGACGCGCAACACCGGCTCCGTCCCCGACGGGCGAATGAGCAGCCAGCCGCCGTCGGCCATCAAATACTTGACGCCGTCGTTGGACTGCACCCGCTCCACCGTCACGCCCGCGATGTTGGACGGCGCATCGTTCGCCAGGCGCGCGGTCATCTCTTTTTTATTGACCGGGTGCGCGAGCTTGATATCGCGCCGGGCATAGTGCGCCGGGCCAACGTCGGCCTCGAGTTGGTTGACCAGCTCTGCCAGCGTCGCCCCCGAAGCGGCCACAATCTCGATCAACAGCAAGCCGAATAGAATCCCATCGCCTTCGGGAATGTGGCCCTTGATACTGATGCCGCCCGATTCTTCGCCGCCGATGAGCACGTCCTGCGTCATCATCAAGTCGGCGATGTAGTTGAACCCGACCGGCGTTTCCACCAGCGGCAACTTGTAGCGTTCGCACAGCCGGTCAATCATCCGCGTCGTGCTGACCGTCTTGACGACCGTTCCCCGCCAGCCGCGCTTTTCTACGAGATACTGCAACGCCAGCGCAAAGATGCGATGCGGATCAATAAAGCGTCCCCGGTCGTCCATCGCGCCCGTGCGGTCGGCGTCGCCGTCGGTCGCCACGCCCAGCAGACAACTGGTGCTGAGGATCGCCTCGCGCAGCGCGCTGAGGTGCGGCATAATCGGCTCGGGGTGAACGCCGCCAAAACCGGGGTTCATATCGCCGCGAATCTCTTTCACCTCCCAGCCCGTGCCTTTGAGCCAATCGCGGATATAGCCGCGCCCGGAGCCGTGCATCGGATCCACCACCAGCCGGCCGTGCCGCGCTGCGATCACCTCGCGCGAGACGAGTGTTTCCAGGTGAGCGTTGTACACCCATTCCGGGTTAAAGCGTCGAATCAGGCCGCTCTTTTTGGCCGCCTCGTGTTCGAGCGACCGCACCTGTACGCCGCGCTCCAGGTGATACTCGACGCGGCGGCAGTCCTCGTTCGACGCGCTGCCGCCGTAAGCGGCTTTGAGCTTGATGCCGTTGTAGCGCGGCGCGTTGTGGCTGGCCGTGATCATCACGCCGCCCTGCACGCCCAATTGCTTGACGGCGAACGACACCGCCGGCGTCGGCGCGTCGGATTGCGTCAGGTGCACCGTGATGCCGTTGGCGGCCAACACGCGCGAGACCTCAACGGCGTAGCGATCCGAAAGAAAGCGCGTGTCGAACCCCACCACCATCGCCGCGGGCGCGTGGCCGTTGAATTCGTTGACCCAATCCGCAATCGCCTGCGCTACCTTTCGAGCGTTTTCAAACGTAAACTCGTCGCTGATGACGGCTCGCCAACCATCGGTGCCAAAATGAATCGCCATGCTCTCTCCTCAATGTCGAATTGCGAATGTCGAACGTCGAATTCAACTCGCCATCCGACATTCGTCATTCAGCATTCTTGCGTGCTGTTTTCTTGGAGGCGACAATGATAGCAACCAACTGATTTGCTTCGTCTCTCAGGCGCTGCAGTCCCTTGTCTTGCCTCATTTCCAATTCTTCCAACAATTCCAGCCAATAGATTGACTCGTCAGCTTCTTTCTCGACGATAGATAGCTTGGCAATAAAATCTGCCTTTGATTTTGCCCGGCAGGCAGATAGGTAATTCGCTCCTACCGATGTAGCGCTTCGCATCAGTTGCCTGATGATGATCCAAAACTCTTACTTCTGTGGCAGCCTGGCGCATAGCCGAATCACATCGAGCGCAAACTTGAGCGGATGACCTCTTTCGCCAGCGCTGAGCCGCCTCTACTGATGAGGCACACCACGAGATCGTTTTCTTTTGCCTCGCCCAATACCTCGGCAATGCTTTGCTCGTCCCTCCACGCTCTACGCTCCACGTCACTTGGACGCACGCGCCACGCTCTCCACCGCCGCCTTGGCCGCATCCGCCGGTTGAGCCTGGCTGCGCAGCACATCGGCCACCGCTTTCTGAATCGCCGGGCCGACGACTTGGGCGACACTGGCCGATGGAGGCGAAATCGCGCGCGCAAGCTCCTGGCGAGCGAACGCCGTGTACGAATCCGGTGGATACCAGTGATTGAACGCCGCTTGCCGGGTGGGAAGCAAGTTGGCCGTCCGCGTCCACGCGCCTTGGTTCTCGGCAGAGATCAACCAGGTGATGAGAGACGCGGAGATGGACACCCGATCTGGATCGCGCGCTGGAACGACAAACGCCCATCCGCGCGCGATGAGCTGCGCTGGCTCTGTGCCCCCCGGCAGCGGCGCAGCCAATGTTCCCGAGATGGCCGTGCGTTGCGCGATGAAACGTGAAGCGCGCACGTCCACCACCTGTGTGGCAGAACCGAGGTACGTCAGCCAGGTGTCGTCCGCCGAAGCAAAGTTCAAGACGCCCGGCGAAACCACGCCCACTTGCTGCGCATCTTTTAACTGGCGAAGCATCTGCGTCAAGGCCGTCGCGTCGAGTGACGGCTGGCCTGCCCCATTCAGCCACTTGCCCCCGGCGGCGGCATATTGCGCGAACAGCGCATCGGCCGGCATCCCGCCTACCGCGCCCGCCGGGAACAGGTACGACGCCGATCCGGAGAGCATCTGCGCCCATGTCTGGGGCGGCGTTGGAACGCGTGA
This sequence comes from uncultured Anaerolineae bacterium, assembly GCA_964354595.1. Taxonomy (GTDB): domain Bacteria; phylum Chloroflexota; class Anaerolineae; order Fen-1058; family Fen-1058; genus JBGLNJ01. The sequence continues at coordinate 4,885 of CAYHAR010000063.1, read as the reverse complement.
GGAATTGTAAGCCAGGTGTTCCACGTCAACCGCGTAGGCAATAGCTAGCCATTGGTTATCCAGGCGGCCAACGTTGGCGGCAAAGGGGAACAAGTCAGCCAATGCTTCGTCGGGCACGAGGCCATTCAAGGGACGCAGCAACCCGGCCTGAGCCGCCGCCGACACTTCAGCCAGATCGAGCAGCGCCACATCCGGCAGAACCGATGGCGCGACCGGCGCGGCGGTCTGCATCAGGTCGAGGATGCCGCCCGGCCCGTGCGCTCGCTTGGTGAGCGTCTGCACGCGCAGGTCCGACTGCGTGGCCGCGAACGCATTGATCTGCTGAATCAAAGCAGTGTTGGCCTGCGCGTTGCCGGGCGGAACGAGCGTATCGGGCAACCAGACGGTCAGCGTGGCCGGACCGGGAGAAATCTGCGCGGGTGCGGAGACAGGCGTGGGCGTGGCCGGGCGGCCCGGCAATGTCGCCGTGACGCGCGGCGCCGGCGTAGATGGGCGAGGCGGCGTCATCTGACAGCCGGACGTGGTCAGAACGAGAATCGCCAACGCGGCAACGAGAGAGCGTAGCGTCAACATGGTGTCAATCAAAAAAGACAGCCGGACGGCTGTAGTTGAGGCAATTATAACACAAGTGAGGTCAGACGCGAATCACGATGCGGGGAGACACGTGATCGCTTCGGGGCGCAGCGCCAGACGAATCCGCGCGCCGACCGGCGGCAGCGTCTCGGTCGAATCCACCTCGAATTCGAGCAGCGTCTCATTCGCGCGGACGACGATGCGCGTATGCCCGCCCCGGAAAGATCGCTCGACGAGTTCGCCATCTACGGGCAGACCTTGGAGGTCTGATAGACCTCCAAGGTCCAGGCTCGCCGCATCAGGCCGGATCAACACCGTGACCTCGCCCTCGTGGCACGTGCCTTCCGGCAACGTCAGCACGCCCAATGCCGTCTGCACCTGCCAACGTCCTTCGACCCCTGATATCTGACCTCTGACGAGATTGGTCAGGCCGAGAAAGCGCGCGACGAATGCATCCGCCGGATGGCAGTACACCTCCTGCGGCGCGCCGATTTGCGCCACGCGCCCGGCGTTGAGAATCACCACGCGGTCGGCCAGCGCGAACGCCTCTTGCTGATCGTGCGTGACGTAGATGGCAGTCTGGCCCACGCGCGTGAGAATGTCGCGCAGCTCGTTCATCAGCCGCTCGCGCAAGGCGCGATCCAACGAGCTGAGCGGCTCGTCGAGCATCAACAATCGCGGACGCGGCGCCAGGCTGCGCGCCAGCGCCACACGCTGTTGTTCGCCGCCGGAAAGCTGGTTCACATCGCGCCGTTCAAGACCAGCCAGCCCCACTAATTCTAGCACCTGTCGCACTCGCGCGTCAATCGCCTGGGGCGCAAGCCCTGCCATGCGCAATCCGAACGCCACATTGTCGCGAACATTCTTGTGTGGAAAAAGCGCCAGGTCTTGGAACATTAATCCAAAGCCGCGCCGATGCGCAGGCACGCCGGAAATGTCTTGGGCCTCCACGAGCGCCTGACCGCTATCGGCTGGCTCCAGCCCGGCGATGATGTTGAGGAGCGTCGTCTTGCCGCAGCCCGAGGGGCCGAGCAGGCAGACAATCTCGCTGGAGGCAACGTGAAAGCTCACATCGCGCAACAGCGGCGCGCCGTCGAAGGATTTGTGGATGTGGGAGACTTGGAGTAGAGGTGTGGCGACCATGGCTGTTTATCGCAAAGACGCAAAGGATGCCAAGATGCTTTTCTTGGCGGGCTTGACGGTTCAGGAAAATTTCGTGGCAATGCAAGCAATCGCTCTGATTATCGCACGCTCGACGGCGTGTGTCAAAACTCGCCCATCTCCCCCACTCTCACCCGCTCGATCAGCACAATGCCCGCCGCGCACACGAGCATCAACAGCGTGCTCATCGCCAACGCCTGGCCGTAATTCA
>CAYHAR010000063.1:0-2840 GCA_964354595.1 uncultured Anaerolineae bacterium | reverse complement strand
GCCGCGCACACGAGCATCAACAGCGTGCTCATCGCCAACGCCTGGCCGTAATTCAACGCGCCCGGCTGACCCAGGAAGCGATAGATGACGACGGGCATCGTCGGAAACTCGGGCCGGGCGACGAGTGCCGTTGCGCCAAACTCGCCCATGGAGATGGCAAAGGCGAACGCGGCCGCCACCAACATCGCGCGTCCGACGATGGGCAAGTCCACCTCGCGCCAGACGCGCCAGGGCGATGCGCCCATTACGGCAGCGGCTCCTCGCAACGACGGGCGAATGCCGCGCAGCACCGGCAGCAAGCTGCGCACGACGAACGGGAACGCGACGAGCGTGTGCGCCAGCGGCAAAAGCGCGGGCGACGCGCGCAAGTCAAGCGGAGGTTTATCCAGCGCGATGATGTACCCAAAGCCCAGCGTCACAGCAGACGTGCCCAGCGGCAGCATGAACAATGGATCGAGCATGGCCGCCCATCGCCCTGTGCCGCGCGCGAGATAGTTCGCCGCGATGAATCCCAGCGCGAGCGAAGCGGCGACGGTGAGGCTCGCCGCCAGCAGCGAGTTGCGAATCGCCACGACCGGCGGCACGTAAAAGTACGAGCCGCGCCGGTTGATCAACAATTCTGCAAGAGGCTGCAAGCCTTCTCCGATGGAACGCATCACCAGCGCCAGCAAGGGCGTGAGCAGCAACACGGCCATGAAAATCACGTTGACGCTCACCAACAGCCTGGCGCGCAGCGTGACAGGCTTGCGCTGTGTGACGGATTGCGGGCGCAGATTCAGCGGGCGAGCGGTTCGCGCCTGCAGTCGGGTGTAAATCGCCGTCAATGCCAATGTGCAAGCGATTTGCACCAGCGACAACGCCGAAGCCATCGGCAGGTTGAACAGATTGACCGTCTGCCGGTAGATTTCGACTTCGAGCGTGGCAAACTGCGCGCCACCCAAAATCAACACAACGCCAAAACTGGTAAAGTCAAAGATGAACACGAGCAGCGCCGCCGCCGCGACCGAGGGCGTGAGCAGTGGCAGCGTGATTTCCAAGAATCGCCAAAGGCGGCTTGCGCCCAACACCGCCGCCGCGTCTTCCAACGCTGGATCGAGGTTGGCCCAGAACGATCCGACGATGCGCAAGACGACCGTATAGTTGTAAAACACGTGCGCCAGCAGGATCATCCAGATCGTGCCCATCAGTTGAATCGGCGGCGTGTCGAGGCGGAACAAGCGCATCAGCGCAAGGTTGAGCGAGCTGTTCGGCCCCAGCAATAAAGTGAACGCCACTGCGACGACGACCGTAGGCAGCACGAAGGGGATCGTCGTCAGCGCGCGCAGCAGCGACTTGGCGGGAAAGTCGTATCGAGCAAAGACGTACGCGGCGGGCAGCCCGGCCAGGAGTGTGAGCGCCGTCGAAGCGAGCGCCTGCCATGCAGTGAACCACAGCGTTTGCAGATAGTATGGCGAGCTGACCAGCGCCGCAAGCGCGCGCAAATCCAGCGTCCCGCGCGGGGCCAGGCTCAACCGCGTGATCGCCGCAAGCGGATAAAAGTAGAATGCCGCCAAAAAGGCTAACGGTATCGAGACAAGGAGAAGAGGAGACAAGGCGACACGGAGATTCACTCTTCTCCTTGTCCCCTTGTCCCCTTGTCCCCTTGTCATCGCAAGACTGTCTCGGTCCACTGTTGAATCCACGTCTCGCGGTTCTGGGCGATATCCTCAGGCGCGACGACAGCGGGCTTTCCCGGCGCTTGCGCGTATTTGACGAACGCCTCTGGCAGCCTGGCTTGCGGATTCACCGGAAAGACAAACATCTGGAGCGGCATGTCTTCCTGGAATTTCTTGCTCAGCACGAAATCCACCCACTTGCGCGCGAGGTCGGGGTTCTTGGCCCCCTTGAGCACGCCGACAAACTCGATCTGCCGGAAGCACGCGCCATCGCCGACGACCGACCCGGTGGGGGCATCGGTGAGTGGCGTCTTGGCGAACACGACTTCGGCCGACGGCGACGAAGCGTAACTGACGACGAGTGGTCGAGGCCCTTTGCCCGAAGACCCACTGAACTCGGTATAGTACGCCGTCTCCCATCCGTCCGCCACTTTGACGCCGTTAGCTTTGAGCTGCTTCCAAAAGTCCAGGTATTTTTCCGGCCCAAAGTAGCCCACCGTCGCCAGCAGGAACGCCATGCCGGGCGACGATGTGGCCGGATTTTCGACGACGAGCATCTCTTTGTATTCCGGCTTGAGCAGGTCGAGCAGATTTTGCGGCGGAGCGAGTTTCTTGTTTGCAAAGAACGCCTTGTCATAGTTGATGCACACATCGCCATAGTCCACCGGCGACACACGCGGAGGAGTGGTCCTGTCGAGCCAGAAAACCGCGGGCGGCATCGAGGCCGAATCCACCTGAGGCGCATACGGCTCAAAGATGCCGGCGTCGAGCGCGCGGCTGAGAAAAGTGTTGTCCACACCATAGAACGCGTCGGCCAGCGGATTGCCTTTTGCCAGGATCGCCTTGTTGAGCGCCGCGCCGGCGTCGCCGCTCTTGAGAATGTTGAGCTTGACGTTGTTCGCCTTTTCAAATTCCTTGAGTGCCTCTTCGCTGGCGGCAAAGCTATCGTGCGTCATCACCGTCAGCGTGCGCGGGCCGGCCGGCGTCGGCGTCGCCACCGGCGAAACCGGCGAAGGCGCGCGAGTCCGCGTGGGCGGCGCAGGCGATGGCTTGACCGCCACCGTCGGCGGCGAGGTCGGCGTGGGCGCGGACACGACCGCGCAACTGGAAAGCAATACACCGGCAACGGCGAGCAACACTATCGCAGTTTGAAACCCGAGTCTCATCTTTTCATCTCCTTCCAGA
>CAYHAR010000062.1:0-19062 GCA_964354595.1 uncultured Anaerolineae bacterium | reverse complement strand
GCTGGGCGCTGGTCTTATGATACCACAAATTGCGCGATACCTGACAGGTCTCTAAGATTGTATGTCACGTGCGGGAAAATGTCAAAAGGCGCGGGCCGCTCGGGTGTCCGTCAAAGTTTTGCAGCAGCACTACCCGCCACCTGTGGCGTGATATTCGTAAATAGCCGCCAACGCGCCAGATATGCTACCTGTTCCGGCGATGTTTGCCGAAAAGGTAACGGCAGCGAGCACCAACAGGTGGGCAAACGGCTCAATTTTCGAGCGTAGAGACGCGGTCCGCAAAACTTTGACGCACACCCGGGCCGCTCGCTTCGCTTCTTCAGGACGCTTCGAGGGCGGCTTTTTCCGCGCGCCCACGTTTCGTTGTATTCGGGGCTGCGATACGTGGCCGCGTTGCGGCTGAATCGCTTGACCAGCTCGGCGACCTGGCTTTGGCCTTGCTCGAAGGTGGTTTGCGTCATGCTGACTCCTCAGGCTTGCGAGAGCGCCTCATCCATCCCGCGTCGCCACGCGCACGTCCACAGCCACCGCGCCCTGCCCCTGGTCGTACACGACCAGCGGGTTGATGTCCAATTCCGCAAGGTTCTCCCCCGAATTATTGAGATGATACTTTGAGCGTGCAATGAACAGCGGCGAGTGGTTAGTTTCAGATGCAATAATCGTGGGGAAACTCGACTTTGGGATGTTGAAGGATGAGCTAGGCTATCGCCGCCAGCAATGGTTTCAGCGCCATATCTCGCGCCCGCGCTGGTCTCGGTACTGGACGTCCCATCTTGCGCGCGCCCTCGATCCACAACCGAATCGCCGTCTGGGCGTTTTGAACTGCTTCTTCCGGTGTTTCGCCATCCGCCATACATCCCGGAAGCTCTGGCACCTCTACCAGGTACGCCTCATCTTGCTTGCTATACCAAATCACAAGCGCATACTGGTACTTCATCTTGCCTCCAATTTGTACTGGTCAATCAGGTCAAGCAACTGCTGTACCTGGTACGCTTTGGCTTGACCATCCTTGCGTGGCTGGAAAACCAGCACTTGACGCACACCCGCGCGTCCATACACTCGATGTGAACCCTCACCATGCACCCACTCAAATCCGAATGCTTTAGTCAAGCGACACAAATCGGAAAAGCGTAGGCCTTGCGGGTTGTTGCGCGCCTTTTCCAGCAGTTTGTCAACCTTGGACATTGCGCCCTCTGGTTATGAGCATACCACAAACTCACCGTTCGGCCAATCTCTCGTTTTCGCGCGTCGCCACGCGCACATCCACCGCTACCGCGCCTTGTCCCTCGTTGTAAACCACCAGCGGATTGATGTCCAATTCTGTGATGCGCTCGTCGGCGGCGACAAGTTCCGACACGGCCACGATCACGTCGGCCACGGCGGATTTATCGGCGGGCGGCTGACCGCGCAACCCCGAAAGCAGCTTGCCCGCCAGCGTCTCGTCCATCATCGCTTCGGCCTCGCTGCGCGCCACGGGCGCGAGCCGGAAACTCACGTCCTTGAGCAGCTCGACGTACACGCCGCCGCTGCCAAACATCACCAGCGGGCCGAACTGCGGATCGCGCACAGCGCCTACGATCACCTCGCGGCCCGGTCGGGCCATCGCCTGCACCGTCACGCCTTCGATGCGCGCATCGGGCCTGGCGCGTCTGGCATTCCCCGTCACACGCTTGAATGCCGCGCGCACGGCCGATGCAGTTTGCAGGCCGACCTCTACGCCGCCCACGTCGCTCTTGTGACTAATGTCCGGCGAAGCGATCTTGACCGCCACCGGCAATCCCATCTCTTGCGCCATCCGCGCCGCAGCGCTGCCCGATTTCGCCAGCTTTATTGCCAGCATGGGGATTCTGGACAAGTTTTCGACGGCTGACTTGGCTGGCTGATTTGAGATCTGATATTTGAAGTTTGAAATTTGCGGCGGTTGCTCCAGCCACTTGCGCCGCTTGACCATCGCCGCCAGCGCCGCCGCCGCGCGCTCCGGGAATGGAAAGAGTGGCAGTTCGGCCTGGCGCATGTATTCGATAGCTTCGGGCAGACTAATGTCGCCAATCAGGCAGGTCATCACCGGCTTGCCGGCCCTCGTCAGAGGGTTGGCTTCGGGCTGCGCCTGGAAGCGATGCGTCACCTCGGCGATTTCGCGCGCGATGCGCACGGCGGGCACCAACGCCTGCGGCACGTTGACGACCAGCACGGCATCCACGCCAGGGTCTTGCAGAATTGCATCAAGCGCGCGCGCGTAATCGTGCTCGTCCGCTCCGCCCAGCATATCCACCGGGTTGAGCACGCTGGCGTGCGGCTGCAAAAACTGGCGCAGGCAAAAGCGCGTTTCATCGGTCAGCGCGGCCAGATGCAACCCTTGCGCTTCTACGGCATCGGAAGCCAGCGCGCCCGGCCCGCCGGCGTTGGTCAAGATCGCCACTCGCTCGCCGCGCGGCAGCGGCTGATGGGCAAGCGAAATGGCCGCGTCGAACAGGGCTTCCAGATGAGGGACGCGAATGATGCCGGCGTGATGGAACGCCGCGCGATAGGCGTTATCGGTTCCGGCCAGCGCCCCGGTGTGCGAAGCGGCCGCCTGCCGGCCGGCCTCGGTGTAACCCGCCTTGATGGCGACGATGGGCTTGAGCGCCGAGACGTGCCGCGCCACTTCTACAAAGCGCCGCCCCTCGTCCACGCCTTCCAGGTACATGGCGATCACGCGCGTCTTGTCGTCGTCGGCCAACAGCTCCAGGATGTCGGTCTCGGTCACGTCGGCCTGGTTGCCCAACGTGACGATGCGGCTGAGGCCGATGCCCACGCCGAGCGCCCAGTCAATCACGCCGCCGCACACCGCGCCGGATTGCGAGACGAACGTGATGACGCCCGGCTTGGGCATATCGGGCACAAAGGTCGTGTCGAGCGGCGTGTGAGTATCCACCACGCCGATGCAGTTGGGGCCCATCAGCCGGACGCCGTAACGCCGCACGATTTCGGCCACCTGATTTTCCAATGCCGCGCCTTGCGGCCCGCTTTCGGAAAAGCCGCCCGAGATGATCACCGCCGCGCGGATGCCGCGCTGGCCGGCCTGCTCCATGATGTCCGGCGTGGCCGGGGCCGGGGCGATGATCACGGCCAATTCAACCGGGTCCGGCACATCCGATAGGGAAGGATAACAGCGCAGGCCCAGGATTTCGTCCGCCTTGGGGTTGACCGGGTAAATCGGCCCAGGGTAGCCGTGCTGTACCATGTTCCGCAGTACCGCATAGCCCAGCTTGGCCGGGTCGCGCGACGCGCCCACCAGGGCGACGCCTTGCGGGCGAAAGAAAGGGACAAGGGAAGAAGTAGAGTGGGACATCGGAAACCAAAGTCGGCAAATCTGCAAATCCGCAATCATTACGGGGCGCTACGGAGATAGTCGTTGATGAGCGTGATGTATTGCCGATAGTTTTTTACCAGAGGCTTGAGCGAGTAGTAGACGGTTTCGTGGCTCTGTCTTTCGTACTGGTGAACAAGACGATTTCGCAAGCCGGTCGTGTTGGCTAATCGAGCCGCCAGGTCTTGCGGCAGCGCAAGGTCTTGCATGGCCGTGAAGGTGGCATAGTACGTCTGCGGCGCAGAGCGGCCGGCGCCTTCAACGACGAGCTGGTTAATGTCCGTCGCATATCCGACGACGAGTTCGATGAGCTTTTCGGTGGCGTGGCGCTTGATCGCATCGGCCTTGTACTCTTGGAGCGTCCCGCTGGAGAGCGCCTCCAATTCGTCGAGATGTTCGATCAAGAGGCTGAGTTTTTGCTCGACCAGAACTTTATCCAGCATGGCGCATCTCCTCCACCCGGCGATTCAGGTAGCGGCTCAAGGATTCGCGCAAAGGGGCAGTGTCCCAGTACAGCCGTCGAGCATACAGCTTGAAATTCGCCCACGCCCATTGTTCGCCCTCGTACAACACCTGCCCGTGTTCGGCCACTTGATACATCAGCAGCGGCTGCGCGTGATCCAAAACGCTCAGGTCAACCTCGGCCTGGAACAGCTCGCACAGCTTGGCCCATAGCTCGTTGCGCTCGTCCCAGGACAGTCGTCGGGATGGCAGCACGGCCACGTCCACGTCGCTTTGAGAGTGGAGGCGACCCGTCGCCTGCGACCCGAACAGCACAATCAGCGTGAGGCTGTGCTGGTGGGCGATAGATTCGAGTTCTTGGGCAAAAGTACGCATGTCACACATCCAACCATGATTATACGCTGCCTGCGTTTACGAAGCAACAGGGCGGAGCCGACCTTCCGGCTCCGCCCCCTTGTCTACTTGTTTCCTTGTCTACTGGTGCAGGTTTTTCGCCGCGATGAACGCCAACCCGTGCCGGGTCAATTCTTCCGCCGTGTGGTTGAGCGCGGCGTGCTTGTCCATATAATTCGCCAGCAGAGTCGGCATCAAGCCTTTGGCCTCCACATCGGCTTTGGGGAGGAAGTATTCGAGGATATCCGACGGGTGCTCGCGCGTGACCTCGACCTCAGGATCGCCGCCCTCGTGCTTGGCCGAAATGTTCTTGACGTGATCGGCCAGCTCGATCAGCTCGGCGCGGCGGTCGTAGGGCTGGCGGACAATGTGCTTCCACGTCTCGGTGATGTGATGCTCGATGCGCACCACGTTCTCAAAGCCGAACGCCTTGCGGATGTCCGCCGCCGCTTCGATGGTGGCATTGTTCACCGAGTTGCTCAAGTTGAAACCGATGAGCGGCGTCGTGCCATCGGGCCGGGCAAAGAGCTTGGCCATCATCAGCGTCCACAGCACAAAGTAGGGGTTGTCGTTGCCCACGAACACCGAAATCTTGAACTCGTTGTTGACGCCCAGCCGGTGGATCAGGTAGCCGATCAGGATGGTGCCGGCGTTGATGTTGAGCACCTGGTAGATGCCATAGTGGGTGTAATAGTACAGGAACTCGTCCAGCCATTTGAGCGCGTACTCGTTCGGCTGGCCGATACCGCCAAAGTAGCCGGTGATCGTATCCGGCCCGCCCAGGTGGACGTTCGAGCCGTCGGTGCCTTTGGTATCCAGCGTGTCCACGTAAGACGCGCCGATGATCTGCATCGCGGCCATGCCCGCGAGCAAGTCGCCCTGGTCGGCTTCGGATTCCTTCATGTACCGCACGCGGATAAAGCGGCCCGGCATCAGCTCGCCCTTTTCGATGCACTGCCTGGCCTGGGCGACGATCCAGGGGAAATACTGGAACGCGCTGATTTCGAGCGTCGGCGCGTAGGCTTTCTTGAAGCGCGTCTTGTCGGCCTGCTCGCCCAACACCTTGCGGCGATAATCGGCCACGCCGATGAACGCGCCCTTGTCGCGCTGCTCCAGCAGCCATTCCAGGTCAGGCACGTAAGGCGAGTTCATCTCTCGCAGGCGAGCCATCAAGTTGGGCAGCTTGCGCGCTTCGGCGGACTTTGCATTGATCTCGTCAATGCTGCCGTGCTTGGCGATGACAGCCAGCACATCGTTGACCAGCTTGTTGTCCGGGTCGAGCAGCAGCTTGTTGACCTCAGCCACATTGGCGGCAGAGATTTTGAGTTGCTTGCGGAGGTTGCTTTCCATGATTGTCTCCTCGATTTCGGATTTCGGCACGTGTCTTGAATGTAAAGCGCGTACCGCAATCCGAAATCCGGTTATTCGCCCAGCATCTTGACCAGCTCGGCGTACTCGTCGTCTTTCATGCCGAACCAGTTTTCCGGCTGCGGGAATTTCTTGGTGGTGACTTGTTCGACGTACTGCTTCAGCCCGTCGCCGATGACCTTGCCCGCGTCGCCAAAGACTTTGGCCATCCTGGGCTTGAACTTTGGGTACAGGCCAAACATGTCGTGAAAGATGAGCAGTTGCCCGTGCGCTTGCGGCCCGGAGCCGAGACCGATGATGGGGACGCTGGCACGCTTGGTAATGATCTCGCACACGCGGTCAGGCACCATCTCGAGCAGGATGCTGGTGCAACCGGCGTCTTGGATGGCCTTGGCGTCGTCAATGATTTTCTTGGCTTGCGCCGCGCCCTTGCCCTGCACCTTGAATCCACCCAGCGCGGAGACGCTTTGCGGCGTCAGGCCCAGGTGGCCCATCACCGGGATGCCGCATTTGACGATCCCTTCGATGCGGTCGGCCATCTCGCGCCCGCCTTCCAGCTTGACTCCATCGCAAGCGGCTTCGGCCATGAACCGCCCGGCGCAGCGAATCGCGGTCTCGACGGATGGCTGATAGGTCATGTACGGCATGTCGCCGATCAGCCAGCAGTTGGGGCTGCCGCGCCGCACCGCCTGGACGTGCGGCATCATCACGTCCTGCGTCACCGGCAGCGTGGAATCGTAGCCCAGGATCGTCATGCCCAGGCTATCGCCGACGAGCACGATGTCTATCCCGGCTTTTTCTACCAGGTCCGCCATCGGATAGTCGTAGCAAGTGATCATAGAGATCGGCTCGCCCTTGCGCATCTTGTCGTACAGAGTTCCGAGAGTGACTTTTCCAGCCACAAGTTCCTCCTTTGGGAAAAAAGATTGTGCGGGTTAACCGCTGTCCCCACCCACGCCTCCCCTGTTTGCAAAACGAACAGAGGAGGGACGGGGTAAGAGTTAGAACAGATTCTCGACCAGGTCGGTCTTGGAGATCACGCCGACGAGCTTGTGCTCGGAGAAAACGGGCGCGTGGCTGATGCCCGTCTTGGCAAAGAGCTTGGCCACAAATTCCACACGCAAGTTGGGGTTGATGACGATGAGCGGCTTGGTCACGATGTCACAGATCAGCACTTTGGCCGGATCGAGCTTTTTGGCAAACACCTTGTTCACGATGTCAGAGTAGGTGATGATGCCATAGGCATCGGTTTCGTCGTCGCGATCAATGATCAGGCTGCGGATGCGCTTGGCGCGCATGGTGCGGATAACGTCTGCAGCTGTCCCTTTCGAGGGGGCAACTTGCGGGTCGGGAGACATGATGTCGCGAGCACACAGAGCATACTTTCGGTCAGGCATGGGACATCTCCTTTTCGTTGTTCGGTGTTATCCGATGGTTGAATAGACTCCTCTTTTGCGCCTCTTGCCTGCTTTTGACCACCGACCGCAGACCCAGACGGCGCGTTGAGCTGGCCGTCGGTCCGCAGTCGGCGGGAAAACTGGCAAAAAGACTCAGAATTTGCGGAACTTTTCCTTGGACGCGCCGCACACCGGGCACTTGTCCGGCGGGACGCCTTCCATCGTAAAGCCGCACGTGATGCACACCCAGATGTCCTGGGCGGCCACATCCTTGCCCGCCTCGACAGATTGCTTGGCCTCGGCGTAGAGCTTGGCGTGGACTTTTTCCGCTGCCAGCGCCCAGTCCATAGAGCGCAACGCCCTCTTTTCGCCTTGCGCTTCGGCCACGGCTTTGTAAGCCGGGTACATCTGCTCGATCTCGAATGTCTCGCCGCCGAGGGCCGCGCCCAGGTTTGCTGCCGTGCCTTGGATACCTTCCAGCGCGCGCAGGTGACTGCTGGCGTGCATCTGCTCGGCAAACGATGCAGCTTGGAACAGGCGGGCTATGTTGGGAAAGCCTTCTTTTCCGGCCTTGTCGGAAAAGTTGAGGTATTTCATGTGCGCCTGGCTTTCGCCCGCGAACGCGGCTTGCAAATTGGCTTCGGTCATTTTCTCCATTTCAATGCCTCCTAAAGATATGCTAGTTGGAAATCGGTACGAGGTTTTGCTGAATCTTAGTGCAGATTCAGCTACTATTGTACGTCTTTTTCTGGTCTTTGACCACTGACCACTGTCCGTTCGTGGGGCGTCTTTTGTCACAAAAAAAACCTCCCGCAAGGCTGCGGGAGGTTGGCTGGTCATTTGGCTGGCGCAGGTTGTTCCAGGCGAGCCGGGGGCTTGATCAAGTACGACATGATGCCGGCGATCAGACCCGCCACCGCGGCCACGCGGAAAGCGGTTTCGTATCCGCCCAACACGGCCGGGTTGAGGTTGCCGACGATCGAGCCGACGACGCCCGCCAGTCCGTAGCCGAGAAAAATGATGCCATAGTTCACGCCCGCGTGCTTGGTGCCGAACCAATCGGCGTTCGTGGCCGGAAAGAGCGCCAGGTTGCCGCCAAAGGTCATGCCGATCAGCATGAACATGAGCAAAATCGCCCACGCGCTGCCGATCAGCCAGGGCGTGATCAACATGACCACAAAGATCGTCGCGTGGTCGAGCAGCATGGCATTGCGGCGACCGATGCGGTCCGAGACCCAGCCCAGGAGCATACGGCCCAGCGCGTTCCAGAGCGAAAGCCAGCCTACCAACGCCGCCGAAAGCTCGGCGGACTTGCCGTTAAAGATGTTATAGCCGACGACCGGGATGGCATTGATCCAGCCCAACCCCTGCGTAGCGGCCAGGGGGTTGAATTTGAGCGAGTCGAGGTAGGGCTTGGCAAAGCTGATCACCATCAAGCCGGACATGGCGGCCAACGCATACGCCCCGATCAGCATATAGGTTTGCGAGGTGCGCAACAGCTCGCCGGGGCTAAAATCGCGCTTGACTTGGGTCGAGCCGGCCTTGGCCCCCGGCGGCGTCCAGCCGGCCGGCCGCCAGCCCGCGGGCGGCGTGGTCAGCAGCAGTGAGCCAAGCGTGACCATGACAAAGAACACGATGCCGAGCTGAGAGAACGTGTTCCATACTCCCTGGTTGGCGATCATGGTATTTGCCAGCGGCCCAAACACCAGCGTCGAGCCGCCAAAGCCCATCACCGACAGGCCGGTGATCAAGCCGCGCTTGTCAGGAAACCACTTGACGCCGGTGGCGATGGGCACAGCGTAGCCCAGCCCAATCGCAGCGCCGCCCAACACGCCGTAGCAGACCACGAGCCACCACCACGCGGCGACGCTGTTGGCTGCGCCCTGAGGCGTCAAGCTGCACAAGATAAACGAAATGCCCATCAGCACGCCCCCGGCGATGCCGACCGGCGTCGGCCCCAAGCGATCGTTCAACCGACCGGCCGGAATCATCAGAAGGGCAAACACCAACACAGCCACCGTGAACGGTCCGGTCGCCATCAGCGGCGCCCATTTGAACTCGGCGGCCAGCGGCGGGCGGAACACGCTCCAGGCATAGATGACGCCCAGCGCCATGTTGATGAGGATGCTGCCGACGACCACCATCCACCGCCGCGAGCTGCCTCCGGCGAGCCATTGACGATAACGTTCTTGCATGGGGATTGCCTCTTTCTCTCACCGCGCTAGAGGAGCGCGCACCCGCTGCCTATTCACAGCTTTTTATCAAAAATCCGGGGAGACTGCCAACTGGGTCTCCCCGGATGTCGAGATCTAACTGCCTGCGCGTTCCCGAATGGAGCTAGTCTTCCATCGTCGAGATATCGCCTTCCGGCAGGCCCTGCGCGCGCGCCTTGAGCACGCGCCGCATAATCTTGCCGCTGCGCGTCTTGGGCAATTCTGGCACGAACGTGACCTTTTCCGGCCGGGCGATGGGCCCCATTTCTTTACTCACGTGCGCCCTCAGCTCTTCGGCCAGTTCGACCGAAGGATCAAAGCCCTGCCTGAGGACGACATAGGTGTAGATGGCGTTGCCCTTGATCTCGTGTGGCAGGCCAATCGCCGCCGCTTCCGCCACCGCCGGGTGGCTGACCAGGGCGCTTTCGACTTCGGCTGTGCCCAGGCGGTAGCCGGAGACCTTGAGGACGTCGTCCACGCGGCCAATGATCCAGTAATAGCCGTCCTCGTCCCGGCGGGCGCTGTCACCCGTAAAGTAATAGCCGGGGTACTTGGTCCAGTATTGATTCACGTACCGGTCGGGGTCTTTGTAGATCGTGCGCATCATGGCCGGCCACGGGCGCTTGAGCACCAGGTAGCCCTCTTCGCCGGGCGCCACTGGCTGACCAGCCTCGTTTAATATGTCGGCCTCGACGCCGGGGAACGGCTTGGTGGCGCTGCCGGGCTTGAGGTCCATCACCGGCAGCGGCGTGATCATGAACGTGCCGGTCTCGGTCTGCCACCAGGTGTCCATGATCGGGCAGCGCTCCTTGCCGATGACGCGGTAATACCAGCGCCAAGCCTCGGGGTTGATCGGCTCGCCCACAGTGCCCAGCAGGCGGAGTGAAGACAGGTCGTGCCGGCCGGGCCACGCCTCGCCAAAGCGCATCAGGCCACGGATGGCAGTGGGCGCTGTGTAGAGGACGGTGATGCCGTACCTTTCGACCATGCTCCACCAGCGATTGGGGTAGGGGTACGACGGCGCGCCTTCGTACATGAAGGAAGTTGCGCCCAACAGCAACGGAGCGTAGATGATGTAGCTGTGCCCGGTGATCCAGCCCGGATCGGCGGTGCACCACCAGCGATCGTCTTCCTTGAGGTCAAAGACCCACTTTAGCGTGGTGCCGATGCCGACCATAAAGCCGCCGTGCGTGTGGACAATCGCTTTGGGCTTGCCGGTCGTGCCGGAGGTATACAGCACGAACAGTGGGTCTTCGGCGTCCGTCACCTCGGGCGGGTTATAAGTGTTGCCGCCGACGCGCGCCACTGGCAACTGCAGCAGCTCGTTATACCAGTAATCGCGCCCCGCCTCCATGGGCACATCGTGCCCGGTGCGCTTGACCACGATGACGTGCTCGACCGTCGCGCAGCGTCTGATCGCCTCGTCTGCAATCTTTTTCAGCTCGACGATCTTGCCGTTCATATAGCCGCCGTCGCAGGTGATGACGACGTTCGACTGGCTGTCTTCGATGCGCTCGTGCAGCGCCTCGGTGGAAAAGCCGCCATACACCACCGAATGGATCGCGCCGATTCTGGCGCAGGCCAGCATGGCCATCATCAGCTGGGGCACACGCCCCATATAGATCGTCACACGGTCGCCCTTTTTGACGCCCATGCTGCGGAGAATGTTGGCGAACATGCACACTTCGCGCCACAGGCCGTGATAGGCGTAAACGCGCATTTCGCCGGTCTCGCCTTCCCAGATCAAGGCGACCTTGTTCTTCCGCCAGGTCTTGACGTGCCGATCGAGGCAGTTGTGAACAATGTTGACCTTGGCGCCGACAAACCACTTGTAGAATGGTTTGTTCGATTCGTCGAGGACGGTGTCCCACTTTTTGTACCACTCGTAATCCTCGGCGCACCAGGCCCAAAAGCCTGCCAAGTCCTTTTCAGCGCGGCGAGCCATTTCTTCATAGCTCTTGACGTTGGCGTTGGCGACAATTTCGGGCGAGGGCTTGTAGACGTTTTGGGTTGTTTGTTCGTTGGCCATTGTTTCTTCCTTTCTGGAGATAGTGTAGTGTCGGGGGTAAAAAGTTTGCCCCGGATTAGATATTTGTAAGACACCCCCTGATTGTACGGCAGAGTCCAGGCGATGTCTATAGCCCAACCGGTCAACCCAAGGCGGGCAAATAGTCCAAAGGAACTAGCGGCCTCCCGCAAGCAAAGCCGGCGGGAGGTTTTGCTAAACCAGCCCTTCTTTTTCATCCCCATACAGCGACCGGCTGCCGCGCTCGCGCCGCGCCTGCAACTCGTCGCCCTCGACAAAGCCCGCCGCGGCGTAGAACGCCGCGTCATAGTTGCGCGTGCGGACGACGACGGGCATGGGCACGGCGTGACCCAGGATGAGCGCCTGCTGGCGTGTGTCCAATCGCGCAAGCACCTGCCTCAATTCGCTCGCGCCGCTGATGCCGGAAAACACCGCGCGAATGTCTTGCTCGTCGTCGAGCAGACACGTCACGCGCGTGCCGATCTGGCTCATCACCTCCGGGTCAATCCCGCTGGGCCGCTGATCCACGATGAGCAGCGTGACGTTGTACTTGCGCAGCTCGCGCGAGATGGTGCCGAAAATCGTCTGCTTGGCGATGAGCGGGTCGAGGAACTTGTGCGCCTCTTCGATGGTGATGACGAGCTGGCGCGGCTCGTCCGCGCCGCCCTGCGCGGCTTCTTTGCACTCCACGTAAGCGCGGTGGATGCGCCGCGTGATAAAGTTGGCGACGAGGATATAGGCCTCCAGGCTGTTGCCGTAGCGCCCGAACTCGATCACGACGTTGACGCCTTTTTGCAAATACTCGAGCACTCGCTCCACGGCGTTTTCGAGCGCCGTCTCGGTCATAAAGCCGAATCGCTCAAACATGCCCAGCTTGCGCTGAATCGCGCCGAGCGTCCCGGCCAGGAGCGTCTTTTGATCGAGCGACTCGGCCAATTCCTCAGGCACTCGATCCGCAAGCAGCTTGGCGATCCAATCGCGGCCCAACTTTTTGCGGAGCGTATAGAGCGCGCCGCGCTGAACGTCCGAGAGGTTCAAGACGCCGCTGATCGAGTCCACGTCTTCCGGCTCGATGGTGTCGTAGCCGATGCGCACGACATAGTCCACCTTGCTGCCGCGCCGCCGCGACGATTCCTCGTCGAGCGTGAAAATCGCCGTGCGGCTGCCATACAGTTGCTTGAGCGCTTTGACCTTGGTATGTTCGCCGCTCCCTTCCCAACCATACTCGTTGTGCATGTCAAAGACCAGGTTGACCGCGACGTTTTCCTGGATCATGCCAGCCAGCAACATGCGCGTGAGATACGTCTTGCCCGTGCCCGACTTGCCAAACACGCCCGACGAGCGTTCCGCGAACCGCTTGAGGTTCAGGTAAATCTTGATGCCCTCCATGTCGAGCGGCTCGCCGACTTCAAAGTAGCCGGGTTGCGCCTCGCCAAAGATACGGTTCACGTCCTCGGACGTGGCCTCGAATGCTGGCGCAAAATGGCTTGGCACCGTCTTGACCGGCTTGGGTTCCGCCTCGTCTTTTTTCAGCACCAGCATCGGGCTGACGTGCAAACGGCCAAAGGTGCTCGTCCCCTGCATCACTTCGCGCACGAATTCGTCGTCGGCGTCGGGCGGCGTCTTTTCGATGAGCGGATTGGTGCTATCGAGCGCCACATCGGTGATGAGCGAAAAGAATTTGTGCTCTGCACTTTCCACGACGACATATCGCCCGACGGCGGTCTCTTCGATGCGCGCGTCCCGGTCGAGCTTGATGTCCAGCCCCTTGGAAAGCGATCCGGACACGACGATACCCAGGCGCTTTGCCGAAGGCGTCGGGCCAGCCGCCTCTCGGCTCACGCCATCGCGCGGAAAGAATTCGTCGAGTTCACTTTTGGGATCGGCCATCATGCTCTCCGTCTCACGCTGCAATCGCGCTTGTTGGCTCCGTCACCACACGCAAAACTCGGCCTGTCGTTTCCACGCGCAGGCGTTTGTCCTTCAGCGCTTTTTCTGCTTCTTCCAATTGGCGCATTGCTTTGCGATCATAGTAACGTTCGCCACAGTTGTTGCACACGAGCACGCTGAGTGGAATCAAAGCCACGTCCTCGCCTACCCAGATTTCCTCGTTAAAGTTTTTTTGCTCGACATCTGGACTGGAGCAAATAATGCACTTCATCCTTGCCTCCTTCGGTAATCTACCCAGCGCGCTGGGTCGGGCTGATATACAGTGATCACAATCGCTATATCGTCTTCGCTGCTGTGCGCGCAGACCACGTGCAATGGCCGGCGCAATCGCGTGTAACCCAGAATCAACGCACTTGGATCGTCTGAATAGTCTTCGATGCTCTCGCCGCTTGTTATTGCTTCGCAGACCTCCTGCTCACTGATGGGGCCGAACTCTTCAATGCGCATCTCCTTCCGAGCATGAGAGGTGTAGAGAGCGCGGTCAGCGGCAAAACAAGCTTTCAGGCGAACCGGCAGAGAATCAGACATTGGGTTTTATTCTCCTGAGAATCCCTTCCAACCTCACCGGATCGCTGGAGAGTAGCCGCGCCAGCTCGCGGCCCGCGTCGAGCAGGAACGCGCGACGCTCGCTTTCCGGGCGCGCGGCGGCGGCGAGGCGCAAGCTCGCGGCGACCAGCTCATCGGCGGGCGCGTCCTTGGCGCCCAGGATCGTTCGCAGGAAAGTGAATTGTCGTGTGAACGTGACCACCTCGCCGGGCGTGCAAGTCACGATCTGGTCGAGCGTGGCGGGCGGCTGAGGCGGCAAATGCTGGTAGACCTGGCCCTCGCGCGTAAATCCCACGACGAGCACACTGATCTCGATGGGCGCGAGCCGCTGCGATTGATCTTTGCGCAGTTCTTCCGGCATCGAATCGGCGCTGATGATCTGCCGCACGAGCGGGTCATCCACGAATTGCACGTCGTAAATCAGGCCGGTGATCTCATAGTTGCCCTGCGCCACCTTGACGAACGCGCCGAACTGGGGCACGTCCTCCCGCACGCCCAAGGGCGCGCGGCAGCCGATGGCAAAGCCGGCTGTGCTCGATCTCAACACTCGCCCAACGGTGATCGGTTGATCGGTCATTGTATGTCTCCAAGTTTTCAACCGCAAAGAGCGCAAAGGTCGCAAGATTTTTAAAGAACAAGAGCTTTGCGCTCTTTGCGTCTTGCGGTTCAAAAGCTCTTTCTGAATGCTCGTTTGGCTCCGCCGGTCAGGCTCTTGAGGAATGCTTTTTGCGATGGCTGGCTTCTGATACCGTGACGCAAGAGTGCCGCCTCGACAAACGATTCGAGCTGCCGCCGCTCGTCGGTGGTGATGACGGCCAGCTCGTGCGCGCGCGCGAGCGCGTAAGGGTAGGGCGTCACCAGGCGGCACTGCGCTATTACCGCGCCGTGTAGACGGCTCGATAGTTCGTGTGAACGCCACACCCATTCCGGCGTTTCGATGCGAGCGATTTCGGTTTGGTTTTCGTCGCCAACGTTGATATAGAAAAAGCCAATCTGATGCTCGCCATAGCTCTTGTTCACGGGCGACGGGCTGACAAAGCACGTGGAACGCTCGCCGGGCGCGAGACGCAAGCCTGCGTCAAACAGGCTGCGGTCGGCCAGGCCGAGAAAGGGATTGTCTTCCATCGCCTGCCGGGAGGCGCGCTCGCCCAGTTGCGCCAGCCAGACCAGCCGCAACACGTCGGGGTAACGCGGCCTGCTGATGAATCCGCCCACGGCAGCGCCCACGTTTTTCAATCGCGCCAAATGCTGCACGTAGGCTTCAACCTTTTTGCGACGTTGTTCTTCGGGTGATTCTTCCAAAACCCACAGCAGTAACGTGCCGTCGGTCAATGCGACAAGTGGCACACCTCGCGGCTCGGCTTGAGCGGCATCAGCCAGGCGCGCCAGCTCGGCAGTGTCGCGGCGCACGTCGAGCAGGTTGCCTTGCACGAGCCAGCGGCCTTCGTATAGATCCGCGGTGGTGTAGCACAGGTCGGGGACGCTCGCGGCAATCGGCTGTTCCCCGCTGCCGTGGCGATAGGTGAGGCTGGCCGTGTTGACGAGGTAATACATCGCCGCGCTGTGGTGATCCGGCGGGATCGCGCTGCCGTCCGCGCCGATGACGGTGAACCGATCCGGCATCGCGGGCGCGGGATGCGCCGCGTCAAGCGGCTCGTCGGTGGGGATAGCTGCGCCGAACTCGGACGCTCGCGCCTTTAATTCTTTAAAGCGGCCCGCGTATTTGTGCAGCCATCCGCGCGCCTCGTCCAGCAGCTCGCTCGACTGCGAGATCGAGTTGGCCGCCTCGCGCGCCAGGTCGTCCACCTGACCCATCACCTTGTTGAGTTCGAGCGTCACTCCGACCTCCGACCTTTGAATTCTGGCTTCATTATACGCGCAACCCGCGCTTGGGCAAATTGTCATCTGGCGGTCACTGGTGTAGAATAGTCCTATACCCCGCAGGAGGAGAAACGTGGAAGCACTCAAAGCGCGTATTCTGGCCGAAGGCCGTGACCTGGGCGGCGGCATCCTCAAGGTGGACTCGTTCATCAATCACCAGGTGGACGTGGCGCTGATGAAGCAGTGCGGCGAAGAGTTCGCCCGCCGCTTTGCGAACGTCCACATCAGCAAAGTCCTCACGGTCGAGATCTCGGGCATCGCACCGGCGCTCATGACGGCGCTGGCGCTCGGCGTGCCGGTGGTCTATGCGCGCAAGACCAAGCCTATCACCATGCCCGACTTGCTGTACCTGGCGACCGCGCCCAGTCACACCAAGAGTCAAACAGTGGACTTGATGATCTCGCCGGAATACCTGCGCAAGGGCGACCGCGTGCTGATCATTGACGATTTCCTCGCCAGCGGGCAGACGATCCTGGCGCTGGTCAAGCTGCTGCGCGCGGCGGGCGCGATCGTCGTCGGCATCGGCGCGGTGATTGAAAAGACGTTCGAGGGCGGGCGCCAATCGCTGCAGGACTTGGGCGTGCCGGTTGAATCGCTGGCGGTGATTACGGCGATGCGGGATGGGGAGATTGTGTTTGCAGAGTAGCCGTGGAGCGTTGAGCGTGGAGAGTGGAGCGAAGAGCGTAAGGCGTAGGGCGTGAAGCGAGGTCAGCGATGGACGTTGAGCGATTTCAGAACAGCCCGTCTGGTCGGCTGCTGAGAATTGGATCGGATGACACGGCGTATTGGGCGTTCATGCCCAACCCACTACCGCCCGTGTTGTCGTTTGATGCGGAGCTTGTGCTCACGCTTTCAGAAGCTGATCGCGCGTTGGGGGAACTGACGGGGCTGGGGCGCGCGATGCTCAATCCGCACCTGCTCATCGGACCCTTTATCCGGCGTGAAGCGGTGCTCTCTTCGCGCATCGAAGGGACGCAAGCTGGCATTGCTGATCTATATGCTTACGAAGCGGGACAACTGCCGCTGCCGGGCGTCAAGCCGGCACCGCCTGAATCGGACGTGCGCGAGGTGCTCAATTACGTGCGCGCGATGGAATACGGATTGAAACGGTTGAACACACTGCCGGTGAGCTTGCGGCTGATGCGCGAGCTGCACGAGCAGCTTTTGGAGGGCGTGCGCGGTGAGAAGGCGACGCCTGGCGAGTTTCGCCGCAGCCAGAATTGGATCGGACGCCCCAACTGCGCATTGAATGATGCGACATTTGTCCCGCCGCCTGTGCCTGAAATGTTGGAAGCATTGGACGCGCTGGAAAAATACATCCACCAAGCCAACCAGTATCCGCCGCTCGTTCGCATCGGCCTGATCCATTACCAGTTCGAAGCGATTCATCCATTCCTGGATGGCAACGGGCGCATCGGGCGGTTACTTGTAACGCTCCTGCTGGTGAGCTGGAATCTGTTGCCGCTGCCTTTGCTCTATTTGAGTGCTTACTTTGAGCGCCATCGGCAAGAGTATTACGACTTGCTTCTTGCCGTGAGCGAGCGCGGCGCGGGGCAAGATTGGCTGCTGTTCTTCTTGCGCGGCGTGGCAGAACAAGCACGCGATGCCAATGCCAGAGCTAAACGGTTGCAGGATTTGCAACTAGAGTGGCGCAGGCAACTCCAGACCACTGCGCGCACTTCTGCCTCACTCCTGCAATTGGTGGACGAACTGTTCCTGTCACCTACTGTAACTGTGCCACAAGTACAAAAGAAGCTCGGCGTGACGCATCGAGCTGCCAGTCAGATGGTTCAACGTCTGGTGCGAGAGAAAATCTTGCAGATCGTTCCTGGAAACGTGCGGAATCGTCAGTTCAAAGCTGCCGAAATCCTGGTGGTATTGGACGTAGACAGATAATGGTAGTAAAGTATCATTCCACTTGTGTTATGATACTTTCGCGTGCAAAAGTATCATAGCGCCTGCGTGCATTCGCTGAGGTGTTGACCTATGGCAATTCCACAAAATCCCTACGTGGCCGGCAACCCAGTGGGCGATAGCCCGGCGTTCATCGGGCGGGCGGACGTGCTGCGCGAGGTGGTGCGCGCCCTGCGCCGACCGCAAGACAACGCGATTGTCCTGTACGGCCAGCGGCGGATTGGCAAGACGTCCATCTTGCAACACCTCAAGGCGCAACTGCTCCAAGCAAGCCCATACCGCCCGGTGTATTTTGACTTGCAAGACAAGGCTGCCTGGCCGCTGGGCCAGGTGTTGCGAGATTTGGCCCGCACTATTGCTCATACGCTGGGCCAGCCTGACCCTGACCTGGGCGCTGACCCTGAAACAGCTTTTCGCCAAACGTGGTTACCTGCCACACTCAACACCTTAGCCTCAACCTCTGCCTTGGTCTTACTCCTCGACGAGTTTGACGTGTTGGCCGACGCCAAAGGCGCTGGGGAAGCCATCGTCAAAGGCAAGTAGGGGCGAGGTGACCTCGCCCCTACGCCGAAAGGCGTCCATGCCCGATTCTATCGCCATCCTCGATTTCGGTTCCCAATACACCCAGCTCATCGCACGGCGAGTGCGCGAAGCGCGCGTCTATTGCGAGCTGTTCCCGTGGGACGCGCCCGAAGCGCAAGTGATGGCGCTAAACCCCCGTGGCTTTATTCTCTCCGGCGGGCCGAACAGCGTCTACGACCCCGGCGCGCCCACGCTCCCGCGTTACGTCCTCGATTCCGGCCTGCCCGTCCTGGGCCTGTGCTACGGGATGCAGCTCCTCGCCCATGCGCTCGGCGGCGTCGTCGCCCCTTCCCAATCCCGCGAATACGGCCCGGCGGTGGTCGAGATAACTGAGACTAGTCCGCTGTGGGGTTCTCTCCTCGCTCCACGCTCCACGCTCTACGCTCCACTGGATGTCTGGATGAGCCACGGTGACCGCGTCGAATCTCTCCCGCCAGGCTTTGTGTCACTCGCCAAGAGTGACAACTCGCCTTGTGCCGCAATGGGCGACCCGACCCGCAAGCTGTATGGCCTGCAATTCCATCCCGAAGTCAAGCACACGCCGCGCGGAACCGAGATTTTGCGCGCGTTCGTCGTGGACGTGTGTAACTGCGCGCCGATGTGGACGCCGGCCTCGTTCATTGACCAATCCATCGCCGCGATCCGGGCGCAGGTGGGGCCGGGAAGCGTGGTCTGCGGGCTGAGCGGCGGAGTGGACAGCGCGGTCGCGGCGACGTTGGTGCATCGCGCCATCGGCGACCAACTGACGTGCATCTTTGTGGATACCGGCATGATGCGCCAGGGCGAAGGCGATCAGGTGATCGAGACATTCCAGCGCGCGATGGGGATGAAGCTCGTCGCCGTCAACGCGATTGAGGATTTTCTCGCCGCGCTCGAAGGCGTGGCCGACCCGGAGCGCAAGCGCAAAATCATTGGTGAAAAATTTATCCGCATCTTTGAGCGCGAGGCGCGCGCATTGGGCGCAAGCGAATTCCTGGTGCA
>CAYHAR010000061.1:16112-19101 GCA_964354595.1 uncultured Anaerolineae bacterium | reverse complement strand
GTAAATATGATGGCTGCCGTGTATGCGCAAAAGACCAGCCGTGTCGTTCCAATATTCTGGTGAGTTGCTTGCCGGATACGGCTTTCATACCGCGATTTGCAGAATCTTGTCTCGCGGGGACGTCTGCACCGTTTCAATCGCCACCGAGAGGCAACCTTCAATGGCTTCGTAGAGGTTTTGCAAGAGTTCCTCAAAGGTTTCCCCTTGGGTGGCGCAGCCTGGGATGGCTGGCACTTTTGCCCAATAGCCACCTTTTTCTGCTTGATGCACAACAACGCTCAGTTTCATTGGCTGGTTTCCTCGTCAAGAACTGGTCGGCAGTTGGGGTAAACTGTTTATGATTGTAGCACGCTTGCCGGTGTCTCGTCAAATCAGATAGGCGGCGAAAGGGCCACCGAGATATCTGGTGGCCTCTCGTGTAACACTAGGTTCGGCTAGACCCTTCGGGTCTCCCAGACCCGAAGGGTCTTTTGACTATTGCCCTCCGCTCACCGTGATCTGCGTGGGCTGCACGACCGTCGGCTGGTGGGGGTTGTAGTAATCATAATCGGGGTTTGTCAGGCTTTGAGAGGCTTTTCAACCTCTCGCAAGAACTCGGCGAATGTGACTGCTTGATTGATCGGAATGTGGCTGTCTGGATTATCCCTTGGATGCCAGTGCCAGCCACCCGTGTTATCCGCGCCCAGGATACGCTGATTGACCTTGATAAGGGCAAAGGCCGTTTTGCCAGTGGCCTGGTTGTAAAAGGCTTCTATAAAAGAGCCATCGGCCAGATGCGCGCGCAGGCGGACCCAGGTGGCGCCGACGCCGACGGTGGAAATACCGGCCACTATCGGCGAAGTTGCACAGGCCGACGTGACTTCGAATTCAAACTGCTCCAACGTCATACCAGCCACTGGGCCATTTCCTCAAGCGCAGCCAGGTCTGTCGTCGCCGCTTCCCATTCCCAATAGTCTTGCTCGACCGCAAAAGAGTGAGCCTGTGGAACTTGATTTGCTTTCCAGGCTTGCTCAAAGGCTGCAAAGCTCGAGCCGTACTTGCGCTCAAAGGCAATAATTTTGGAACGCGTCTCGTTCGTTCGCAGCCTCACGAGATCCTTGATTGCCAGACTCAGGGATATATCTGGGCGCGACTCGCCAGTGAGGCGGCACAAGAGGTTGTAAGCAGATTTGGGGATGACCAGAGTTTCGGTCGTCTCGCCGAATCCTGGCTGTGCCTGAATCGCTGGTGACTGTATAGCCATATTTCCCTCCATGCCGCTCGACTTGCGTTAGTATAGACGAATTGGATAACAAGTCAAGGCTGCGTGGACTAGACCCTTCGGGTCTGTGAGACCCGAAGGGCCTTTTGCTCATTGCCCTCCGCTCACCGTGATCTGCGTGGGCTGGACGACGGTTGGCTGCTCGGGGTTGTAATAGTCGTAGGACGAGCCGGGCTGCGTCTTGGCGCGCAATGGGAAGCGGGCCTTGAGCCGGTACGTAAAGGCCAGCGTCTTGTCCGACGAGAAATTCTCGATATAGACGATAATCTGCCGGCCGGTCAGCTCGTAGCGCGCGATGATTTGCTTTTCCACCAGCGCGTTGAGGTCCTCGGCCTGCACCGTAAAGCCAGGCGGGATGCCCAGGTCGAGCAAGACCATCTTGGCGATGCCGGCCCTCGTCAATTTGGCGCGCACGCTGACGTTGATCACGTCGTCCACGGCCAGCGTCGTGCGGTCGTAAGCGACATCCACGCTCATCATCCCCGCCGGTTCCGGCTCGGGCGGCGCGACGTTCCACGGCAAGTAATAGATGGAGGTCACCTGGTACATCAGGCTGCCCTGGCCGGATACCTCCAGCGACACGTTATTCTCTCCGGGCTTTACGTCGTCGAAGGTGACGACGCGCACCACGTCGGCATTTTCCGGTGTGAACTGGAAGCTTTGCGGCGCGCGACCGTTGAGTGAGACGTTGACGGTCGCTTTGGCGTCGCGCACGTCGCCGACCGAGGCCGAGAGCATCAGCGCCTTGAGCGACCAGATGGTGGCCTGCGTGCCGCCCCACGTGCCCCAGCTATCCTTGCTCTTGACGATGAACGACAGCGCGTCTTGAGCCACCGACAGGTTGCGCCCGCTGCGCAGTATCGCGTGGATGATCAGCGCGGTGGCTTCGACGGCGCCGGTCTTGCCGTAACCGCCCATCATCGTGTTTTCGCCGCCCCAGTGCACGCCCTTGTCGTCGCGCACGGCCAGGCTCGCCAGTTGGTCGAGCACTTGCGCCGTCATCGAATCCTTGGGGTCAGCGGCGGCGAGGGCGTTGGCGACGAGCGCCAGCGTGTACGGGTCTTTATCGTTTGCCGCATTCGAGCGGATGTAGCTCAGCGCGCGCTGCACGCCCGCGTCTTGAGTCTTGCCCGCGTCGGCCAGCGCCCACGTGGCAAAGGCCGTCATGCCGAGCGCGCCGCTCTTGCCTGCGCGGTAATCTTGCGAGCTCCACGAGCCGTCGCTCGCTTGCTGCGCAAGCAGCCACTTGGAGGTGCGGTCGAGCGCGGCTTTATCCACTGGATAGACCTTGGCCATGTCCGTCAGTTGCAGCAGGCCGTAAGCCGAAAGGAAAATGTCGCCTTTGCCTTTGCCGAACAGCGAGAACCCGCCGCCGTCGGCCTCGAAGGTGAGCAGGCGTTGATAGCCCGTGCCCACGTAGCTTTCCGCTTTCATCTGTGTTTCGGGAGCAGCCGTCTTGGTCGAATTGAGATAGCCCAGGACAAGAACATTCGGGTACGTCGCCGACGTACTTTGTTCAAATCAGCCATGCGGCAATCTGAGAATCTTTTCCAATCCCTCCACGACCTGGCTGACCACGCCGGGATAAATCTTGACTTCGATGCGCTGCGTCCCTGCGATGGATTCGAGCGGGATGGTCGTGGCGACGAGCGTGCCCTGGCGCAGCCAGTCGCTCTTGCTCTTGCGGAACAGCCGCCCATCGGGAATGACGGCCACGCTGCGCTTGAT
>CAYHAR010000061.1:0-16012 GCA_964354595.1 uncultured Anaerolineae bacterium | reverse complement strand
TCTTGCTCTTGCGGAACAGCCGCCCATCGGGAATGACGGCCACGCTGCGCTTGATCGCGTCCGACACACCTGCACTTGCCGCAGGTGCAAGTGTTTTGTCGCCCCACGCCGTCACCTGGAACGCTTGCTCGCCGAATTGCTTAACCTTGATGCGGAAATACACCACGTCAATGTCGTTGGCCGCAATCGTGAGCGTTTTCTCTGGTTTGTCTTGCAGCTCGAACCAGGCGTCTTGTTTCACTTCCAGCCGGACGTTTTGTGATTCGGGTAGATAGTTGTAGACGGCGATGGGGATGGCGACCTCGTCGTTTTGCGTCAGCGCCACAGGCAGGTCAATATCCACAAAGAAATCCTGGAACGCGCGCAGCGCCGCATTGCTGAACCCGAGCTTGCCATCTTGCGTGGACGCGAGCGTGGTCACCCGCCAGGTGGTGATGGAATCGGCCATCGGCACGTCGAGCGACGCATAGCCGCTGGAATCGGTCTTGAGCTCGGGAACCCACAGCAATGTCTCTGGGAAGAACTGGCGGACGCGCGGCGCTTGTTGCCCCGCCGCTTGCTGTTGTTGAAGCTCGGCAGACTTGGGCGCTGCTGGCGCTTGAGTCGGAGCCGGCACCGGGGCGGACATTAATCCACCTTGAGCGAACGGCATGAATGGCAGGCCCGGCGCGCCGTCCCGACCCGGCGTGGCGGGCGCGCATCCGCTCAGCCAGCCGACCGGGCCGACGTACACGGCCGGGTTGCCCAACGTTTCGACCAGGCGTACAGTCCGCACCAACTCGGGCATCGCGGCGGCGGCGATCATCGCCGGGATGAACAGCAGCACGATGGCGAACGCGACCACGCCCGGCCAGCGGCGACCTTCGACCCACAGCCCGACGCCGAACAAGAGCAGCGCGAACAGCCCGGCCAGGTACGCGATGACGGCAAAAAAGCCCAACCACCCACTCGGCTGCGCATTCAGGTAGCCCAACACGACCAGCACGATGCCCAGCGCGACCCACGCCACGAGCAGCAGCCAGATGATGCGCGCTCGCTCGTCGCGCCTGGCCCAGGCGTACACGGCGAACGCGATGAATGCGACCAGCCAGGCGAACAAGAACGACGCCAGGATGAGCGCGAGGAGCTGCTGACCCGTTCGATAGGACGAGCCGTAGAACATGCTAGAGAGCATCGTCAGGAACGTAACGAACCCGACGCAGGTGAACGGCGCGACGAACACGAGCACGAGCGTGGTCAGGCCAAAGCGGCCCAACGACTTGCCCAAGATGCGCGTGGCGTGCAGGCCGACGATGGCTGTGATCCACAGTCCCACCGGCACCAGCATCAGCGCGACGAGCACCCAGTTGGAGACGATGTTCAGCCCGGTGCGGCGATCCTTTTGCGCGGTCTCGACTTTGACCGGGCGCGAGTTGACGTTCATCGTGATAGAACTGGGCGGCAGCGGCGCCCACGCCGCACGCGCGGCGGCGTCTTGCGTGGCGCGCAGTTGCTGGTCTTGCGAGGGCGAGAGAACCTCGGGCAGCGTAAAGCCCTTGATCTGGTATTTCGGCTCCAGCAATTCTTTTTGCAGCAAAAAGTAGAGCTTGGCAAAGCCGGGGTCTTGCTCCATCACCGCAAAGACCGACTCGTCCACAATCGCCACGCCCAGCGCGGCTTGCACCGGGCCGGAGGCGGCGCGCGTCTGGAACGAGAGCTTGGCCAGGTCGCCGGGCCGATACACTTCGTGGTCGGCCTTGATCTCGGTCGTCACGTCGCGCGGCGCATCTACGACCACGACGCGCGTGTCGCGGATGATGGCGCCGTCGGCCAGCACTTTGTAGGCGTGCAGCGTCAATGCGCCGTAGAGGTCGCCGCTCAGGTCAACTGCAAATTCGGCGCGGCCATCTTTCACCTGCTCGGAGCGCGTGGAAAGCGTCTGCCCCTCGCGGACAATATCGAGGAACAGGCTGCCGAAATTTTGCGTCGTCAGCGCAGTCAGGCGCATTGTGTCGCCCACGCGATACGTCGCACGGTCGGGCCGCAAGAGCACGACGCCCGCGCCCATATCAGCTTGCAGGTCCACCTTCTTTTGCGCCGACTGGCCTTTTTCGTCGGTGGCCGTGATGGTGAGCGGCATGGTCTTGTACCCGGACGCGGGGACGAACGTGTACTCGGCCAGGCCATACTCGCCAGTTGCAAGCTGCGCTGGCTGCCCACTGATGGTCAACGCGATCTTGGTGCGCGCGGGCGTGCCATCGGGGTACGACGTGAGAATGTAGAGCTTGTTTTCCACGCCGGGCTTGAGCGTGCCCGCTTCCGCCACCGCCTCGATCACGATGGGATTTTGCGCGATGGGCATCACCTTGCTCGTCTGCTCGGTGTGCTCGGCCTGATCCACGACGGACACCTGCAGGCTGAACTCGGCCTGGTCTTTTTCCAGTCCGCGCCCGGCAAAGTACTTGGGCAGGTCGAACTCGAAGCGATACGCGCCCTTGTCGTCCGTCTTGCCCTGGAGGTTGACGACTTGCGTCTGCTGCACGTCAAACACCGAGCCGACGATTTCCACCTGGCCCTGCGTCACCGCTTTGCCGAAAAAGTAATCGCACTGCACACTGCCCGCGACGTGCTGGCCGGGCAGGTAAAAGCTGCGGTCGGTGCTGACTTTGACGGCGAACTTGGGCAGCACGTAAGGCTTGACGGACACGGTCTTTTCGGAGGTCGTGTCGCCCAGGCTGACGGTGAGCTTGTAATTGCCGTGCAAGATTTCGTCGGCCAGCACGAAATCGGCGGCGGCGATGCCGAATGCGGATGCCTTGACCGTCTTGCGAAAGACCTTGTTGCCCTTGGGGTCTTCAACCAGAAAGCCGATGTCGGCGTCCTTGACCGCTTTCATGTCGAGCGTCGAAAGCGCCAGCGCGCGCAGGTGAATCGTCTGCGCGGGCTGGTACACCGGCTTGTCGGTCGTCAGGAGCAGCTTGTAGGTTCGCTTGATCGTGACGGGCTGCTTGACCTGGTCGCTGCCGATTTGCGAGCGCGTCTCGACGATGATGGTCTGGTTGGACGTGACGGTTTCGGGCATGGTGAACGACGCGCCGACCGTGCCGCTCTGGTCGGATTTGCCTTGAAAGAGCGTGACGGTCTGGCCGCCGTCCTTGGGCGCCAGGCTCACCTTGACGTCGGCGTTGGGGACGGGCGACGAGTCTTTGGTGTTGCGGACGACGACGCGCACGGCGCTCTGGCTGCCGGGCGCGAATTGCGTCTGGCCGAAAACGAGCGTATGCTGGTTATCCACGCGCTGTGGGAGCGTATTATAGAACCACGCGCCGAGCGCGGCGGCGGCCACGATCAGCGCCAGGAGCGCGGTCACCATCCAGCGGATGCGCCGGGCGCGCGGCGAGGAGGGCAATGGCCTGGGCGCGGGCAGGGGCGGCGCGCTCACCGGAGGAACCGGCG
This sequence comes from uncultured Anaerolineae bacterium, assembly GCA_964354595.1. Classification (GTDB taxonomy): domain Bacteria; phylum Chloroflexota; class Anaerolineae; order Fen-1058; family Fen-1058; genus JBGLNJ01. The sequence continues at coordinate 12,577 of CAYHAR010000061.1, read as the reverse complement.
AAGGGACAGGAACGTTAGGACTGGGCGAATCGCTCATGGAACACCTCCCAAAATTAAAGGGCAATGCGGCCCGGCCGCTGGCTGCCCTCGGTTGCACGTGTGGCGTTTCTGTATCATTACACGCCGCTGGCGACAAGTTCATTGTCAAAAATAAGGACGTCAAGAAGTCACGTCAGGTTCCGTTGATTTCGCGCTTTGCCTCCTCCAAGATTTCCTCCAGCCGATCCAATGTCCCGGCGGCCTGGGCGTTGCGACGGAGGGCCTGCAAATCCAATTGTTCCCCTTGCGTGACCAGCACACCCCGGGCGTCGCGCCGATGCTTGTCTGATCCCGTCTGCCGGAAAGCGACCAGCTTGGCTAAGATGATGTCTTCTGGCGTGATGAAGGTTGCCGAGTGGCCGGCTGGATCGTACTCTATCCGTTGGCGGCGTTGAAATGCTGACCGGGTGAGCGGGTCGCGGGGCAGGGGAATCAGGTCTACTTTGGCGCCGGTCGCCGGCTGAATGACATTGAAGGGATAGCGCCGCTCGAGAGAATCGCGGATGCCCTCTTCACTGACGTAATAGTCAGAGATGGGAAAGGCTGCCACGAATGGCTCGATGTGTTGTGGCTTGATGTCAACGACAATATCCACGTCAATCGTCAGCCGGGGTTCGCCATAGATGATGGCCGCAAATCCACCCACGACCATGTAGGGAATGTCGAGGCGTTCCAGCACTCTGACCACGTAAGCAAAAAAGTCTTTGAGCTCGTAATCTCTGACCTGCTCCATTTTTCACCTGCCCAGACGCGGATTGCCTTGCATCCGTCGCGTGACCCGCCAGGCCAGCTCTTGAGGTGAAAGCTCGGGATGGGCTTTTCGCTCGGTGTGGCGCACCACGTCGAGCGCGAACTGATAGGCCTGGAATGCAATCTCTAACCGGCGGGCGGGGCTCATTTGCCGCCAGGCCGCGATCTGGCGCGGGTCGAGTCTGCCCCATCGTTCGCGCAGGGTTTCAATTGCATCTTGTGGCGCATTTGATTCAGTCGTGTCCATTGCGGCGCCTCTGCAAGGATTATAGCACAAAGTCGGCCTGGCGGACGTTTGACATTCCGCCGAGCCTGACTACACTATGGGCAAGCGGACGGCATCCCCCTGCCAGTCCTCTCTTAAAACTGCGCTCGTTGTGGCGTTTGTGCGCAAGGCTTGCATATCTTTACGAGGAGGCGAACCATGAAAGCGCGCAAGATGGCAACGTTGAGTTTGGCCGTGACCCTGGCGTTGGCCGGGGCATGGACTCTGTTGTGGCGGCTGGACGCCGCGTCCCACATCGCCCACGCCAATCCAGATATCCGCTGGGCGGCCAACGATTGCACGGGCTTTCCTCAATCGCCCTGCTATACTTCGATTCAGTCGGCGGTCAATGCGGCCGGCGAGGGCGACGTCATCCGCGTCACTCAAGGCGTCTACTCAGAGACCGTCGTAGTGACCAAGAGCGTGACGCTGGAGGGCGGCTGGCACAAGGGTGCCGTGGGCCGCGACTGGAACATTTACACCACGACGATTGACGCTCACCGGGCGGGGTCGGTGATTCATGTACAGGAACCATATGGGAAATCTCTCTCATCAACCATCGAAGGGTTCATCCTCACGGGCGGCGATGCGAGTGCCTATCTGGGCTGGGGCGGCGGCATCCTGATTGACGGCAACTGGGAAGGGTCCGGCATGGCCATCATCCGCCACAACGTGATTACGGGCAATGTCGCCTGCAACGGCTCTGTCTCTTGCCAGGGATACGGCGGCGGCATCATGGTCTATAGCAGCCGATCCGTCATCGAGTACAACACGGTGATCAGCAATTTGGCTAATGTGGACGGACACTTGGGCGGCCAAGGAGGCGGCATCGCCGTCTGGGGCTATCCTGGCGATTCGACCGTCGCGCACAATGTGATCGTCAGTAACACGGCCCTCCTTTCGCAGACGGCGGAATATGGGGATGGGCAAGGCGGAGGTGTTTGGAGCGAGCACGACGTCGTTTTGATTGACAACGAAATCCGAGGGAATGTGGCCGCCGTGAAAGGCGAAGGCCGCGGCGGCGGCGTTTACGCGGGCGGCGATTTGTACGAAAATCGCATCCTCAGCAATACGGCCAGCATCAGCGGGACCGGTTACGGCGGCGGCATATATGCGTACTATGTGCCAGATTTCAACGACAACGTGGTGCAGGGCAATGTGGCGAGCAAGAACGGTGACGGGACCGGCGGTGGAGTCTATGCCATCTATCTGCGGGATGCTCACCGCAATACGATCGTGGACAACGCAGCGACGCGCGGCGGCGGGGTGTACTTTAAGGCATACACCGGCCAGCAAACGTTTAGTGATAACCTGGTCGCTCGCAACTGGGCCACTGGTCTCGATATTGGCGCCTGGGACGGGGGTGGAGGGATTGCCAGTCAGGCTGATTGGGTAGAGATTACCGGAAACGACATCCTCAGCAATACGGCGCTCATGGGCGGAGGAGTGCTGGTGACAGGCGGTGACAGATACCTTGCGCAGGACAACTTGATCCAGGGCAATTGGGCATTCGCCGGCGGCGGCCTGTACGTGTATACCGCCACAGGCGCTATCGTTCAAAACCAGGTCGCCAGCAACGTGGCGATATGGTGGGGCGGGGGGATGTACTTGTTTGGAAAAGCCAGCCCGACCATGGATCGCAACGTTGTGGTGAGCAATACAGCCGGAGGTCTCGCGGGCTTTGGCGGAGGCGGTTTGATTCTGAACGTTGATGCAGACACCCGCGTCACGCTGACCAACCACATCATCGCTCGCAACACGGTGCTCACCGCAACGGCAGGAGGTGTGCATTGCCTGAGCGGCTCGTGCGCGCTAATCCACTGCACCATCGCGGATAACAAGCTAGGCTCTGCGCCGGGCGAAGGGGTGCGGCTCAGCGCGGGCGGGGGCACGAACGTATTGTGGAACAGCATCGTCGTGGGCCACAGCACCGGAGTGACGGTTCCCCTCGGCGTGGCGACCATGGACTATAATGACTATTTCGATAATGCCATCTCCGTCAGCGGCGCAGCTTTTGGCGCGCACTCTCGCACCGATAATCCCCAGTTCGAGGATCGAGCGGCGGGCGACTATCACCTGGCCGAGACTTCGCCGCTGATCAATATTGGCGACGGCAGCGTGAGCTCTCCTCACGATTTTGAAGGCGACCCCCGCCCCATCGGCTCCAAGCCCGATATGGGGGCGGACGAATACGTGCGCGCGCGCGTCTACCTGCCGGTGGTGCTGCGAAACTTTGAGGACTTGCCAAGATAGTCTGCCTCCGCCACCACCACCAGCCGCGCCGAAAGCGGCGGCGGGCGCGAACGTGAGCGTGACAGTGGACATGGCGACCCGCGCCCCATCGGGTCGCTGCCCGACCTGGGCGCGGACGAGAGGCGGATGTACGTTTACCTGCTGGTCATCTTGAAGGACTATTCTGGGGGAGGCCAGGGTAGCCGGAAGAAAACTAGTCTATACTCGACAAGGAGAAAATCATGTCTACAATTGTTCTTTTGACACGCCGACCCGGCGCCAGGATATTGGCGGCGCTGGGAGGGGCTGCGTTAGTCTTGGCGCTGGGCGTCATCGTCAGCCTGGGCTGGCAAGCTGATGCTCAGGCGGGCGGCGGCGGCTTGGACTGGTACGTCTCTCCATCCGGCAGCAACACCGACGACTGCCGCTCGTGGAGCACGGCCTGCCACACCATCGCCCAGGCCGTCTTCAGCGCCACCTCCGGCGACCGCATCCACATCGCCGCCGGATCCTATAACGAGCACCTATCCTTGAGCAAAAGCCTGGCCATCACCGGCACTCACCCCGACCGCGGCCTGGTGACAATCATCAACGGCTCAACTAACGGCCCGGTGATCACGGTCAACTCGAACTATACGGTGTCTCTGTCCGGCGCGACCATCAAGAATACCCAGCCCGCCGGTTACGGCGGCGGCATTGCCAATCTTGGCACGCTGACGCTGAACGACGTCGTTCTCACCGGCATCACGGCGGCTGAATTTGGAGGCGGCCTGTATAACAACGGTCGAGCGACATTGGACGATGTCACCATCAGCGCCAACACGGTCATGACCGACGGCGGCGGCATCTACAACTTGGGTGTGGTGACGCTGACCAACGTCACGATCAAAGATAACCACGTCAACGGCGGGCCGGGCGGCGGCGTCTTTAACTTCGGCACCGCGATTCTGTCTGACGTCGTCATCAGCGGCAACGTGGCCAGCGGAGCGGGCGGCGGTCTCTATACCCAGGGCAGCGCAAGCCTCACCCGTGTGACGCTTAGCGGCAATACATCCAGCGCCCAAGGGGGTGGCGTCTTCAATCGTGACGGCGGACTCACGCTGGTGGACGTCACGCTCAAGGGCAACACGGCGCCCTCCGGCGGCGGCATCTGGAACTATACAAATGGCGAAGCTCATCTGACCAACGTCACGCTGTACAGCAACACGGCCACCGCAGATAGTGGCGGCGGCTTGTGGAACCAGAACGGCACGGCGTATCTGGTCAACGTCACCCTCAGCGACAACACAGCCCATCTCGACGGCGGGGGCATCTATAACCAGTTTGGAACGTTGGACGTGACCAACGCTACCATCGCCTATAACCAAGTCGTCACGACCACTGCCACCAAAGCCGGCGGCATCGCCAATCTGGGCGGCACGGCGAAGGTGGAGAACAGCATCATCGCCTTTAACGACAATAGCAACTGCAACGGCACCATTTCGTCCTACTATGGCCGTCGTAATCTGGATAGCAGTGGAGACAACACTTGCCAGGTGGCTGATGACCTTTACGGTTGGAATCCCTTGCTGGGTCCCTTGCAGAATAATGGCGGCGCTACGTTCACACACGCGCTGGGGCGCGGAAGCTGGGCGATTGACAATGCCGAGAACGGTGTCTGCCCCAGCGCCGACCAGCGCGGCTGGCATCGCCCGATTGACGGCGACCGGAATGGCTTTGCCATCTGCGACATTGGCGCTTTCGAGTTTACGCTGTCGGTTTATCTGCCGGTGGTCTTGCGGAACTGATCGGCGCAAATCATGTCCACCAGGAGATTGCGATGACTCGGTCTATGAACAAACGGTTCGGTTGGCGCGGGCTTGTTGTCTTGCTGCTCGCGCCAGTGTTTCTAGTGAGCAGCAATGGGTTGCCGCGCACGGAGCTTGCATTCGCCCAGGCTGCTATAGCGCGGGCTGCGACTCCCGCGCCCAAGCCGGCCTGGCCTGTGCAGGCTCTTGCTGCCCTCAACTACCTTAGCGGCGGTGGGCCTGTCGGCGGTTGGTTCCCCGTCAGCCCGGTCAGCAACGCATCCGATCACCATGACGAGATGCGTCCATCGGCGGCCTACAATAGCCTTCAGCAAGATTACCTGGTGGTGTGGGATCAACTCAATCCCGATGGTTTCATCACATCGGTCTATGGCCAGTTCCTGTTCCCAGACGGCCGACCGAACGACATCCGCTTCCGCATTTCGCCGGCAGGGGCAACGAGCCTGAACGCGGATGTGGCCTACAACCCCACCCTCGACCAGTACCTGGTGGTCTACGAGGTGGGAGGGAACGGCATCTACGGCCAGATCATCGGTAACGCCGGTTCCCCCGTGGGCCCGGAGCGCAACATCGTCGCATCGGTAGGCAGTACGTACTGGCAGCCGGCCGTGGCCTACTCTCCCACTTCTGGCCAATACCTGGTGACCTGGCGGCGTGACCAGGGCACAGCCAAAGGCATCGAGGCGCGCACACTCTCTGGCGACGGAGCCACCGTGGGAACCATCTTGGAGATGACGACGCTGCTGCCCATCGTCGAACCGTCGCACCCGGATGTGGCGTACAACAGCGCGCGCGACCAGTCTCTGGTGGTGTGGCAGCAGTGGGCCAGCGTTAGCGACACCACCCAACACGACATCCGCGGCCAGGCGATCCACATGACCGGCGTTGCCCATCTGGAAGGCCCGAACTTTGGCATCCACGCCACGGCTGATGAAGAGATGGCCCCGGCCGTCGGCGCGGTCGCCCAACCCGCCGACACCGGCAAATACCTGGTGGTGTGCCAGAGGTATTACCCCGGAGGCTCCACGATCGACGGTCAGTTGGTGACCGGTAACGGCACCCTGGACCCATATGTCAGGATCAGCCCCTCTTTTGGTGGCTCCATCCCGGCTGTAGCCGGCAACGAAGCCACCCAGGGCTACCTAGTTGCCTGGCTACAAGGCTCGTCGGAAATCCAGGCGCGGGAGGTCTCTGCATGGGGCTATGCAGTGGGCACTGCCCGCTCGCTCCCCGGACAGTTGACGAGTCACCCGGCCATCGCCAGCGGGCCGTTGGGCGATTTCCTGATCACGGTGGACGATCGGGCCTTGCCCGGGTACCCATTCGACGTCTTGGGCTACCTGTGGGGCGTCCGCGTCTATCTGCCGGTGGTGTTGCGGAATTGATTCCACAGACGCGAAAGGAGAAGACAAAATGCAAACGCAACGTCTGATCGGAGCCTTGGTCTTGGGCCTGGGGTGACCCTGGCCCTGTTAACAGCGCTGCAAGCCGCCTGCGCCGGACCCGTGGCTTCTTTCCACTTTGGCGACGACCGGCACAGATGGCACGAACGATCGCTCAAATAGCGCCACTGAGAGATTTCAAAGTTGTACCCTTCACCCATTAGGGGGTAACCATGGTTTCCAATAGTATACAGTTCTCTCTTCGCGTGTTGGTAACGCTGGTTGCGCTGCTCGGCTCTCTGGTCGGGTCGCTCCCGGTGGGGATGTATGCAGTCCGGCCAGCAGTGACACTCGGCGCGTCCGCGGGTTTGGCTCCGGACGAGGCAGTCGTCGCGGCCGTGAACGACTGGGACGCCACGGCCGATGGGTGGCAGCTACGCCACCCGCGCCACACGGCCACCTTCACCCCGGCCGGGGTCGAGTTCGCGCCCCGGTCTGGTGGGCCAGAATGGACCTGGCGACTGACCTTCGTGGGGGCCGCCGGCGTATCCGTAGACGCCGTGCCGCCACAGCGCGACCCGGCCGGCGGCGTGGCCTACCATCGCGGCGGCCTGGTGGAGCAATACCTGGCCCGGAAAAACACCATCGAGCAGCAGTTCCTCATCCCGCAGCCGCTCGCGCTCAACGGTATGGACCTGGTGATCGCCGGGGCGGTGGTCTGCGCTGGCGCGTTCGAAGAGACGGCCGATGGCTGGCTCTGGCGCACGGCTGACGGTGCCGCCGCCAGCGGCGCGGTCCACCTGGGGAACGTGCGCGTCTACGACGCGGCCGGGCGCGAGCTGCCAGCGACGATGGCCGTGACCGCCGCCGAGACCCGCATCGTGGTGGCCGGCGCCGCGCTGACCCAGGCCGCCTACCCGGTGACGATTGACCCGGAGCTTGGCGCCAACGACTTGCGCATCAGCTTCATGGGCAAAGACATCTGGTACAACGCCTTCAACACGGCCGTGGCCTACAACAGCACCGACGACGAGTACCTGGTGGTCTGGTACGCCGATGACAACTCCGGCACGCTAGCCGACGATGAGTTCGAGATCTACGCCCAACGGGTGGACGCCGCCACCGGGGCCTTGATCGGCGCGAACTTCCGCCTCAGCGACATGGGCGGGACCGGCAACGCGGACTACGACGCCTACAACCCGGCCGTGGCCTACGACAGCACCGATAACCAATACCTGGTGGTCTGGGAGGGCGACGATAACACCGCACCTCTGGTGGACGGCGAGTACGAGATCTTCGGCCAGCGGTTGTCCTCTACTGGCAGTGGCGTGGGCACGAACGACTTCCGCATCAGCGACATGGGGCCAGACGGCGACGCGAACTACGACGCCATCCGCCCGGCCGTGGCCTACAATAGCACGGCCAACGAGTACCTGGTGGTCTGGCAGGGCGACGACGACGCCGGCTCCCTGGTAGACGAGGAGAACGAGATCTTCGCCCAGCGTCTGAACGCGGCCACCGGGGCCGAGGTGGGCACGAACGACTTCCGCCTCAGCGACATGGGCGGCGTGGGAGACGCAAACTACGACGCCTACGCCCCGGCCGTGGCCTACAACAGCGCCGATAACGAGTATCTGGCGGTCTGGGCCGGCGACGACACTACGCCGGGGGACAATGAGACCGAGATCTTCGGCCAACTGCTCACCGCCACCGGCGGCGGCACCGGCTCCAATGACTTCCGCATCAGCGACATGGGGCCGGACGGCAATACCAGCTATGCCGCCCACTTCCCGGACGTGGCCTACAACAGCACAGATAACCAATACCTGGTGGTGTGGTACGGCGACGATGACACCGGCGACCTGGTCAACGAGGAGTTCGAGATCTACGGCCAGCGGCTCACCGCGGCCGGCGCCAGCACCGGGACGAACGACTTCCGCATCAGCAGCATGGGGCCAGATGGGGACATCGCCTATCGCGCCGAATACCCGGCCGTAACCTACAACCGCGCGTCGAACCAATACCTGGTGGTCTGGCACGGCGTGGACAACACGGCTCCCCTGGTGGCCGGCGAGCAGGAAATCCTCGGCCAGCGGTTGACCGCGACTGGCAGCGGCACCGGCGCAAACGACTTCCGCATCAGCGACATGGGGGGGAACGGGAACAACGGCTACGGGGCAAACCGCCCGGCCGTGGCCTACAACGGTACGGGCAACGAGTACCTGGTGGTCTGGCACGGCGACGACGACATCGCCCCCCTGACGTACGACGAGGATGAGATCTTCGGCCAGCGGTTGAACTCGACCGGTGTCGAAGTGGCCCCCAACGACTTCCGCCTCAGCTTCATGGGTGAAGACGAGCTAGCCAACGCCTACGACCCGGCCGTGGCCTACAACAGCCAGGACGACGAATACCTGGTGGTGTGGGAGGGCGACGATGGCACCGCTCCCCTGGTGAACAACGAGTACGAGATCTGGGGCCAGCGGGTGGACGCGGCGACGGGCGCGCTCATCGGCGCGGCCATCCGCATCAGCGACATGGGACCGAACGGGAACGCGAACTACGGTGCCTACTCCCCGGCCGTGGCCTACAACAGCGCTGACAACCAATACCTGGTGGTGTGGCAGGGCGACGACGACACCGGCGCGTTGGTGGACGGCGAGATCGAGATCTACGGCCAGCGAATCAATGCGGCGACCGGCGTCGAAGTGGGCACCAACGATTTTCGCGTCAGCGACATGGGGCCGGATGGGGACACGGCCTATGGCGCGTTCGGCCCGGCGGTGGCCTACAACAGCCTGGGCAACCAATACCTGGTGGTGTGGTACGGCGACGATGACGCAGGCTCCCTGGTGGACGGGGAGTACGAGATCTTCGGCCAACGGCTGAGCGCGACCGGGGGTGCCGTAGGCACCAACGACTTTCGCATCAGCGACATGGGGCCGGATGGGGACGTGAACTATGACGCCCTGGACCCGGCCGTGGCCTACAACAGCACCGACGACGAGTACCTGGTGGTCTGGGAGGGCGACGACAACAACGCCGGATTTGTAGACAACGAGTTCGAGATCTTCGGCCAGCGGTTGACCGCGGCCGGCGCCGGCACGGGCGACAACGACTTCTGCCTCAGCGACATGGGGCCGAACACGAGCACCCTCTACAGCGCGTACAACCCGGCGGTGGCCTACAACAGCGCTGACAACGAGTACCTGGTGGTCTGGGAAGGCGACGACGACACCGGCTCCCTGGTGGACAACGAGTACGAGATCTACGGTCAGCGGTTGACCGCGTCTGGCAGCGCCGTGGGCACTAATGACTTCCGCATCAGCGACATGGGGCCAAATGGCGATGTGGCCTACGACGCGACCAATCCGGCGGTGGCCTACGATAGCCAGGACAACGAGTACCTGGTGGTGTGGGAGGGTGACGACGACACCGCTCCGCTGGTGGACGAGGAGTACGAGATCTTTGGCCAGCGACTGAGCGCGGCCGGGGCCAGCATGGGCGACAATGATTTTCGTCTCAGCGACATGGGGTCGAATGGGAACACAGCCTACAGCGCCTCCTATCCGAAGGTAGCCTACAGCAGCGTGAGCCGCGAGTACCTGGGAGTATGGTACGGCGACGACAACACCCTTCCACTGGTAGACGGCGAGCTCGAGATCTTTGGGCAGCGGTTCACCGGCAGCTATCGGCTCTACCTGCCGGTGGTCTTGCGGAATTGAATTCAACCTCCCCGAAAGCGACCCGCTTCCGAGGAGGTCGAATCTCGAGATGCGCGCTCAGCCAGGTTGAGGCGTCACCCTGTCACTTTAACACCCGCCGCACGACCTGCGCCGCTTCTTCCGGCGAGCCCGTTGTGGCTGCTCGCCGCGCGGACCTTCCCGCCCGCTGCAACGGAAAAGAGCCTATCCGCAAACCGTAGAGGCGTCCGTCGGCTACGGGGTTTTCGGAGCTCCAGGCGAGCTTATTTCACGTCGAGCAATTCCACCTCGAAAATCAGCGTGGCATTCGGCGGAATGGCACTGCCCGACCCGCGCGCGCCATAGCCCAACTCGGGCGGGATAATCAACTTGCGCTTGCCCCCCACCTTCATCGTGGCGAGGCCCTCATCCCAGCCTTTGATGACCTGCCCTGCACCCAACACAAACGAGAACGGCTGGTTGCGATCTTTTGAGCTATCAAATTTCTTCCCGTCGGTCAATCTGCCGGTGTAATGCACCACGACCGTTTGGCCGACTTTAGGCTGCGCGCCTGCGCCCACCACCAGGTCCTCGTATTTGAGCCCTGATGGCAAAGTGACCTCCTTGTTGACGCTCGCCAATTGGGGTGTGGCGCTCGGTTGGCTCGATTGGCTGCCGTTCCAAACCAGGAACCCCACGATCACAATCAGCACTGCGCCTACGCCCATCACGACGAACCGCCAGGGCGATTTGGCCGCGCGCACGTTCTTGCGCTTGATACGCATTTTGCTCATCTTGTTATTCAGTCTCCTGGGTGAAATTATACTCCATAGCCGCGAATGGATCCGTGGGTGTTCATGGCCCGTTGACCACCTGCACAGGTGGAAGCAGCACCCGGTCGCCACTGGCCTTGTCGCCGTCGTAGACTATCAGCCGTGTGGTGGGTGGATTAGGTTGCACGGCGGAGGGAATGTCGCGCGTGTACGCGCCGATTTCGAGCGGATACGTTCCGCCGGTCGGCGTGTCGGCCGGGACGATAAAGCGATGCACCTGGGCGAACTCGTCGCCGGGCTGCCATTGCCACGAAGGATAGCCGATCAAGTCTTGCTGCGCCAGCACCGGGCCTTCCGGCTCGGCGAGCAAGTGCGTGAATAACACTATCTCTTTGTTCGGGTCGGTCGTCGAGCGCGCGCGCCAGAACGTCACGACGACCAACTCGCCGCCCGGCTTGACTTGCGCCGCGTTCGTCGCATAGCCGACCAGTTCCAGCGTGTGGCCGAGATCCGTCGGCGCGTCTGGTTTGCGGAGTGAGCCAGGCTGCGCGCCATTCCAGGTGAGCACGTCAAAGCGCGGGTTGAGGTCGTCGGCGCGCAAAAGGCGCGAGTCAATCGGCGTTGCGCCGCGCGAGAATAATCCGGCCAGCGCCGGGTCAATCGGCGAGATGGCCTGGATGATCAGGCGCGAACCGTTGGGCGGCAGCGCCAGCGCGTTGCGCCCGTCGAACCAGCGCAGCGAGAGGTCGCGCCGATGCAGCAGCATCCCCATTGAGTAAGCGTCGTGAAAACGGCCCGGATAGATGGACGAGATGGCGACCGCGCCGCCGGCCGGTTGCTGGTCAAGGTAGCGCGAAATCTCGAACAGCGTGGCGTGATACTGCACGCGCACGTCGCGCGCGTCGGCCCAGGTGACAAAGTAATCGCGAAAGCTGAACGCGCCTATGCCGAAGATGAGCGCAGTGGCGGCGATCCAAACTGCCCAATCTGTCACCCTGAGTGACGCGCAGCGGCGGACAGGGGCAGCGAAGGGTCTCCATCCTGCAAGGATGAGATTCTTCGCTGCGCTCAGAATGACACGCTGGTGCAGCCAACGCGCCAGCGCGATGATTGCCAGCGCCGGGAACAGATACAGCACCGGCTGAATGGCCACGGCGCGTGTGCTGCTGGCGATGAGGCCCGTCATCATGCTGGGGAACGTGCCCACCGCCAGCCATGCCAATGCGAACAGATATGCGGGCTTGCGCCACTTCCACAGCGCGATGAGGAGGCCGGCATAGAACAACACGCCGGTGACCGGATCGAGCCACGGCTTGCCGGGGAGATTGTACAGCCAGAGCGTGTCGGCTCGGAAGGTGAACATGCCCAGCGCCTCGATGGTATTTTTCAAGATCTCGCTTGGATTGCCGCTCGCCAAGAGTTGCAGCGGCTCGCCTAGTTGACTCAGGCGCTGCTCTGCGCCAGAGTGCGCCTGCAGCCAGAGAAACATGGGCGTGGAAAGCGCCGCGCCGACGCCAAGCGTCAGCGCCATCCCGCGCCAGCGCTGCCGGAATCGCTCACGATCCAGGAGAGCAACGAGTGCCGGGCCGGCGACGAACAGAATCCACGTGGCGCGGGCGGCCATGTACGTCCAGAGCGTGGCGGC
>CAYHAR010000060.1:0-19127 GCA_964354595.1 uncultured Anaerolineae bacterium | reverse complement strand
ACCCCAAACACCTCGCGGAACACGTCCGTGATCTCGCCCAGCGTGGCATAAGCTTTTACGCAGTCAAGAATGAATGGCATCAAGTTGGCTGTGCCTTGAGCGGCTTGGCGCAGAGCCGCGAGCGTGCTCTGCAACTTTTCATTGTCGCGCGTGCGGCGCAGCTCTTGCAGCCGCGCGATCTGCCGCCGCTCGCCGTCGGGATCCATTTGCAGGATCGGAATGGTGATGGGTTCATTAGCGACGTACTCGTTCACGCCAACCATGGTGCGGCGCTTTTGGTCAATCTCGCGCTGATAGCGATAAGCCGCTTCGGCGATCTCGCGCTGAAAGAATCCGGCTTCAATCGCCTTGATGACGCCGCCAAAGGAATCAATCTGGCGGAAATAGTCGTAGGCTTGCTTTTCCAGCCGGTTGGTCATCGCCTCGATAAAGAACGAGCCGCCCAACGGGTCAATCGTGTTGGTCACGCCCGTCTCGTGGGCGATGACTTGCTGCGTCCGCAGCGCGATGGTGACGGCTTTTTCGCTCGGCAGCGCCAGCGCCTCGTCCATCGAGTTGGTGTGCAGGCTTTGCGTGCCGCCCAAGACAGCCGCGAGCGCCTGAATCGCCGTGCGGACAATGTTGACCTCCGGCTGCTGCGCCGTGAGCGAGCAGCCCGCCGTCTGCGTGTGAAAGCGCAGCCACCAACTGCGCGGATTCTTGGCCCCAAAGGTCTCTTTCATCTCGCGCGCCCAGATGCGCCGCGCGGCGCGATACTTTCCAATCTCTTCAAAGAAATCATTGTGCGCGTTGAAAAAGAACGAAAGGCGCGGGGCAAATTCGTCAATGTCCAACCCGCGCGCCAACGCCCACCGCACGTACTCTATCCCATCGGCCAGCGTAAAGGCCAGCTCTTGCGCCGCCGTGCTGCCGGCTTCGCGGATGTGATAGCCGCTGATGCTGATCGTGTTCCACTTGGGCAAATGCTGACTGCCGAATTCAATCGTGTCGGTGACGAGCCGCATCGAAGGGGCAGGGGGGAAGATGAATTCTTTTTGCGCGATGTATTCCTTGAGAATGTCGTTCTGGATCGTCCCGCCCAGGCAGTCCATCGGCACGCCTTGCTTTTCGGCGGCGGCGATGTACATGGCCCAGATGATAGCCGCCGGACTGTTGATCGTCATGCTGGTCGTCACCTTGTCCAACGGGATGCCGTCGAGCAAGATTTCCATGTCCTTCAGCGACGACACGGCCACACCGCACTTGCCGAACTCGCCCGCCGCTTCCGGCTCGTCAGAGTCATAACCGTAGAGTGTGGGCAGGTCGTATGCAATCGAAAGCCCGGTCTGTCCCTGGCTCAACAGGTACTTGAAGCGCGCGTTCGTCTCTTCGGCGGAGCCAAAGCCGGCGAACATGCGCATCGTCCACAAGCGGCCGCGGTGCATCGTCGGCTGGACGCCGCGCGTAAAAGGATATTCGCCGGGAAAGCCCAGGTCTTGCAAGTAATCCAACTCGGGCATATCCAGCGGCGTATAGAGCCGCTCGACCGGCTCGCTGGACGTGGTGATGAACGTCTCGTATCGCTCCGGCGCTTTGGCAAGCGTCGGTCGGAGTGTGGTGTCCTCCCACTTTTCACGAGCGGATTCGATTTCTGTTAGCTGGGTCGGGTCAAACATGTCAATCTCCTGGCTAATAGTAGAAGAATGATCGCATGGCCGCCGAGCACGGGCGGTAGACAACTCAAATTATAGCACACCCACGCGAGGTTGGCTGAACGCGATAGAGCGCCCGTAAATTCACGTTGCCGGTTGCGCCGTCGGATCGTCGTTGTTGGCCGAGCGTTTTTCCTCCCACGGCACATTGTAGCGGCTAAGCAACTTGGTCAGGCTTCTCAGCCCCAGTCGGCGGTGATGAATCTTGGCGCGCGGGCCGCGCTCGGCGGCCACCCAAATTTTATCGGCGATCTCGTAGGCGGCGCGCGGGTGTCCCAGGTAGCGAGCGTTGCGCGCGCGCGCGGCCAATAGCTCGCCATCTCGCGCCAGCCAGTGATACATGATCTCGATCGCCTCGATAGGATTGGAGGCCCGCTCGCCCGCGCCGCCCTGGATCACGTATTCGGCGTTGCCGACTTCTTGGCCGGGCAGGACGTCAATCAGCAGCAATGGCAAGCCGCACGCCAGCGCCTCGGTGACGATCAACCCGCCCGCTTTGCAGATGATGCAGTCGGCGGCGCGCATCAAGGTTGGCATGTCCTTGACAAAGTTGTATAGGTGCGTGACGACGTGCCACTCGACGCTTTGCAGTTGGCGATAAAGCTTCTCGTCGCCTCCGGCCACCAGGACCAATTGCACCGGCAGCCCCGAGTGATTCAAGACCTGCGCGACCTCGGCCAGGTGTTCGACCCGTGCGCTGCCGACGGCCAACACGGTCTTGAGGTCTGTCCGCCAGCCCAGCTCGGCGCGGAGGGTGGCCGGGTCTCGGTCTTGCGCGAGGTGAGGGTGAACCGGTATTCCGGTGATCTGCGTCTGGGCTGGCGAGAGGCCATACTCTATCGCCAGGTCGCGCACGGTCGGTGTGGGAACGAAACAAAAGTCAACGGCGTCGTGAAACCAGAGCCGATGAACCGTCGCCAAATCGGTGACGATGGTAAACAGGGGAATGTAGCGTCGGCTGATGGCATAGACAGCCCGGAGCGGAGCCTGGTAGAGCGGATACGTAGTGACAATCACATCCGGGCGATGCCGCCGGACGATCTCGCGCATCACCTCAAAGAGGATCACCGTCAGCGCGTTTTCGACCAGCGTGCTGGGCACCGCGCCGGCACTGGCTCGATAGCTGATCTTGTACAGGTCGGGCATCTCGCGCACGATCCGGTCATAGTCGGCCTGTCCATCGCGCAGAAACGCCGGGGTGCGCTTGTCCTCCAGCGGGTTGACGATTTCGATCAGGCACTCTTTGCCGTGAGTCTCTTGCAAGGCCGCCGCGATGGCATTCGCGGCGCTGCGATGTCCAAAGCCAGCGTCCGCCGTGAGGATGAGAATGCGCTTGGCGTCAGTCATTCCATCCTCCATGATTTTCTTACCACCCGACGGCCTGACCATCCGCGCGCGGATCGCTCCCGCCACACAAGACGCCCGTCTCCGGGTCGCGGCGGATGATCTGCCCGCGGCCAAAGACGGAGCGTGCATAGCCCGTGACCGGGACAACGTCGTGACCCATCTCTGCCAGGCGCGCCATGGTTTTGATGGGAATTCCCTCTTCGAGTTCCACGCGACTGGAGGGAGCAGCTTCGGTCAGGCAAAAGCGCGGGCGGTCGAGCGCGGCCTGCGGATCGAGTTCGTCGTCTATCATTCCGACCACGACCTGCACGTGGCCCTGCGGCTGCATGAATCCGCCCATCACGCCGAACGAGGCATACAGCGAATCGTCGGCTGCGCAGGTCGCCAGCGCGGGAATGATGGTGTGATACGGGCGCTTGCCCGGAGCGAGCGCGTTCGGATGCGCCGGGTCGAGGCTGAACAGGTGGCCGCGATTTTGCAGGCTGAGGCCCGTCCCTTCAGGCACGATGCCCGTGCCAAAACCCATGTAGAGGCTGTTGATGAACGAACAGGCGTTGCCCGCGCCATCTACAGAGGTCAGGTAAACGGTGTCAGAGCCGCCGATGGGCGAGCCGTGTCGAGTGTCCACCGTCGCTTTCGTCGGGTCAATCAGTTTTCGCCGCGTGTCGGCGTAACGCTTGGACGTGAGCGCGTCGAGCAGAATCTGGCCGAACGCAGAATCGGCCACGTACCATTGCGTGTCCGCAAAGGCGACACGCATCGCCTCGATGAGCAAATGCAGCCGCTCGACGCCGAGGGGATGCATGCCCTTCAACTCAAATCCTTCGAGGACGTTGAGCGCAATCAGCGCGGCGAGGCCCTGGCCGTTGGGCGGACATTCCCACACGCGCACGCCGCGATACGTCGCGCTGATCGGCGTGTCCCACGTGGACTGGTGCGCGGCCAAGTCCTCGACCGTCATCACGCCGCCATGCGCCTGAACGGTCTCGGCGATCTTGGCCGCAATCTCGCCGCGATAAAACGCTTCCTGGCCGCCTTCAGCCACAGCGCGCAACGTGCGCGCGAGCGTGGGCAGGCGCATGATTTCGCCGGGGCGCGGCCCGCGTCCGCCTTCGGTCATCAACTCGCGTCCGCCGGGCGAGTTGAACAATTGTCGCTTGGCGCCTCGCTGCCAAAAATACGAAATGACGGGCGAGGCCGGAAATCCTTCTTCGGCAAGTTGAATGGCCGGAGCGAGTATCTCGCGCATCGGCATTGTTCCGTGCCGCTCGATCAAATCGCACCAGCCTGCGCACGCACCGGGGACCGTGATGGTGTGCGCGTGATACGGCGGTAATTCGCGCGCAAAGCCTTGCCGGGCCAACAGGTCGAGCGTGAGCGCAGCCGGGGCGCGGCCTGATCCATTCAGCGCCGTGACGGCGCGCGTCTTGGCCTCGTAGAACAGCGCAAAGCAATCACCGCCCAAGCCGGTCGAAGTCGGCTCGACAACGTTGAGCGCGGCGGCTGTGGCGATGGCAGCATCGGCGGCGTTGCCGCCCGCCAGCAACATTCGCAAGCCGGCCATCGCCGCGAGCGGCTGGCTGGTCGCCACCATTCCGTTGCGCGCCATGACGACCGAGCGGCGTGAGTGAAATTGCTCCATCTTGGCTGACCTCAGTTTCCGACCGCAGAACCCAGTTTTTCGATCTGCATTGTACCACAACTGCAGACATGCTGGCTTGTGAAATTAACGCAAACGCAGAGACGCCAGGTCTTTTTTCTTTGCGCCTTGGCGTCTCTGCGTCCTTGCGTTGAGGAATGTCGTTACTGCAGTTCAATCACCGCATCCGCGTTCATGCCGGCCTTGAGGCGATGATCGAGGTTGGGCAAGCGCACCTTGACGGCGAACACCATGTTGGCGCGATCCTCGCGCGCTTGCGTATCGCGCGAGGAAAACTGCGCCCGCTGCGCAAGGGAGGTGACCTGGCCGGTGAAAACCTGCCCGGGGTAAGCGTCCACCTTCACCTGCACCGGCGCACCGAGCTGCACACGCGGCAGTTGCACCTGGGGCACATAGATCACCAGATCCACTTGATCCAGGTTCATCACTGTCATTAGCGGCACGCCGGGCTGAATCGTCTCGCCCACGTGCGCCGAGCGGCTCGCCACGATGCCGGTGAGCGGCGCGCGCACTGTGGCGCGATCCAGGTAGGCTTGGGCCAGTTTCAACTGCGCCTGCGCCTGATGCAACTGTGCTTCGGCCAGCGCGACCTCTTCTGGCGTCGGCCCGGCTTGCAGTTCTGCCAGCGCCGCTTGAGCGACGGGCACGCTGGCCAGGGTCATGCTATAGCCGCTGAGCGCGGCGTTCACTTGCGCGTTTAGTGTGACCGGCGTGCGGCGCATGGCTTCCAGCGCGGCCAGTTGCGCCGTGGCTCCATCCAGTTGCGCCTGGGCCGCCTCGAACTCGCGTTGAGCGATGGCGACTTTTTTATCGAGCTGGTAGCGCAGCCCTTTGGTGTCGTCGTGGAATTCGCGCCACCAGCGCGCCTCGCCCAACTGGCTTTGCGCCACCGCCACATTCTGCTCGGCCAGCTTGACGCCCGTGCGCGCAGCGTCAATCTGGGCGAGCAATGGCTGAGGATTGTTGCGGATGGCGATAGCGTCTTTGTATGCCAACGCCGCGCCATCTCGCTCGGCTTGCGCTTGAGCCAGCGCGGCTTGGGCCGCCGCGATCTCTTGGCTTCGCGCGCCCGCTTTCACTCGCGCCACGTTCGCTTCGGCGGCGCTGACCCCAGCTTGCGCTTGCTTGACCTGCGCCTGGAACGTCGCATCGTCGAGCCTGACGAGCGCCTGACTTTCTTTCACGTCATCGCCTTCGTCCACGACAATTTCCACCACGCGCCCGCCGACTTCGGCCACCACCGTCGCCTGTGTCGCCTCGATGACGCCATTCAGCTTGAGCGTGTTTGCATGGTTATTGGCCTGGCAGGCCGGTACTAGAATCACCAGACATGCGAGTGTAATGCGTATTGCGGATAGAGTATTGAGTGTCACCTTGTCACCCCGTCACCTTGTCACTTGTGCCTCGGCAGGCATCCCCGGCTTGAGCGTGTGATCCGGGTTGGCGATCTTGATCTTGACCGCGTAAACCAGGCTGGCGCGCTGATCGGGTGTGCGGACGCTGCGCGGCGTGTACTCGGCTTTGTCAGAGATGTGGATGACAGCGCCGGGAAACACGCGGTCCGTGAAAGCATCCACGCGCACGTCCATTTTTTGTCCCAGTGCCACCTCGCCCAGGCGGCTGCCTGGGACGTAAATCGTCAGCGTCACGTGATCCAGGTCGGCCAGCGTCATGGCCGTGATGCCGGGCGCGGCCATCTCGCCCGTGTGCACGCTGCGCGCCACAATCACGCCGCCCATTGGCGCATGAACCGTCGCTTTGCCTAGTTGCACTTGCGCCGCTTCGAGCGCGGCCTGCGCCACGCTCACCTGCGCTTGCGCGGCGGCGATCTGCTCGGCTGTTGCGCCCGCCTTGAGCGCATCCAACGCGGCTTGCGCCTGGGCCACAACGGCCTCGGCCGATTGGTAGCGAGCAAAAGCCGCGTCCACTTGCGCTTGCGCTTCTTGCGGATTGGAACGCTGCGCCAGCAAGCGATCCGACGCCGCGCGCGCGCCGCTAGACGTGGCTTGCGCGGCGTCGGTCGCAGCCAATACTTGCTCCCACTTGTACGGCATCAGGTAATAGTCGGGCGAGAGCGCCGGGCGGTATGGCTCGGGGACGTCGGCCAGTTGCCCCACTGCTTTGCCATAGTTTTTCCAAGCTTCTTCGGCCACATCGCGCTGAAAGAGCGCCGCTTCGTATTTCTTTTGCTCCGCCAATGCCTGCGCCCGCGCCGCCGCGATTTGCACGTTCAGCAATTGCGGATTACTGCGAATCGCCTGCGCGTCCTGCCAAGCCTGTTGGGCTCCATCGCGCGCGGCTTGGGCCAGCGCCAGTTGCGCGGCGGCTTTGTCTATCGCCTCTTGACGCGCGCCCGCCTTGACGCGCGCGAGCGTCGCTTGGGCTTCTTCCAGCTTGCCGCGCGCCAGCTCGACCTGCGCCGCGAGAAGGTCATCTTGAACGCGCAACAACAGATCGCCCGCGCGCACCTCGTCGCCTTCGGCAACGGGCAGCGCCGCAATCCGCCCAGGAATTTCGGGTGCAAGGACGACTTGTTCCGCTTCGACAAAGCCCGAAGCGATCCATCCCGTTTCCGTTGACGCCAGGCCCACTTGCGCCAGCAATTCTTCTTGCGCTTGGGGATGTTGCGCCAGGTACCATCCCACGCCGCCAATGCTCACGATGGCTACGGCAGCAAGCATGATCCAATATCTACGACTCATATTCCACTCCGTGTGCTACGTGTTCCGTATTCCGTTCTGCGCGAAACGCAACAAGAAACGAGCAATACGTCTCATCGAATGCACGACAAAAACACATCTTCCAGCGACGGCGAGATCACGTCCATCTGACCTGGCTCAACGCCGCCTGCTTGCAAAAGGTGAGCGATCGTCTCCATCACTCGCCCCACATCCGGCGCGACGATGTGAGCCTGCGCGCCATACAGCGCAACGTCGTCCACCTTCAGCCGGCCCTCTGCGCGCGCGACTTTGAGCAGACGCATCGCCTCGGCGGGCTGGTCGGGCGAGATTTCGAGCACCTGTCCCTTCATCAGCGTCGTCTTGATCAAATCGGGCGCGCCCTGCGCCACGATCTTGCCCGCGTGAATGAACGCCAACTCTTGGCAGTGTTCGGCCTCGTCCATGTAATGCGTGGTCACAAAAATCGTCGTGCCGCCATTGGCCAACCGGTAGAGCAGTTCCCAAAATGCCCGGCGGCTGACGGGATCAACACCGGCGGTCGGCTCGTCCAGAAACACTAGCTCTGGCTCGTGCAAGATCGCCGCGCCCAGCGCCAACCGCTGCCGCCAGCCTCCGGAAAGCTCGCGGGCGTGTTGCCGGTCGCGGCCCACCAGGTCGGCCATCTCGAGCACGAACTGGATGCGCTGGCGCAGCCGGTCGTTGTCCAGCCCATACGTCCGCCCGTAAAAGCGCAGATTCTCGCCCACCGTCAAATCGTCGTACAGGCTAAAGCGTTGGCTCATGTAGCCGATGCGCTTTTTGACGGCGCGCGGCCGGCGGGCTACGTCGTAGCCCAACACGACGGCCCGCCCGGACGTGGGCGCGAGCAGCCCCAGCAGCACGCGCATCGTCGTCGTCTTGCCGGCGCCGTTCGGCCCCAGGAAGCCAAAGATGCTGCCGCGCCGCACGTTGAACGTCACGCCGTCCACGGCGTAAAAGTTGCCGAATCGTTTGGTCAGATTATCGGTATGGATTGCGAAATCGTTGGCGGCCATTGCGCACCTGGTCCGTATTGCGTGCTGCGTAAACGGAATACGCAATACGCAGCACGCACGTCACTGTTGCAGTCTGTGAATCAACGAGATGAACGCCTCTTCCATGCGCGGCTGAATGACGCGCAGCCGATTGACTTGCACGCCAGCCGCCTCTAGCGCCGCTTTCAGTTGCGGCATACGCTGATACGCGTCGTCCACGAGCACGTGCAACAGGTCGCCATAGACTTGGACTTCTAGCACATCGGGCTGGTGGGCAAGCGCTTCCTGCGCGCGCGCCATCGGCTCAGGTCGCAGTTCGATCACTTGTCCCTGTATTTTGGCTTTGACGGTCGCCGGTGTGCCGCACTCGATGAGCGTCCCCTTGAACAACAATCCCACCCGATTGCAGCGCTCGGCCTCGTCCATGTAGGGCGTGCTGACGACAATCGTCGTTCCAGAAATGTGCAGGTCAGTCAAAATGTCCCAAAACTCGCGTCGGCTGACCGGGTCCACGCCGGTCGTTGGCTCGTCGAGCAAGAGCACGTCGGGGCGATGAATGAGCGTGCAGGCCAGTGCCAGCTTTTTCTGCATCCCGCCGGAAAGCTGCCCGGCGCGCCGGTCGGTAAAGTGCGTCAGGTTCGCAAACGCCAACAATTGTTCGATGCGCTTTTGACGCTCGCCGTCATTCACGCTAAAGATGTCGGCGTAAAAACAGAGATTCTCTAGCACGTTCAAGTCGGGATATAGGCTGAAACGCTGCGGCATATAGCCCACGTGCGGGCGAATGGATTCGGCCTGCTTGACGCTATCGAACCCGGACACGCGCACGCGGCCCAGCGTGGGCCGCATGACGGCCGCCATCAGGCGCAGCGCTGTTGTCTTGCCGGCGCCATCCGGCCCCACCAGACCAAAGATTTCGCCCGGCTCGATGCGCAGATCGAGTTCCTGCAGCGCAACGGTCTTGCCGAACGCGCGCGTCAGCTTGTCGGCGCAAATAATCGGCCCGTTCTTGGCCCTTTGCTCTTCGCTCTTTGTCATTCGCTCTTCGCCCCCAGTTCAGACAAGCCGAAACCAAACAGGATGCACAGGATATACAGGATGATTCTCTATCAATCCAACCGGCCGCGCAGGCTGAGCACAGCGGCGGAAATGCAACCTACACTCAAGGCCACCAGCGCCGCTGCTTGCGGCCAGATCGCCTCCAGGCCAGCTCCTTTTAACATCACACTGCGGATGACCGCCAGGTAATGCTGCAAGGGGAACAGTTGCGCCAACGCGTACAACGCGGTGGGCATCCGCTCCACCGGCATCACGTAACCGGAAAACGAGACATCTATCAGCGCCAGCACAAAGATGAGCAGACCGGCTTGTTGCTGCGTGCGCGAGATGGCCGAAACGGTCAGCCCCAGGCCGATTTCGGCGACGATGAAAAAGAGTGATAGCGCCAGCAACACAACGAACGGCCCTCGCATGGGCACTTGAAAACCCCACACGGCAATCGCATACATTAGCAGAAAATCCACGCTGGCGATGATCAGAGCCGGGATGGCTTTGCCCACGATCAATTCCAGCCGCCGCGTCGGAGTGACCAGCAATTGCTCGAGTGTGCCTAGCTCGCGCTCGCGCGTTAATCCCGCCACGGCCACGACCAACGCCACCTGGTAGATGACAAACCCCAGTTGCGCTGTGATCGTGAAATGGTTTGCGTCTTGCGTCGGGTTGTAGCGCACTTGGGTACGCACGTCGATCGTTGGCCACTCGCGGGCGTACGCCGACGCGCGGCGAATGCCGAAAGCATTGATCGCTCCGACAGCTGCGTTGAGCGCCGAGCCGCTCGAGGTGCTGTTCGTCCCGTCGGCGATCAGTTGCACCTCCGGTGAGCCAGCCGCCAAGTCTGCCTCCAGGTTAGGCGGAAGAACGAGGACCAGCACTGCCTGGCTGCGCTCCAACCACGCGTCGGCTTGATCAGGCGAGTCCAGATGCGCCACGACATCCAGTTCTTCGGTGTTGTCAATCGCGCTAATGATCTGGCGACTGGTCTGACTGCGATCTTGATCCACCACCACCGTCGCCATGTGCGTCGTGCCCTGGCGGGTGGCGCGAGCCAACAAGACCAGTTCCATGACCGGGCCGAGAATGATAAAGACCAACAGCAGCCAGTTGCGCGTGATCTGGATGAATTCTTTGAGGGCGAGGTTTTGGATTCGGTTGAACACGTTTCAATCAACCCATTTGCGGAACAGGATCAGGCTCAACGCCAGCGTCGAGCCGCCGATGGTCAACAGGGCTAGCGTTGGCGCAATCAGGTCGGCGAGGTCCAGCCCTTTGAGAAACACGCCTCGGCTGATAAAGATGAAATGCGTGACCGGGAGAGAATAGGCAGCCAACTGCGCGCCCAGCGAGCTGGTGTCCACAGGCAAGATCAGCCCGGCCAGGAAAAAGCTGGGCACAAAAAATACCATGATCATGATCAACATGACTGTTTGTTGATTCTTGACCAGCCCGGCGACCATCTGGCTCAATCCAAAGCTGGCGAGAAAGTAACAAGTCGTCAGCGCCAAGAAGACCCACAGATTGCCCCGGAAGGGCACGCGAAACCAGAACGCAGAGACCAGCACCGCCGGCAGCGTGCTGATCAGGCCAAAGCCCACGTAGGTGAGCGTCTTGCCGAACAGGTACTCGAGTCCGCGTATCGGCGTGGACGCCAGCCCTTCAAATGAGCCTAGCTCTTTTTCTCGCGTCAGAGAAAGCGAAAGCGCCAGCGCGGGCATGTAGAGCACCACCGCCATCAGTCCTGGCACGATGCTATAGAGCGACTTGAGCGGGGGGTTGTATCGCACCTGGATGCGCGTGCCGAGCAAGCCCGGCGCGCGCGCGTTGCCTGTTGGCAGCCTCGCCGACGCAAACGCATACGTGCGCGCGTCGAGTTGATTCATGATTTGGGCTGTCGCGATCACGTCTACGCCGTCGAAGATGGCTTGCACTGGCGCGGAACGAAAAGCCTGCAGCGTAGCGGCCATGCCCGGTGGGATGACCAGCGCCACCTGCGCGCGGCCCGCTTGCAGCCAGGCGTCAATCTCTTCGTAACGCTCCACGTAGGCCACCGCACGAAAGGCGCCGTCGCTGGTCAGGTCGGCAATGTACTGGCGCGAAAGACTCGTCCTATCTTGATCCAGCACGATCAACTTGAAATTGTCCGCGTCGAAGGAAAACACATACGCCAGCACCAACAGCAACAGCGCCGGAGCAATCGTCACCAGGAACAGCGTGCGCGCGTCGCGCGTGACGTGGTGAAATTCCTTGCGGGCGATGGCGAACAGCCTATGAAACGACATTTTTTATTCCTGCGTCTCGAGCCCATCCAAGAGTATCTGGATGCCTTTTTGCGTGACCTGCCCCCAGTCTGCTCCTGTGGGGTCAAACACTCCTTGCAAAACCAGGCCGACGGCCAGAGAGACCACGACCTGAGCCGCTATCTCGGGGTCAACAGGTTGCAGTGTGCCTTCGGCGACGCCCGCTCTGATAATGTCGGCAAAAAAAGCTCGATATTGCCGATAAGGGGCGATCACCGCCTGCCAGACTGCCGGGTCGTGTCTGGCTTCTATCAGAAATTCCAGGAACATGGGCAACCGCCCATCCGCCATCTGAAAGACGTGTTGGGCCATATCGGCCATGCGGACGAATCTCTCTGGGACAGTCGTCGCCCCAACCTGGGCAGTTGCCAGTTGTGTGTCCAGCACTTTTAACCATTGGTTCAACAACTCTAAAAAGACAGCTTGCTTGGTCGGAAAGTGATAGTAAAACGCGCCCTTGGTCACGCCAGCATGCTGGCAGATTTCGGCGACGCCAGAGGCATCGTAGCCATGACGGGCAAAGCACTCGGCAGCAGCCTCTAAAATGCGGGAGCGGGTTTCTTCTCCACGTGGCACCAAGCTCATCTTTGTCTCCTTACATACCAACCGGTCGGTATTATTATACGACCGATTTGTAGTCTTGTCAAGCTCGCCATGACGAGTTGAGCCCGTAGCGGTTTTCAGAGTTGGCTGAACGGGATCGGAGTGAACGTCAGCACAAACAAGACAAGGACGCCGATTCCGAGGATCGTCCGCCGGAGACCCATCGGGGTCAGGTCATTGAGCGGGGCCGGATGGCGCACGCCAAAGGCCAGGACGAGGAGCGCCCACACAAACCAGCCTTGCCAGAAAAATCCCATGATGACCAGCAGCCCCACCATGAGCATGGCGACTGGCCACGCGCGGCGTCCCAACAGCGAGTACAGGATATGACCGCCGTCAAGCTGACCAATGGGCAGCAAGTTGAGTGAGGTGACGAGCAGTCCGCCCCACGCGGCCCATGCCACCGGGTTGAGATAAACGTCCACTCCGTTGCCCGGCAAAATCCGCCCAAAGATCAGGTACTTGATCGCCAGGTACAGAATCGAGTTGCCTTCCAGCAAACCGCCCGGCTGGATTGGCCCGACCGTGGAGGTCGCCAGGCCAAAGACCAACAAAGGAAGCGCCAGGACCAGGCCCGCCAACGGCCCGGCCACGCCGATGTCGAACAGCGAGCGGCGATCTTCGAACGGCGCACGCTGGACAATGACCGCGCCCATCGTGCCGAACAAGCCGACAATCGGCATCGGAATAAAATAGGGCAGCGAGACGGGCGCGTTGTAACGTCGCCCGACGAGATAGTGCCCCATCTCGTGCGCGAGCAGGATGGACATGAGCGAGAGCGAAAAGGGCAAACCTTTCAGGAGCAGAGTCGGCTGGCGCAGTATTGCCTGCACAATCGAGTCTAGCGTCGGCGCTATTTGCGCCAATTCGTTAAAAGCGCCGGTCAGCAGCATTGCCAGAAACGTCGCCACGAACAAGGCTATGTTGATCCACGGCTGCGTAGGGCGCGGTATGATGACGCCTTGCTGCGCCACGACCACTTGGCTATCGCCCTGTCGTCGCAGGAAGGGCGTGTATCCTAACGCCTGAAAACGCTCGCGCAACACGGCATAGGCGTCGGCTGCGTCACGCAACAGTCGCCCGCTGAACAGCACGACACGATCTGGCGCTTCCAACACCTGCACATCATTCACGCTCAATACATCGCTCAATTGCGCCTGCAATCTCGAAACATTACTCTCCCACACCATCGGTTGACTGTCCATCTTGTCTGCCTCTTGTAAGTTTGACCTCGACCGCAAGTTCGTATTTTACGCCCGTTGCCCATTTCCGACAATGACGGCAAAAAGCGGCTCCCTTTCAGCAGCCGCTTGTGATGCTCTATGCCTGCGAGGTTTCAGAGAACCTCACAGGCCTGGCCGTCTATGTCACTGATGCAGCGCCAGCGACGATGGCTTGCAAGTTTTCTTCTGCAATGTCTTGGCGCACCCCGACCCGCGCCGCTTCTTGCAGCGACTCGACCGGCAAGTAGCCGGTGGCTTTGAGGGCCGCCGCAATCGCCGCCAGAGCAATGTTCTTGCGGTTCACGCGACCGAGGTCCAGGACGACCTTGCGCGCGGCTCCGGCTTCCACGTTGGCAAACTCGGGCGTGACGAACAGCCAATCATCCGCAGTCAGGCGCGGCAGGTGATGCGTCACCTTCTTGTAGCCGTTTTCCGAAACGACCAGCAGCACATCGGGCCGGGTGACGCCGGCGTAGCGAATTTCTTTCGGGCTGAGCACAATCTCGCTCACCGAATGGCCTGTGTTGACCGTGACCGGGTAATCGTCGCGCTGAGCGGCCCACAGTCCGCACAACATGCCGGCCAGGCCCAACAGCCGCGCCGAGGAGCGCACTTTTCCGCCGGCCGACCCGGCAATGACAATATTCGCCTTGCGATCCAGGTTGGCTGCGAACTTGGTCTCGACCGGCTTGGGAGCGGGCGGCTGCCCGCGCTGTTCTTGCGCCGTTCGATGCAATTCTGCCGCGTACTCGGGTCGTTCTTCTCGGTGAATGACGCCGGTCGGGAGCTTGAGTGTGGTGATCGTCTCCATCAACGCCTTGCGGGAAAAATCATTGTTCGGCACGTAATAGGCCGTGCACAATTCCCAGATATCGAGCAGGCTAAAGCCTTCGTTCTGAATCGCTTCGGCGATGCGGTCGGGCAAGTCCTTGTCGAACGAAGTGCCCCGGTAGACATAGCTCGCGCCGTTGACGGCGACGGTGGCGCATATATCGAGCGGGCGTTCGAGGTTGCCGCCGCGCGTGGTCGAGGTGACGCCGCCCGTCGGCGTGGTCACACTGTGCTCGCCGCCCGTCATGCCAAAGTTAAAGTTGTTAAATACCAACACCGTCACGCCGATATTGCGCCGCGCGGCGTTGATCAGGTGCGTCCCGCCGATGCCGCAGCCGCCGTCGCCCATTTGGACGATCACTTTGAGATCGGGGCGCGCCAGCTTGATGCCGCTCGCGTAAGCCACGCTGCGCCCGTGCAGGCCGTGAAACGCGCTGGTGGTGAAATACTGGTCGGATAGCCCCACGCAACCAATGTCGCTGACGAGGACGACCCGGGTCGGATCAAGCTGCAACTTGACCAACGCCTTGTTGAGCTGGTCGTTGATCATGCCATGCCCACAACCTGGGCAGAAAGGGTAGGGGGATGTATTCCGATATGTGTCCATTTTGCTCCTGATATAAAGCGCAGCCAGGCGTCGCTGCTGCGTCAATGAGGTTCTTCGTTTCGCTCCGAATGGCATCCTTCGGGAGAAAGCGCGCTGGTCACTTCGGGGTGGTCGCAGTTGAGGGCAAGCGACTGCACCGTCACCGTTTCGCCCGTGTTGCGCATGAGCCATTGGTGCGCCTGGCGCAGAAATATTTTTTGACGGATCGCATCGTTCACCAGGTCCACCAGTTGTGGCCGCGTAAAGCTCGGCAACACGCGCGCTTCCATTATACCATCTACCAGAAAATTGAACGCCACGTGGTCGTGCTTGTGCGTCATGTCTTCGGTAAAGCGGATGAGGCGCGTGAGCGCCTCCGCCCCGGCCGCGTCGAGCGTCAGGCGTTCCATCGCGGCCTCGCGCTCGGCAGGCGCGGCGCGCGGCGCGTCGGGCAGGACGGCCCAATCTTCCAGGCCGTGTGTTTCAATTTTCAGCATCCCGCGCCGCTCGGCTTCTTCCATGAATTGCTTGAACTGGGCGAATCCAAAGCGGCTCTGGTCAAAGCCGCGCATTCGCTTGATCATCTCGTGCTTGACCCACGACAGCAGCCCGCGCCCCGGCTGGCGCGAGTCGCCCAGGATTTCGATGACGAGGCGGAACGCGCGCTCTAGCTCGGCATTGGGCGCGGCGGGCGGAGCGGCGGCGGCCGTGGTGAGCCGCTCTGGCGCAACGTCGCGGTCATAGTACAGAAACTCGTCCACGACCTGGCTGAGCCGGGCGTTGGTGGACCACGACACGCCGATGGCGACGACGTGCTTGCCGTAGGGCCGCAGGATGTTGACCAGGTGGACAAAGTCGCCGTCGCCCGATACCAGCACAAAGGTATTAATGTCCGGGAACTGGTGGCTCACTTCGATGCAGTCGGCGACGAGCTTGATGTCCACGCTGTTCTTGCGGCGCACGCCTTCGGCCGGATCGAGCGAAGCAAATTTGCGCGTGGGGACGTACACTGGATCAATCCCCGCGGCATACAGCGCAGGCGGATCGTCGGCGTGCCAGCCTTCTTGCCAGTCTGCGTAGGCACGGGACACCACCAGCCGCCCGAAGGACTCGGCCGTGTCTCGCAGCGCCGAGAGATTGGGCCGCTCTCGCCCGCGATTCTGCAAGCTGCTTTTAATGTTTTCCCAGTCAATGAACAGGGCTACGTCGCCCCGCGAGTGTTCTTGATTCGAGTTCATCGTTGCTCCTTCAAAGTGATTAGGGGGCAGGGGGTGGGTGTTTACGTTTCTCTTCTTGTAGAGTTAGAACAAGTGTGCTATACTCTCGGATGGGATTCGGTCTGGCGGTCCAACTGTTGGCAGTTCTGACCTCTTGATTGGAACTCAACCTGGGCCTATTATAACCCCATTTGAGGCAGAGTGGTATAATCGCAGGTCGCAGTCTACGCAATACGCGGCACGGAATACGGAAGGTCACATGGCTCAAGACAAGATCATTGTTCGCGGCGCGCGCGAGCACAACCTCAAGAACATTAACGTCGAAATCCCGCGCGATAAATTTGTCGTCATCACCGGGCTATCTGGCTCCGGCAAGTCGTCGCTCGCGTTCGACACGATCTTTGCCGAAGGCCAGCGTCGCTACGTGGAAAGCCTCTCCGCCTACGCGCGGCAGTTCCTCGGCCAGATGGAAAAACCGGACGTGGATCAGATCGAGGGGCTGTCGCCTGCCATCTCGATTGACCAGCGGGGAGCTTCGCACAACCCGCGCTCGACGGTCGGCACGGTCACCGAAGTCTATGACTATTTGCGTCTGCTCTATGCGCGCGTCGGCACGCCGCATTGCCCCAACTGCGGGCGTGAGGTGCAGCAGCAGACGTCTCAGCAGATCGTGGATGCGGTGATGGCGCTGCCGGAAGGAACGCGCATCCAGGTGCTTGCTCCGCTCATCAAGGATCGCAAGGGGCATCACCAGCAAGTCTTTGAGGATGTGCGCAAGGCGGGCTTTGTGCGTGTGCGCGTGGACGGTTACGTGCGCGACGTGGACGAACAGTTCGAGCTCGACCGGTACAAGAATCACACGATTGAGGCGGTCGTGGATCGGCTGGCCATTAAGCAAGAGCAAGGCGCGGACGCGGATCGCGCTCGATTGAACGACTCGATAGAGACCGCGCTCAAGCTGGGCAATGGCAGCGTCATCATCAACAAACTTTTGAGCGCGGCCGAGCATGAAGATTTATTGTTCTCCGAGCACTTTGCCTGCCCGTTCTGCGACATCAGCCTGCCGGAGATCGAGCCGCGCACGTTTTCGTTCAACAGTCCGCACGGCGCGTGCCCCGAGTGCCAGGGCCTCGGCGTCAAGATGGAACTGGATCCGAACCTCATTATCCCCAACCGCGACCTTTCGCTGGAAGAGGGCGCAGTCGTCGCCTGGGGCGAATCCGCTACGCAAGAGGGCTACTATGGCCAACTCTTGAAAGCGATGGCCGAGCACTACAACATCCCGCTCGACGCGCCGGTAGGCGAGCTGAACGACGCGCAGATAGAGTTGATCCTCTACGGTACGGGCGAGGAGCGCATCAAGATTGATTACACCGGGCGCGATGGGCGCCGGGCGCAATGGGAGACGAGTTTTGAGGGCATCATCCCCAATCTCCAGCGCCGCTACAAAGAGACCACGTCTGATTACATGCGCTCGCGCATCGAAAGCTATATGGCGTACCGCGATTGTCCTGCGTGCAGCGGCAAGCGTCTGCGGCGCGAGGCGCTGGCGGTGATGGTGGGCGGCAAGAACATTGTCGAGGTGACGGGCCTGCCGGTGGTCAAGGCGCTGGCGTGGGTGGAGGCGTTGCGCGGGAACGGGAATGGCAAACGGAGACAAGGAGACAAGGAGAGCGAGAAACCAGGAGCATTAACGGCGCGGCAATTGACGATCGCGCACCAAATCCTGAAAGAGATTCGAGCGCGGTTGCAGTTCATGGTGAATGTGGGGTTGGATTACCTCACACTCGACCGCAGCGCGGGATCGCTTTCCGGCGGCGAAGCGCAGCGCATCCGGTTGGCGACGCAGATCGGCTCGCAGTTGACGGGCGTGCTGTATGTGCTGGACGAGCCGAGCATCGGTCTGCATCAACGCGACCAGGCGCGGCTCATCAAGACGCTGATGGCGATGCGCGACCTGGGTAATACGATGCTCGTCGTCGAGCACGACCACGACACGATCGAGGCCGCCGACTGGGTGGTTGACCTCGGCCCTGGCGCGGGCGAGCACGGCGGCGAGGTCATCTTTGAAGGCACGGTGGACGAGCTGTGCCGCGACAAGAAATCACTCACCGGCGCATACCTGTGCGGCCGGATGAAAGTGCCGATTCCGAAGGAGCGCCGTCCCGGCAACGGCAATTACCTCGTCGTGCGCGGCGCAAGGGAAAACAACCTCAAGAACATTGACTGCAAGATTCCGCTGGGCAAGTCTGTTTGTATCACGGGCGTGTCAGGCTCGGGCAAGTCCACCCTGTTGGTCGAGGTGCTGTACAAGCGATTGGCGCAGATGCTGCACGATAGTCACGAGCGCGCCGGCGAGCACGATCGCATCGAGGGCATCGAGCACATTGACAAGATCATCAACATTGACCAGTCGCCCATCGGGCGGACGCCGCGCAGCAACCCGGCTACCTATGCCGGGTTCTTTGGCGACATTCGTGATCTGTTTGCCGAGTTGCCCGAATCCAAAGTGCGCGGCTACGGGCCAGGGCGATTCAGCTTTAACGTGCGCGGCGGGCGATGCGAGGCGTGCGAGGGCCAGGGGCAGATCCAGATCGAGATGCAGTTCCTGCCCGATATTTTCGTCCCGTGCGACGTGTGCCACGGCGCGCGCTTTAACCGCGAGACGCTCCAGGTGCGCTACAAGGGCAAGAACATTGCTGATGTGCTGGACATGACGGTGGAAGAGGCAGAAGAATTTTTCGAGAATTTCCCCGCGCTCAAGCGCAAGCTTTCGACGCTCAACGACGTGGGCCTGGGCTATATCAAGATCGGCCAGCCCGCGCCTACGCTTTCCGGCGGCGAAGCGCAGCGGGTCAAGCTGAGCCGCGAGCTTTCCAAGCGCAGCACGGGCAAGACGTTCTACGTGCTGGACGAGCCGTC
>CAYHAR010000059.1:16077-19277 GCA_964354595.1 uncultured Anaerolineae bacterium | reverse complement strand
GCTTGTCAATGATCTGCTTGCGTCCTATAATGGACGCAGGTGGCAGCCAGGATTTGGAGGAAAGCCATGGAACGCAAATTTGTGCGATCACACGTGATGGCGATAGGGTTGGCCCTCGCTCTGGGGATGCTAGCAGTCTTGAGCTTGCTAGCGGGGTTGGGCGGCCTGCGCCCGCCCGGCGCGTTGGCCGTGAGTGAGACCTTGCCAACAGCCAGCAACGCTCGCGCCCTGGCGGCGACGGGCAGCATCACCGGTCTGGCGCAAGCAGATGATTCCGGCGCGCCGCTGGCGGGCGTGGTCGTGAAAATCTACGACGGCGTATCCTTTGCCCTCCTTTATACTACGACCACTGATGCTAGCGGCCAATACTCGGCGACCGTCACGACCCCGTACAGCCAAGCCCGGTTGTTCTTTGATGGCGGCCCAGTGGGATATTCAAAAGAGTGGCACAAAAGCAAACTCTTTTTCTCCCAGGCCGACCGCGTCAATTTGCAGGAGGGAGGCGTCATCACCGATGTCAATGCCATCCTCACAAAACTGGGAGCGATCAGCGGGACGGTGACACTGGACGACGACGGCGGGCCAGCGGCCAATATATCCATCGTGGTCGAGGATGCAAATGGCAATTGGGTCGGCGCAGCCAGCGCCGACAACAGTGGCCAGTTTACCGTCACAGGCTTGGCGACGGGGGCGTACAAGTTGGCGTTTACTGGCGGAGCTTTCTCCGGCATTCGAGATGAATGGTATCGGGATCAATATAGCCGGGTTACGGCAGACTTGGTCACGGTGACTGCCGGGGCGACCACGGCGATCACGGCAGAAGTCACCTCTCGCAACGTGATCACCGGCCTGGTGACGGACGAATTCTCTGGAATTCCAATTGGCAACGCCAGAGTAGTGCTCTACAACGTGGCAAATACTGTTGTCCGCGATTTGACGCTGCCTTGCTTCTCGTGCGCTCCAGGCGAATATCGTTTCTATGTGCTCGACCCTGGTCAATACCGACTCGAATTTCGCCACCTGCCGTACCACGTCACCGAGTTCTATAGCGATCAACAAACGCTGACGAACGCAACCGTAGTGAGCAT
Organism: uncultured Anaerolineae bacterium; assembly: GCA_964354595.1. Classification (GTDB taxonomy): domain Bacteria; phylum Chloroflexota; class Anaerolineae; order Fen-1058; family Fen-1058; genus JBGLNJ01. The sequence goes on along the minus strand of CAYHAR010000059.1, from coordinate 18,189 downwards.
CACAGCGGCGCAAGTGATTACGGGCGTCAATGCTGCTCTGACCACCGGCTTGACGGGAACGTTGGCGGTGACGCTCACTCAAGACAACTATCAGCCGCTTTCCTCGACGCACGCGGCCTATGTGGAGCTGTACGATCCTTCCTCGGGAGAGGGCCTGGCCACCATCGGCTCGATCAACGGAGACGGCAGCACGGTGACGTACACCTTTGCCGTGTCGGGAGGAGATTACCTGGTTTACCTGGGCGCAAACTGTCCCTTGCTCGGCGAATGGTACGATGACCAACCCATTTCCAGCACAGCGGAAATCGTCTCGATCACTCCTGGCGCGACGACGACCATCAGCGCCAATTTGACTGCGCTCACGACGACGACTATCCTGGGCTGCATCACCGGCACGGTGAATAGTGGCGTCGCACCACTCCAAGACGCCCAAGTGTGGGTCTATAAAGCGGGGCGCGATTGGCGCGAGCCCACCACGACCGGCGCCGATGGCGTATACGGTCCGGTCTGCATAGAGCCGGGCGATTACCAGGTCAGCTTTAGCTATTTCCCCTCGATGACCACGTGGTACAGCGGCGCGTTGGCGCGCGCGACAGCCGCCACAGTGACGATTACGTCCGGCGTCACCCTCACGGATGTCAATGGCATTTTGGGCGACCTGGGCGGCTGCATTTCTGGCCGGGTCGTCAATGCCAGTGGGCAAGGAGTAGAATCGGCGAGTTTTCAGATCCGGGACGCAGGCGGCAGCTTGTTGCCCTTCTGGCAGGGTCTGAACGATATTGCTTTGACAGATAACGGAGACACGGACCTGGATGGCGGGTTTGTCGCGTGTGGCCTGGCGAGCGGCACCTACATCGTCCAATGTCCGCGCGTCGGGGGCAGCGCGCCGGTCGCCGTGATCGCGCCGCAAGAGACCTCTGGCGTGATCTGTCAGCCGTACGCCATTTACCTGCCCGTTGTCATGCGGGATTCCGGTTGACAGCGCAACGAGGCGCGGTATAATCAGTCCGAAATTTTGTTCAGGCAGCAGGAGAAACATCCACTATGATTGACGTCAACGACCTCCGCAAGGGAGTCACCTTTGAGCTTGACGGGCAGCTCTTGCGCGTCATCGAATATCATCACCACAAGCCGGGGCGGGGCAACGCCGTCATCCGCACCAAAGTCCGCAACCTGCGGACAGGCGCGACGTTTGAGAAAACCTTCCAGTCCGGCGACCGCGTCCAGGACGTGCGCATCGAGAACCGCGAGATGCAGTACCTCTATCACGACGGCGACCTGTACACCTTCATGGACTCCAAGACCTACGAGCAGGTCATCATAGATTCCAAGCTGTTGGAAGACAATGTGCATTACCTCAGAGACGGCATGGATGTCATGGTTCAGATGTACGGCGACGAGCCGCTCGGCATCGAGTTGCCGACGGCAGTGGAGTTAAAAGTCGTGCAGTCCGAAATGGCCGTGAGAGGCGACACCGCCACGGGCGCGAACAAGTACATCACCGTCGAGACCGGCTACCGCGTCCATGTGCCGCTGTTTGTCAACGAAGGCGACACAATCCGGATTGACACGCGCACGGGCGAGTATGTGACGCGGGTGTAGGAAAACTTCAAGACCAAATTTCAAATGTCCAAGGCCCACCGGAATGGTTGGTGGGCCGTTGTGTTTATGACAGACCTCCGAGGTTTCTGAAACCTCGGAGGTCTTGGGGGTGGAGGTGAAAACACCCTACGGCCTCGAGTGCAGCTTTTATTACGAGGATTTCTTTCGCGGGCGTTCCACGCGCGAGTGCCGCTTGATCGGGCGCAACCCCGATTCGGAACGCTGGCAGCCGACGCTGTGCCGCGATTGCCCCGTGCCCGCCATCTTGCGCGATAACGCCTGCCCGAACATGGCGTTGGAAGGCAAGGTCGCGCGCGGCTTTTTGGGGCTGACGCGCCGCGTGCAGGTGTATGCCGTCTGCACGCTTTCCGCCACCGAGGTGCAAGAGCCGCGCGTGGGCTGCGGCCAGTGTCATCAGCATCGCCCCGGCGCAACCATTTTCGACGCATTGGAGAAATGACAATGAGCCAAACCATCCGCGCTATCTTGTTCGACCTGGACGATACGCTG
>CAYHAR010000059.1:13530-15977 GCA_964354595.1 uncultured Anaerolineae bacterium | reverse complement strand
TGCGCGCGCAGACGCGCACGCTGCCCGAAGCGCGCGCTGTCGTCCAGGCCGCGTTTGATGCAAGCCTCGATGTCGTCATTGCCACTAACCCGTTGTTCCCTGAAACGGCTATCCGCCAACGGATGGAGTGGGCGGGCGTTGCGGATTTTCCCTTCAAGCTCGTCACGTCTTACGAGGTCATGCACTCGTGCAAGCCGCACGCGCGGTATTACACCGAAATCGTCAAGCGCCTCGGCCGGCAGCCGGGCGAATGCGTGATGGTCGGCGACGACTGGAACAATGACATTGCCCCGGCGCTGCAAGCCGGGCTGCGCGCCTACTGGATCAATACGAGCGCCGAGATTCCGCCCGGATTCGATCCCCGCGCGCATGGCACGCTGGCCGAATTCAAACCTCAAATATCAAATCTCTAGCCTGACGCGGGTTCTGCCCCCGGATCACTTTCGCTTCCGCCGCCGCTGGTTGACCGCCATTCGCGCCAACGCGAACGCCACGCCGAACGCCGCCCCAAATGCCGCGCCAAACGCCACCGCCGCGCGCGGGCCGAACAGCGCGCTCACGTCGCCTTCGACGTAACGCGCCAACAGCAGCCCGACGGCCGAGTTCTTGACCGTCACGCGCGGCGCGAGCATGACCACCGTTGCGGACTGTTCTACTTGCATCGGCCCGCGTGAAACGACCGCTTGCGCGAGTGAGCCATCCATCGTCGCCGAGCCGGCGAACACGCCGAGGGCCTGCGTGCCTCCGTCGAGCGTCAGCTTGTCCGCCTGGGCCAACACCACGCCGCTCTGGACGATCTCGGCCGTCTCTGCTCTGGCATGCACCACGCCGCCCTGGCGAAGGGTGACGTGCGTTGCTTCAATCTGCCGCACGCCGCCCTGTCGCACAATCACATTGTCGGCCTTGATGTCGCTGGCGCCGCCTTGCGTGATCGTCGCCGTGTGCGCGAACACGTCTCGCGCGCCCGCTTCAACAATGTTCACAACTTGCGCCGACACATCGCCCGCCGCGCGGTCCGGCTGCGGGCCGATGCTTTGCTGTTCGTCCATTCTTTCCTCCTGTTGCCGGATGTCGGATGTCAGATATCGGAAATCAGATGTAGGAGGCGCAATCTCTAACTTTTAACCTCCGACCTCCGATTAACTGTCCAACCCCTGCATCTTGATCGGGTCTTCCTTCGGCTCGCACTCGCCGCAGTAAATCACATTGCCGATCACCAGCGCGCGCTGCTCGCCGGTGCGAGTGTGATAGACTTCCGAGATGAATGGCATCGTCTGGGCGTGGTCTTTGCAGACCGCCCGCCCACAAAAGCGGCAAACGCCATGTGCGGGACGATCACAATGCCAGCAGTTCATAACTTTCTCCTGATTCCTAATCTAGTCCCCAGCTTCCGGCGCGTCTCGATCAGCCGCCCGCTGGAAACCTGTTCGATGTAATGCGACATTTGAGCAGAGCCGGCCACCATCTTGTCAAACGTCGGCTCGTCCAGCGTGAGGAGCATCGTTGGCAGGATGGCGCGCACGGTGGCCGAGTAGGGCACGTCGGCAAAGAGCGCCGTCTCGCCAAAATGCTCGCCCGCACCGAGGCGCTTGATGGCTCGCTCGGTTCCGTCTGCGCCGCGCGCGATGACTTCAACCTCGCCTTGCGCGACGATGAAAAAGTGATGGCGCGGCTCGCCTTGTTGAACGATGGCTTGACCCGCCGTGACGCTCTGGCGACCCAAGTGTTGCGCCAGCGCGGCGAGTTGCTGTGGCGCGAGGTTGGCGAACATGGGCATCTGGCCCAACAGTTGCGCCATCGAAAGCGCCTCGCCCACGCGCGCGGCTAGCTTGACGCCCGCGCGCGCCAGGCTGAGAGCCTCTTCTCGCGTGACAAAGAGAATCTCTGTGTCCACCGCCGCGCGGTACGTGCCGGAATACTGGCCGCTGCCGAGGAACGCCTCCGCGCCCAGGCTCGCGCCGCGACGCAGCGTTCCGGCGAGCCTGGGTGGAGCATTAGGCGAATCCTGCATCCACTTTTCAATGCTGCCCGATTGCACGATGACAAAACGGTCCACCGGCGCGCCTTGCTTGGCGAGCGTCGCGTGTGCGCGGACAATCTGCGATTGGATGGCGGCCAGGATGAGTGCGAACGCGCGGTTGTTGCACCCGGCCAGGATGGGCACGCTGTGAATCAACCGGTCGCGCTCGCCCCGCACCGCCGCAAAGCCTTTGGCGATCGCGCCGCCCCACGGCGTCCCAGCCAACACGTATTGGCCCAACACTTCGCGCTCCGGCCAGGGCAAGCTATCGTAAGCAGCCTGCGCCGCGCGCGCGATAAAGTGCGAGCCGGACCAGTTATCCATCAAGTCAATCGCGCGGCTCAGCACTTCGCGGTAACGGTCGGCCTGTTCGAGGATGGTGACTTGACTCAGGTCGAGCTTGTCGCGCACCTGGCCGCTTTCGATT
>CAYHAR010000059.1:11615-13430 GCA_964354595.1 uncultured Anaerolineae bacterium | reverse complement strand
GTCGCCATCGCGGCGCGCTCCCAGGCGGCGCTTTCGCGCAGGTCAATCCCTTGCAGCGACCAGTAACCGGCTAACGCTAATGCCAGCGCCGCCAGCGCTTCGAGCGCGGATGTGGCCGCAGCGAGCGCCCCGCCGCGCGCGCCTGCAACAAAGGCCAGGCTGCGCACCAGTTGCGCTGTCAGCAGCACGCTGGCCGCGGCGAGCAGCGCCCAGAATACACGCTGGAACTCGGCGCCCTGGTGCTGGAACGCGGTGGCAATCAGCGCCGCACACGCTGCGCCCAGCAGCATCGCCGGCGCGAGTGCAAGATACATCGTCCGCCACGGTTCATCCAATAGTATTGGCGTGAGGGCCAGCAGCGCCATCCCGGCGGCCAGCGCAAGAAAGACGTTGCGGTACCTATCGAAAAAGCGTCGCTCCTCCAGCCACTCGATGGCATGTCGCGCAGCGTTCCAAGCCGTGGCGAACAGGACAATCGCCAAGGGAACAAAAATTCCCGCGCCGACGAGGACGACGACCAGCCGCGCAAACCAGCCCTGGCGATCCCACAGATCGGCCAGCATCGTCGTCAGCCGCGTCTGCCAAAAGTAAATCGCCACGCCCAGGCTGTAGACCGTGTACGCCGCCGCCGCCAGGCCGAACACAGCAAAGATGATTTCTTCTCGTGAGAACGCTGCCTTTTCCTTGTTTCCTTGTCCCCTTGTATCCTTGTCTCCGATTACGGCTTTTACTTTCTCCCACAGTTCACGGCGAATGAATTCAAATGACCGCTGTCGCAACATTGGCATCTCGAGCCAGTCAATCAGCATGAAATAGCCGTCCAGTTCCAGCAGCGGGTTCAGATTGACAAAGAACAAAAAGTAACCGACGAACGCAGTCTTGAACAAGAGTTGCCCGACGAGCGCATCGGTAGAAAGCATAGCGAGCAGGCTGCACAGCCCGCCGACCATCAAGCCCGAATACGGCCCGGCCCACGAGACGGCGATGCGGCGCGCTTTTGGCTCCAGCCAGATGTCCATGGTGTCCACAAAGAACGCGGGCATCCCATAGTAAATCATGAACCCGCCGCGACGGACCTGGCGTCCATAGTGCTTGGTCGTCAGCGCGTGGGCGAACTCGTGGACAAAGAGGATGATCGAGTTGGCGAGGAACAGGGTCAGCAAGCCCAGCCAGTACGAGCCGCCGGTGACGAGGATGGCGTACCGTTGTGAGACAAGCAGCGCGACAAAGACGATGAATCCGGCCAGGGCGACGAGCGCGAGAATGATTTGCGCGGGCCACGCAAACAACCCGCGCGTGAGGCGATACAGCGCGCCAAAGAACTCGTCTACTCCATCGAGGAAAAAGATGCGTTCGATGAACGCTTCTGCGAATTGTCGCCAACGATACGTCCAGTCGCGTTCGGTCAGTTGCTCGCGCGCCTGGTGATAGACGCCCACGGGTTTATCGGTGAGGAAATGTCCGTCCTTGAGTTCCTCCACGAGCGACGCGATGCGCCCGAACGCAAAGGCTTGATACTTTTGAAAGTAGGCCACCACCAGGTCTTTGACGGTGCGCGAGCCGTCCATCAGCCGCCATATAAAATAATCCGGATCGGCCAGCTTGAGGTACGTCCCCTCGGCTTGATTTTTCAAGATATAGTGGACGACGTCGCGCTCGACGAGCTTGCGCGCGACAATGCCCGGCGCGGCGCGGGGGCGATACAACGCCGCGTCCATCTGGGCCTTGAGCCAGGCCCACAGGCTCCAACCCATAGGGGGCTGTGCCTCACGCCTTACTGGCGTGGATGTGGTGGGAAGCGAGGTTTCGACCATA
>CAYHAR010000059.1:0-11515 GCA_964354595.1 uncultured Anaerolineae bacterium | reverse complement strand
TTTTGATTTGCTCGACGTTCGCCGTATCCAGAAAAATCTCCATCTTGCTCCTTCAGTTCAAGACCTGTGAGGTAACTGCTTTGGCGAACCTCTGCTTCATCCTGTCCATCCTGTTTGAGCAGGATGCGCCCGCTGAACAGTTACGCGAGGTTTCTGAAACCTCGCAGGTTTTTAATCAATTGCACCGCCTCAGCTAGGTCTTGGGCCACCAGGTCGGGCACGGCGTTTTTCTCGCGCGCAAGCTGACAAAAGTCGCATTTGAGTGTGCCCAGCCAGATCGTCACGCAGCCCGCGGCCTTGCCGGCTTGCACATCGGTCAGCCCGTCGCCAAGCATCCACGAGTTGCTCAGCGAAATGCCCAACTCGTCCGCTGCGCGAAGCAAAAGCCCTGGCTCAGGCTTGCGGCACTCGCACCGGACGCGATATTCGGGCAGCGATGCTTCAGGATGATGCAGGCAATAATAAATTCCATCCAGGTGTGCGCCGACCGCTGCTAGCTTGGCGCGCATCTTGACCGTGATGGCTTCTTGCAGCACCAGCGTCATTTTGCCTTTGGCGACGCCCGGTTGATTCGACACGACGACGACCGGCAGCCCCAAATCGTTGAGCGCGCAAATGGCCTCCGCCGCGCCGGACAGCAGCTCGAACTGGTCGGGATGGGCCGGGCTGTCTAGCGTGCCGTGCTCGGCGTCATACACCATCCGGTTGATGACGCCGTCGCGATCTAAGAACACGCCGCCCTTCATGCTGTCTCGATGCGTCGCCGGAGCGCCGTCGTCAGCAGGTGGTGCAGCACGACGTGAAACGCTTCAATGATCGGCGTGCCCAAAGGCTCGGAGGCAATGGGCACGACAATGCACACCTCGGCCATCTCTTTGAGCGCGCCGCCATCAAAACCGCTCAGGCCCAGCGTGTGCGCGCCGCGCTCTTTTGCCAGCGCCATCGCGCGGCCGAGGTTCTGTGACCAGGGGCCTCCGTCGCTTCTCTTGGACCCGCCGTGAACCGAAAGCCCGATCAGCGTGTCGCCGGCGACCAGCCACGGCTCGAGTTGCTCGACAAAGATGGAATCAAAGCCGTCGTCGTTCGTCCATGCGCTGACCAGTGGAATGTTGTCCACCAGGCTCATTACTTTGAGGCGCGGCTGGCCGGGGACAATCGTCACTTTGGAAAGGTCGCAGGCCAAGTGCGTCGCCGTCGAAGCCGAGCCGCCGTTGCCCATCGTAAAGACTGTGCCCCGCCGCTGCCACGTGTCGAATAGCACATCCACCGCGCGGCTGATGTCTGACCGGTTCACCTCGCGCGTCACGCGATTCAGTTCAGCCAGAAACGTATCAATGTAGGGTTGATTATTGTCGCTCATCGCTTATAGACTATGGCGTATCGCATATCGCAGACTGCATATCGTCGCACGAAATACGCAATACGCAGTACGCGGCACGCCTAAAAATTGACCAGCACCTTTGCGCCATCCAAATCAAAGTCAAAAGGCATCTCGCGCAACCCCTCGGCCGCCATGGCCTCGCGGACGCGCTGCTTGGCTTCCGGCGTGGTAAAGAGCATCAAAAAGCCGCCACCGCCCGCGCCCAAAATTTTTCCCCCTAATGCGCCATTGGATCGAGCAAGGTCATACCAACGATCCACGCTCGCGTCGCTGATTTTGTCCGAGCGGCGCTTTTTGTTGAGCCAATGCTTGTGGAGCAACTCACCATAGTGTACCAGGTCGCCGTTTTCGAGCGTGTCTCGAATCTCGTAGCCGATTTGCTTGGTGACGTGGAGGCTGTCCACCACACTCTGTTTGCCCGCGCTCGTGTCTTGCTTTTGGTCTTCCAGGATGTCCAGGCTCTGGCGCGTCAGGCCGGTGTAAAACAGCAGCGTGTTGGCGCGCAAATCTTCGACGGTGTGGCTCGGCACGCGCAGCGGGCTGACGTGAACACGCCCGTCGCGCTCGATCTCGAAACACGTGAGGCCGCCAAACGCCGCGACGTATTGATCCTGCTTGCCTGCCGGATGTCCGACGAGATCCATTTCGACGTGGCACGCTTCTTCGGCAATCTGCCAGGTGGGGACAATGTCGCGCTTGAGGCTGTGCAGCCCCAGCAGCAGCGCGACGAGATAGCTGCCCGAAGTCCCCATGCCTGTTCCGGCGGGCACATCGGCCATCGAGCCGATCTCAATGCTCGCGCCCAGGTTGAGCATCTTGAGCGACTCGCGCACCAGCTCGTGCTCCACTTGGGCGACCGTTTTGACTTGCTCGTAGCGCGAGTACTTGACTCGTATAAACTCGTCCGCCGCCGGGCGATTGATGTTGATAAAGACGTACTTGTTGACGGCGGCGCTGACGAAAAAGCCGCCGAACTGCGAATAGTAGGACGGCAGGTCCGTGCCGCCGCCGCCGAGTGGAACGCGCAAGGGCGCGCGCGTGAGAAGCATAACGTCATCCTTGATTAAAGTTGAATCTCGCCTTTGTCAAATTGTCGCTTGAGCGCCTCGTACTCGGCCAGCGTGTCGGTCCACCACAAGCGTTCCGTCATTCGATAGCCCCAGATCGCCTCGCCCCGCGCCAGCAGGTCCGGCAACACCTCACGTCCAAAATCGCACGGGCGGCCGGCCGGAATGAAATCCAGCAAGCGCGGCTGCGCGACCATCAGTCCCCCAAAGACCCAGTGGCTCGGCGCTTGATCCGGCCTGGGCTTTTCCACAAAGCGCGTGATGCGGTCGTCCGCGTCCAGCGCAGTCACGCCGCTATGCTCCACGTCCGCGCGCCAAAAGAGCGCCAGCGTGACCAGCCCGCCTTTGGCTCGGTGGAACGCGGCCATCCGCGTCAGGTCGCAGTCGGTCAGGTTATCGCCGTAGATAATCAGGAACGGCTCGTCACCCCAGAACGCTTGGAGCTTTTTGACGGCTCCAGCCGTGCCGAGCAGCTCCGGCTCGAACGAGTACGTGATGCGGACGCCCCACGCCGACCCGTCACCCAAACAAGCCCGGACGACGTCCGGGCGGTGGTGCAGGTTGATGGCGACCTCCCGGACATTGTGCCGGGCCAGCAGGCCAAGAGTATACCCTAAAAGCGGCTGGTTGCCCAGAGGCACCATCGGCTTGGGGATGTTATCGGTGAGCGGGCGCAGGCGGGTGCCTTCGCCTGCGGCGAGGAGCATGGCTTTCATGAGTTACTTGGGCGGGACGTCCAGTCCCAGGTTGAGTTTGGTTAGAAAGTGCGCACCTTTGACGCAATATTTTTTGACATCGCTCCAGCGTACCCTTTTCAACAGCGTCACCGATCTTGGGTCGCTTTCTGCGTCGTCAAAGTATTGCAAAGCGCGCGCGGTGATGACGGTAAAGTCGGGCCGATCGTAATACTTTTGCGGCGCGAAGGCCAGCAGCTTTTCCAACGGCGCGTGTTCCCGCATACAATAGAGGTCTATAAAGTCGCGCCGCGTCCCGCGCGCGTTGATCGCTGCCAGCTTCATCAGCCCGATGTCCACGATGGAGGCCAATTGGATGTCCTCGACTTCCGCTACAGGCTCGATCAGCGGATGGTGCTGGTACATAAAGCTGATGTCCACGCCCATCAGCTTGGCAAAAATCATAATGTCTTCGCTGGCAGAAATCTGGGCTTCTCCCGATTGGTGCAGTGCAGATGCAATCTGGGTGCGCGTGCCCAACTCTAGCTTGTCCTCGGCTGAGAAGAAATCCAGATCATAAGAAATGCGATGGCCCAATTGAAGCGCCAATGCGGTGCCACCAGCCAGGTAGAATCGCCAGATGAATGGCTGCTGCGCAAGAAACGTCATTGCGCGTCGAGCCTCAGACGGGACGGCTTCCCAGTGCAGTTTCATCTTGGCTGCTCCCAGAATATGGACTTGGCCGCAGTCGCCCACGGCGGCGCCTTGTAGCGTTTGACTCCTAGCACCCATCTCCAGTAACCGAACGCACACGGCGATAGTCGGCGAAAGCCGTGTTGGCGCAGCCACGTTGCCACACGCTGGCGGCCATAGCGCGTGAATAACCAACGCAGTTCAGCCCACGAGCCGCGTTCGAGGATGCGCTCAATAATCACAGTGGCGTAGCTCTCGGCGTCCATCCTGGCAAACTCGTATTCCGGGAACAGCCAGGCGGTGGATTCTGGTAGACGGTTCTTGGATGAAACTCTGAACATGGCTATCTCTTCTTGCCTCAACCTTTTGCTGGAGAGCCGATGGCGTAAGCTTGCTTGGACAAACCCAGGTGGCCTGACGGGCCGAGCGCCATGCGCCACGGCGGATCCGGATTTTCTGCAAGGCCAAAGCGCCGCACGGTCGCCGCAGCCTCCGAGTTTGCCTCTAGAACTCTGACGCGGAGAGGAATACGGGTGACCTCTGCGGCGAGACTGACCAACAAGTCGCCGGGGCGCTCGACGCCGGGCCGAACGACCCACAGCCCCGCCGGAATTATACCATTTCCGCGCCGGCCCATGATGAAACCGGTCATCTCCCCGTCGCATTCTATCACTTTGCTGAATTCTGGATACAGCGAGAGGCTGCGCTCCAAAAAGAATCGGCGGTCAGCGCCAAATGCTTCCTGATCCATCGCGCTGACGGCGTCGAGGTCAGCGGCTTGCATCGTTCGCACGTGCGGATCGAATCTGCCCGTGATGCTCCCGGTGAATCTCAGCGACCGGCAGACCTTCCGAAAGCCGATCTTTTCATAGAGTGGCACGGCGGCGGGGACAGCATCGAGGAGAATGTTTTGAGCGCCACGGCTGCGGAAGTATTCGACGGCGTGATCAAACAGGCCGAGTCCTATGCCGCGTCCACGCATCTCTTGCACGACGATCAGCTCGCCGATAAAGCCAGATTCTCCGTAACGGGTGGCAACGCAAATCCCGACCTGTGTGCCGCCTGCTTCTGCGACAAAGCATCCGCCAGGGTCATACGCCAGGAATCCTTCGAACGCTTGCCGCGTCTCGCTGGCCCAACCTTCAGCCGCCGTGCAGCCCGCGGCAAAGTCGAGGTCGGAAGCGTGCATGGGACGGATGACCATAGGATTTTCCTTTTGCACTTGTCATTTTTCGGCGAGAGCGCACAAACCTGTGCCCCACTTGAATGCTCGGCTCTCAACCCGCGAACGGGCAAAGCCTGCTTGACGGAGTAGCTGCGCAACTTGCTCAGGTGTGTAAAGGGTGTATATCCCATCTACGAATGGCCTGGACATGATGACTTGTTTCGCTACCCAAAAGAGCGCAATCCTCCCGCCGGGCTTGGTCACTCGCCACAATTCTCTCAAGCTCGCAATCGGATCTGGCAAAAAGTAAATGACGTTGATTGCCAAAATCTTGTCAAAACTGTCGTCTGCATGGAGCAACGTCGAAATATCTCCATGCCTCAAATCCACGCGGCCCGTTGCGATGGCGGCTGCGTTGCGCCTCCGCGCCAGCGCGACCATCGTTTCGGACGAGTCTACGCCGGCCACCTGGCCCGCCGTCACAATTTTGGCAATCGCCTGGATGGCTAAACCCGGCCCAAAGCCGGCTTCGAGGACGCGATCAGTGGGTTGGATGTCCAATAGATCAATGGTCCAGCGATTCGCCTCGCGATTCTCTCGAGCCATGTGAAGGGCAGCCAGCCATCCGAGGAATCCCTTGGGGTGGGCGTGGTTCTTGACGAATTCTCGAATGATGTTCATGTCCCCCGTTTATGCTGCGTAAAACAGGCCTAGGTCGGCAATCCTGCGCGCGATCTCGGATGGATTGCCTTCGCTTCTGTTGATGAGCGCAATGACCGTAAGCCGTTGGCGTGGAAAGCGTTGGAGCATGGCTTTCACGAGTTGTTTGCCTCGATGTTCTTCGGCGCGAAAAAGTCTATTGTACCGCAGGCGGCGCGAAAAGGGTAGAGGCTTGGCCCGCTGGCTTTCATTGCCCGGTGATGGTATCATTCTGGTCGTACACTCAACCCTTTTCAAAGGAGTGACCCCATGGCGACCTTTCCACCAGAACCGTTCCGCATCAAAGTCGTCGAGCCGGTCAAGCTGACTGCGCGCGAGGAGCGCGAGCGATTGATCGCCGAAGCTGGCTATAACGTGTTCAAGCTGCGCGCCGAGGATTGCTACATTGACCTGCTCACCGACTCGGGCACATCGGCGATGAGCGACGCGCAATGGGGCGCGCTCATGCAGGGCGACGAGTCTTACGCGGGCGCCAAGTCGTTCTTTCGCTTCCAGGAGGCCGTGCAGCGCATCTTTGGGATGCCCTACGTCGCGCCCGCTCACCAGGGCCGCGCGGCGGAAAACGTCCTGTTCACCGTCACCGTCCGCCCAGGGATGCAGATTCCCAGCAACATGCACTTTGATACGACGCACGCCAACATCTCGGCGCGCGGCGGAAGGCCGGTCAACCTCCTCGCCGATTTGGGACTTGACCCGACGGCGCGCGCGCCGTTCAAAGGCGACATTGACCTGGAAAAACTAGAACGATTCATCGGCATGGTCGGTCGTGACAACATCCCGATGGGGATGCTGACCATCACCAATAATTCTGGCGGCGGGCAGCCCGTCTCGATGGCCAACATTCGCGCGACGAGCGAGCTGCTCCATCGGCACGGCATTCCGTTCTTTATTGACGCCGCGCGCTACGCCGAGAACGCCTACTTTATCAAGCTGCGCGAGCCGGGGTACGACAAGAAATCGCCGCTCGAAATCGCCAACGAAACGTTTTCGCACGCCGACGGCGCGACGATGAGCGCGAAAAAAGACGCGCTGGTCAACATCGGCGGATTCATCGCGCTGCGCGACGCCGACCTCTATCAGCGCGTGTGCAACGAGCTGATTCTGCGCGAAGGCTTTCCGACCTACGGCGGGCTGGCCGGGCGCGATCTGGAGGTGATCGCGCGCGGATTGTGGGAAGGATTGGACGAGTCGTACCTGGCGTATCGCATCGCCTACACCCAATACCTGGGCGACCGGCTGGTGGAAGAAGGCATCCCGATTCTAGAGCCGCCCGGCGGTCACGCGATCTACCTGGACGCCAAACGCTTTTTGCCGCACGTCCCGCAATCTGAATTTCCGGGGCAGGCGCTCGCCGTGGCGATGTACGTCGAGGGCGGCATCCGCTGCTGCGAGATCGGCAGCGTGATGTTTGCCGCCAGGGACCCGGGCACCGGGCAAATCGTTTACCCCGCGCTCGAGCTGGTGCGGCTGGCGATCCCGCGCCGCGTCTATACGCAGACTCATTTGGATTACGTGGTGGAGACGTGCAAGCGCGTGCACGCGCGGCGCGAGAGCTTGCGCGGTCTGCGCATCGCCTACGAGCCGCCGTTACTGCGGCACTTTACGGCGCGCTTCGAACCGGTCTGATTTTTGATTTCGGATTGCGGCGCGCCTGGAGCAACGGCAACAATTCGGCGCAAGCGTGATGGAGAATTGGAAACGCCCTGTGGAATGCGCTCCACAGGGCGTTGTTGGCGCGTTGAGCTGGCACAGGGCTGCCTGTCTGCTGACGGTCCTAGTGAATCACAAAAAGGCGCAGCGCGACCAGGACGGCCAGGATGCTCCCGGCCAGGATGCCGATGCGCTTCAAGTCGGCGCGGATGTACGAATATGTCTCTTCATCCTTCATCGAGTTGAGCGCAGGCTGTCCACGAACGGGGGCCGGGCGCGTCACAGGCGCGCTGGCCTGCTCGGGCGCGGGCACGCCGGGCGTGGGCACGTAACGTTGCGTCGCCGAAAGCCGGGCGCGTCGAGTTTTCTTTGCCATTCTTCATTTCCTCCAATTCGGATGTTGAAAGTCGGATGTGCCTCCGACCTCCGAGTTTACGGTTGTAATTCCGCGATGACGACGATGCGCTTGTTGTCCACCAGGTACGGGTAGCACGTGATGAGCGTCGCCGTCGGATCGCTCGTCGGGTACATTACGCTGACCTCGGTCGGCTCGATGACCCGCTTTTGCGTGACCACGTAGCGGAACACGCGGCTCCCAGAGTATACCAGAATTTCGTCTTTTAGCTCAACCTGGTCCAGGTGGCGAAAGATTTCGCCGAACACATCGTTGTGGGCCGAAAGCACCATGTTGCCGCGCTCGCCGGGATTGGCCGTCCCCAGGTGGTGCCCCACGCCCTTTTTGAGCTGCTCCCAGTCGTCGCCTTGCACCACTGGCGCGTCCACGCTGATAGACTTGATCACCATGCGCGTCGGCTGCTCCGGCCCCGGCGTGGGAAGCGGTCGCGGCGTGACGGCCTGCACCAGGCTGCGCAGGTGCGCCGGGATTTCGTCCGGGTTCGGTTCCGCAACACCGGGCGTGCTCGGCGGGCGGTGACCGCTGGGCAGCACGACCACGTCAATCAACGGTTTGGGCGTGGGCGTCGGCGTCACTCGCACCTCGTTGACCGCCTGGTTCAGCTCGCGCAGCGAAAGGAACGAGCTGGCTAGAATATATATCAACCCGCCCAACGCAACCAGCTCGACGATCAACAAGAGTTTGTTAAACACCCAGCCCCAGGCAATGCCTCGACGCGGGCGCACGTCAGTCGTCGGCTCTTGATCGCCTATGACCTCGACGGAGCGATAGCGCCCCTTGGCGTCAAAGGTCGGGATGACATCGCCCGGCTCTGCCGCGAGCGGGTCCACCGAGGCGATGCGCCCCTGCACGGCCAGGCGGCGCAGACGCTTGGCGCGCTCCTTGCGCTTGCGGATCGCCAGGATGCGCTCTAGCTCTTCGGTTGAAACCTGGTCAATCGGGCGACGGTCAGGCATCGCGCTCCTTGCGCTCGCTCAAATCCTTGTCCCAGCCCCAGTCCATCGTCACATCGCGGCGGCCCATGAGCAGGCGATGGGTAGCTGAATTATAGCAGGGTCGTGTCGAATGTCGAATGGCGAATGACGAATCATTCGACGCTCGACATCGGCGTTCGAGATTGTGCCGTAGCAGTCGGCGTTTGCCCATCCGGTATCGTGGTATAATTTCTACATGCCCATCCATCTTCTCTCCGACGAATTGGTCTCACAAATCGCCGCCGGCGAAGTCGTCGAGCGGCCCGCGTCGGTCGTCAAGGAGCTGGTCGAGAACGCGCTGGACGCGGGCGCGAGCGACGTTCGCATCGAGGTGGCGCAAGGCGGGCGCAAGCTGATTCGCGTGAGCGACAACGGCGCGGGCATCCCGGCCGCCGAAGTGGAGCTTGCCTTTACGCGCCACGCCACCAGCAAGATTGCCTCCGCCGGCGACCTGAGCCGCATTGCCACGCTGGGTTTTCGCGGCGAGGCGCTCGCTTCGATTGCGGCCGTGGCGCACGTGACGTGCATCACCCGCGCGCGCGGCGAGGACGTGGGCACGCAACTGCGCGTCGCGGGCGACCGCAAGGGCATCGGCGCGCCGCCTGGCACGACGATCACCATCGAGGACTTGTTCCACAGCGTCCCGGCGCGGCTCAAATTCCTCAAGGCGGAATCCACCGAGCGCCGCCACATTGACGCGCTGGTGACGCGCTACGCGCTGGCCTATCCGGCAGCGCGCTTTCGCCTGTCGCACGATGGCCGCACGACGTTCGAGACTAACGGCCTCGGCAAGTTGCTGGATGTCTTGATTGCAGTCTACGGGCTGCAAGTGGCGCAGAAAATGTTGGCGGTAGACGATAGACCTGACGGGTCTCGCGCGAGCGGACCTGTCAGGTCTGTATTCGGCTATGTCAGTGCGCCGGATTTGACTCGCGCCAATCGCAACGACCTGACGATCTTTGTCAACGGGCGATGGGTGCAGGATCGCAACCTGACCTATGCTGTGATTCAGGCGTACCATTCGATGCTGATGGTGGGGCGCTACCCGCTGTGCTTTTTGCGCGTGGACGTTCCGCCGGAAGATGTGGACGTGAATGTTCACCCGGCCAAGAGCGAAGTCCGCTTTCGCAATCCCGACGAGGTTTTCCGCGCGGTGCAGCGAGCCGTGCGCGCTGTCCTCGTCGAGCGTGCGCCTGTGCCGGCCGTTCCTCTCGCGCCTGCGCCGGCCGAGGCAGCGCGCCCTGCCGGCGCCTGGCCCACGCCCGAGGACGCGAGTCGTCTGGAACGGCTGCGCAGCCTGGGTTCGTCATCACCTCCCCCGCAGCCCACACAAATAGAGATGTCAATGCAGAGGCCGGAGGTTGGAGGTCAGTCACACATCCCCGCCGGAGAGTTGCCTGCGGTCGCAGTCACTCCCGCGCTGACCGCCGCTCCCCAACTGCCCGCCCTGCGCGTCCTGGGCCAGGTGGGCGCGATGTACATCGTGGCCGAAGGGCCGGAGGGCATGTACCTGATTGACCAGCACGCCGCACACGAGCGCGTGCTCTATGAAAAATTCATGGCCGAGCGCGCGCAGCATGGCATCGCCATCCAAAATCTACTAGAGCCGCAGCCGGTAGACGTTCCGGCAGAAAGCGCCGGGCTGTTGACCGAACACCTCGATGTGCTGGCTGGCATTGGGCTGACGCTGGAGCCGTTCGGCGGGACGACGTTCCTGTTGCGCAGTGTGCCGGCAGTGGTGGCGCGCCAAGACCCGCGAATCGTGGTGGCCGATGTGCTGGCAGAGATTGATTCGGGCGACGCGCCGATGGAGGCCGACCAAGAAGCGCGGCTGATTTTGCGCGTCTGCAAGCGCGCGGCGATCAAGGCCGGGCAGACGTTGGCGATGGCCGAGATGCAAGAGCTGATCCGCCAGCTCGAAGCGTGCGCAAGCCCGCGCACTTGCCCGCACGGGCGACCGACGATGATTCACCTGAGCGCAGATCAACTGGCGCGCGAATTTGGAAGAAGATAAAAACCTCCGAGGTTTTTGAAAACCTCGGAGGTCTGGTCTCTCACATGCGGAGATACCATTTGATGATGGCCGGGCCCCAGAACGTGGCGACGAATCCGCCGAGGATGAGGAACGGGCCGTAGGGAATCGCGGTTTGCAGCGTGGCGCGCCGCGCCACCAGGAGGAGCACGCTCACCAGGCCGCCCATCAGAATGCCGAGGACGATGGCAACCAGCGCGCTGGGAAATCCGATAGCCAGGCCGATGAACGTCGCCAGCGTCACGTCGCCCATCCCCAGGCCGACCTTGCCGGGGTAAAACACGCCCGCCATCGCGTAAGCGACGCCAAAGAACATCAGTCCGATCGCGCCGCCCAGCAGCGCAGCTTTCCACGTCATCCAGTTCACAAAAAAGCCGGCCACCAAGGCGAGCAAAATCGCCGGCAGGATGATGATGTGGGGAATCAAGCGATGCTCCAGGTCGGTCACGGCGAGCAGAAGCAGAATGGCGATATAGACACAGCTCAGCACGCCGCGCGGCGTCAGGCCGAATTGCCAGCCGGCCAGGCCGAACAGGAACGCGGCGACGAGCGTCAGCCACAACGCGCGGCGGGGAATGCGCGTAGAGCCTGCGAGCTGGCGGCGCAGGGCGAACATGTCCGCCACCTGGCTCACGGCCAGCCCCACGCCCACGCCGATCAGCGCCCAGATGGCGACGACGGGTGAGAGAAAAATGTTTGCAAGCGACATGGCATCATCTTACCACTAGACGATTGACTTGCCAA
>CAYHAR010000058.1:0-19304 GCA_964354595.1 uncultured Anaerolineae bacterium | reverse complement strand
GTCTTGGGCCTCACCCCCTTTCAGCATGGAATTTTGGCGGCGCGGCGGACTCGCTTGCCGCACACACCCTCTAGACTCTGGCACTGGTCTCGAATGTAACTACTCAGCCGCTCCCGCCGGATTGACAAATCCGGCGGTTCGGCAAGCAAAATTGAGCAGACCTCATTGCATTTGGCTTGGATTTGGCAATCCAAGCCGAGCGGGCTGAGTAGTTACCTCGAATGACAGAGTCATCAAGCAAAACAGAGGCTGTGAAAAGATCACTGAATCAAGAATACTGTATCACATTTGCGGCTGAGAGTCAATCAGTCAAGCCTGATAAACATACGAAAAACGTATGTCAATTCCGAAACATCGTGTTACGAATCTGAAACATGTATTATCGCAGCCCGGATAGGCGAACAACGCCCGGCGTCTTGGCCGGGCGAGTCAAGCGGGCAGACCGGGCGGGCCGCCGAGGATAGCGTCCTTTACAGGCTCTTATTGTACCAGGTGGCAGGCCACCCAGTGCTCGCTGCCGGCGGTCGCCTCGCGCCACTCGGGCCGCACCTCGCTGCAAACGCTCTGCGCGATGGGGCAGCGTGTGTGGAAACGGCACCCGCTGGGCGGGTTGACCGGGCTGGGCACGTCACCCTGCAGAATGATCCGCTGCCGCTTTTCTTCGACGAGAGGATCGGGCACCGGCACCGCCGAAAGGAGCGCCTGGGCATAAGGATGCAAGGGATTGCCGTACAACTCGTCCCGGCTCGCCAGTTCCACGATGATGCCCAGGTACATTACCGCGACGCGGCTGCTGATGTGCCGCACCATCGAAAGGTCGTGGGCAATGAACAGGTACGTCAGATTGAACTGCGCCTGCAAGTCTTCCAGCAGGTTGACCACTTGGGCCTGGATCGAAACGTCCAGCGCGCTGATCGGCTCGTCGCAGACAATAAACTCGGGGTTGAGCGCCAGGGCGCGCGCCACGCCGATGCGCTGCCTTTGGCCGCCGGAAAACTCGTGCGGGTAACGATTGGCAAACAGCGAGTTCAGGCCGACCACCTTGAG
Organism: uncultured Anaerolineae bacterium; assembly: GCA_964354595.1. Taxonomy (GTDB): domain Bacteria; phylum Chloroflexota; class Anaerolineae; order Fen-1058; family Fen-1058; genus JBGLNJ01. The sequence goes on along the minus strand of CAYHAR010000058.1, from coordinate 18,257 downwards.
CAGTTCCTCGACGCGTTCCTGCACCTCTTTGCCGCGCGCCACGCCGTGAATGACCAGCGGCTCGCCGATAATGTCGCCGACCGTCATGCGCGGGTTCAGGCTGGCATACGGGTCTTGGAAGATCATTTGCATCTTGCGGCGCATCCGGCGCAGCGGCTCGCCCTTGAGCGACGTCAGCTCGTGCGCCTGGTTGTCGGCAGCCGTAAAGAAAACCTTGCCCGACGTCGCGCGGTGGAGCTGCAAAATGACGCGCCCCGTGGTGGACTTGCCGCAGCCGGACTCGCCCACCAATCCCAGCGTCTCGCCGCGCTTGATATCAAAGCTGATGCCATCCACAGCTTTGACGCTGCCGATCTGCTTCATAAAGATGATGCCCTGCGTGATCGGGAAATGCTTTTTGAGATCTTCTACTTTAAGCAGAATGTTATCGTTGCTCACTGTGTCTTCTCCCGGCGAGTGTCCACCCAGCAGGCCTTCCAATGGCCCGGGCTGACGGATTCAAGGGGCGGGTTTTCTTTGTGGCAGCGGTCCATCGCGTAAACGCAGCGCGGCGCAAACGGGCAGCCCGGCGGCAACCCCAGCAGGTCCGGCGGCAACCCTTCGATGGACACCAGGCGGCGGTGCAGCGTCTCGTCCAAACGCGGCAGGCTGCCCAACAAGCCCAGCGTGTAGGGATGGCGCGGGTCGCCATACAGTTCCTTGACGGGCGCTTCCTCGATGATGAACCCGGCGTACATCACGATCACGCGCTTGGCGAGGCCCGCGATGATGCCCAGGTCGTGCGTGATCCAGATGATCGCCATGCCCAGCTCGTCGCGCAGGCGCTTGACCAGCTCCACAATTTGAGCCTGGATCGTCACGTCCAGCGCCGTCGTCGGCTCGTCGGCGATGAGCACCTGCGGCGCGCACGACAGCGCCATCGAGATCATTACGCGCTGACGCATCCCGCCGGAAAACTGGTGCGGGTAATCGTTGAGCCGGTCGCCGGCCTTGGGAATGCCGACCATTTCCAACAATTCAATCGAGCGTTGGCGCGACTGTTCCTTGTTCATCCCCAAGTGCAGCTCCAAAGCCTCGGTGAGCTGGCGGCCAATCGTCAACACCGGGTTGAGGCTGGTCATCGGGTCTTGAAAGACCATCGCGATTTGCGCGCCGCGCACGTGCCGAATCTCGTCCGAGGACATCTTGAGGAGGTCTTTGCCCTGAAAGAGGGCTTGCCCGCCGGCAATCTTGCCCGGCGGCTCGGGGATGAGGCGCAAAAGCGAGAGCACGTTGACGGTCTTGCCGCAGCCGCTCTCGCCGACGATTCCCAGCGTCTCCCCTTCCTCCAACTGGTAAGTAACACCGTTGACCGCGTAGACTAGACCTTCGCGGGTCTGGAATTGGGTTCTGAGGCCCTTGACCTCAAGCAAAGCGGGCATGCTATTCTCCCTTGAAGAACAAGTTGGGCCGCTCAGCGGCCGATGAGCGATAGAGACGAACCATCCGCAGTGATGGTCGAGCCGGCTTACGCCGGGCGCGACCGAATACCCTTTGGAATACTCTTATGATACACAATCTAGGCCAATCTGTCAATCTGATTTTCCGAAGGGAAAGCCTCGTTCCCCTGAGCCAGCCGGGCCAGGAATTCGCGATCGGCCTGCGCCAGCCTGGCCTGGGCCAGCAGATCGGGCCGGCGCTCCCACGTGCGGCGCAGACTTTGTTCCCGCCGCCAACGGGCCACTTGCGCATGATGACCGGACACCAGCACATCCGGCACAGCATGTCCCTCAAAGTCGGCCGGGCGCGTATAGTGCGGATATTCGAGCAGCCCCTCGGCGTGCGAATCATCCATCGTCGCGCCGGGGTCGCCCAACACGCCCGGCAAGAGTCGCGTTACGGCGTCAATGATCACGAGGGCCGGCAATTCTCCGCCCGTCAGGACATAGTCGCCGATAGAAATTTCGTCGGTCGCCAGGTATTGGCGCACGCGCTCGTCCACGCCTTCGTAGCGCCCGCAGATGAGGACGATCCAATCCTGCGTCGCCAGCTCGCGCGCCACGGCCTGGGTGAACAAACGGCCTTGCGGGGTCAGCAAGATGATGGGAGGACGTGGGATGTGGAGCGTAGAGCGTGGAGCGTAGGGCGCAGATTCGCCTGTGTGTCCTTCGCTCTTCGCTTCTCGCTCTTTTCTCAAGATGTCTTTGACTGCCGCGAAAATTGGCTCCGGCTTCATCACCATCCCACCGCCGCCGCCGTAGGGCACATCGTCGGTGACGTGATGCTTGTCCACCGCATAATCGCGGATGTTGCGCACGGCGACGGTGAGACGGCCCGCGTCAATCGCGCGCTTGAGGATGCTTTCCTGCAAGGGGCTGGCAAAAATCGGCGGGAAGAGAGTCAATACGTCAAAGCGCATGATGGGCAGATGCGGCTCTCGTAAAAGATCTCGACGCTTCGGTTATCAACGGCGATGGGATTATAGCATGGGATAGACAGTATGCAAATCAACACATCAGCTGCTTGGGATCAGCCCGTTGAAAGTAGGCGCGGTACGCCGCCGTCTCGGAAAGCAGCACACGCAGCTCGGTTTCCAAATCTGGCGCGACTGGTTTTTCGCCGTTGCCCCAAGCGATCACCACATCGTCGCCCTCCCATTTTTCGACGACGATTTGCCCGCGCGCGGCCAGCCACTCGATGCCTTTGCGAACCGTCGCCAGGCGTTGGCCGCACGCAGCGGCCAACGCCGGCAAATACACCTGTCCTTGCCGCTGACTCAGATCGTGCTTGAGCAGCCCCGCCAGCCGGCGCAAGAACGGCTCGATGCGATCCTCTGCGCTCGCCACGCCGCACCAGGCGACCGCGCGCGGCGAAACGGCAGCCAGCGCCGCCTCCAACTCGCGCGGGCCGGGCGGCGCGCTCCATACGACAAGCGTCTGCGCCGGGGCCAGCGCGTGTCGCCCGCGCCCGGGCAAGCCCTCCACCACGCCGCCTTCAATCCACACCTGCGCGTCGCCGCGAGCGACGAGCGCCATGGCGCGCTGCTTTGCGTCGGCGACGCCGCGCCAATCCATCACCTCGATTTCGGGCGCGGGCGCAAGCTCTATCGCCGGAATCTCGACCAGCCGCGCGTCAATCCATTCGATCTCGAGGCTCGGTCGTCCCAGGTAATCCGTGCTTTTGAGCGCGCACACTAGATCGAACGGGCCGGTCGGCGGCTCTTGATCTGCGCCGCGCCACCAGGTGAGCTTGCGCGTGTTGCCGGCTTCACGCGAAGCGTGCACCGTCACTTCTCGGTGTTCGCCGTTGCGCCCAAATGTCCGCTGATGCGCAACGGTGAGGTCGCGGCACGCCAGGTGAATCGGCGGGTTGCCTTGACCGAATGGCGCGAGCCGCTCCAACTCTTGGGCCAGCTCGATGCTCAACTCGTCCAGTTGCGCGTAAGCGTCCACGCGCGCGCCGCCTGGCGCGGCGGCTCGATCCCACACTACATCTACAACCTGCGAAAGCGCGCGTCGAAACGCGGGAATGTTTTCCGGCGCAATCGCCAATCCCGCCGCGCCGGGATGTCCGCCGAATCCGATGAGCCATTGGCTCACGCGCGGATCGCGCAATGCGGCGCTAATATCGCAGCCGGGGACGGAGCGAAGCGAGCCACGCGCCACCTGGCCCGGCGGCGTGACGACGAGGGCGACCGGCCGCGCGTACTGCTCAGCCAATCGCCCGGCCACCGGGCCGATGACGCCGCCGTGCCAATGCGAGTTCTCCAACACTAACACACGGGTATCAAGTAGCGATGGATCACGCGCGATCTGCTCTTGCGCGCCGGCGTAAATCTGCTCGCTGAGCAAGCGCCGCTGGTTGTTCAGCCCTTCCAGTTGCGCAGCCAGGATGCGCGCGCGACTCCAATCGTCGGTGGTGAACAGCTCGACGGCCAGGTTCGCATCGCCCAGGCGGCCCAGCGCGTTGAGGCGCGGCCCCAGCCCAAAGCCAATGTGCTCGGCGGAAAGACGAGTCGGGTCCATGCGCGCGGTCTCGAAAATCGCGCGCAGGCCGATGCGCTGCGGGCGGCGCAGTCGCGCCAATCCAAGCTGCAACAGGTAGCGCGTGTCGCCGGTCTGCTCGGCCACGTCCGCCACGATGCCGAGCGCGACCAGGTCCAGGTGCCGGTCCGGCGCATCGAGCGCCTGAACAAGTTGATAGGCCACGCCGACGCCGGGGAGTTGGCGCAGCGGATGGCCGGACGGCAATCGCATCGGATTGACCAGCGCATCGGCCGGCGGCAATTCGTCGGGGAGGTCGTGATGATCGGTGACGAGAACGGTCACGCCGCGCCGCTTGGCATACGCGATGGCTTCATGTGCGGCGATGCCGGTATCGCACGTCAGCAGCACATGGACATCTTGAGCCAGCACGCGCGCCAGCGATTCGACGCGGATGCCGTGCGATTCGGTCATGCGGTTGGGGATATAGTAGATGACCTCCGCGCCCAGGTCGCGCAGCGCCGAGACCAGAATCGTCGTGGCGGTCTGGCCGTCCACGTCAAAATCGCCCCACACGGCAATGCGCTCGCCGCGTGCGATGGCGTCCTTCAATCTCAAGGCGGCGATGGCGAGATCGGGTATTTCTTCCGGCGGCGCGGGCGTGTAGTGATCTGGGTCGAGAAAGGCCAGTGCGGCTTGCGGCGCGGCGATTCCACGTCGCGCCAGAATCTCGGCCACCAGCGGATGTCCACCGATAGCAGCGCGCAACTCTTTGGCGACGATGACGGGAAGCGGCTCAATCCACATGTGCAGAGATAGTGATCAGTGACCAGTCGGGTAGGTGCGAAAGACAAAATCCCACAGCGGCGAGCTGACGCCGAACCGTTGCTCAGGTGTTTTAAAGTGATGCAGCGCGTGGTACTTTTTGAGAAACTTGGCGTACTGTCCGCTCATGGGCAGGTGATGCGTGGCATAGTGCGTCAGGTCATAGATCAGGTAGCCGGTCAGAAAACCGGAAAACATCGGGGCGACCCAGTGCGGCGCTCCCGCGGCCCGGCCCACGATCAAATAGAAAGCGCCATAGAACACCAGGGCCAATGGAATGCTGACCACCGGCGGCATCACCAGGCGCGTCTTGCAGTGCGGCTGAACGTGATGAATGCCGTGAAAGAGAAAGATCACCCGCTCTTGCCAGGGCGCGCGCCCGCGAAAATGGAACACGAACCGGTGCAGCATGTATTCGGCCAAGGTCCACAGAAACAGGCCGGACACCAAGCCCGCCGGGATGTAGAGAGGCCAAGCGCCGCTCGCTCGCCCGGCGATGGCGCTGACCAGAAAATAAATCACGACCGGCGCCCAAATGATCACCACGACGGCGGGATGAATGTGCGTAAAAAATTCGAGTGCGTCAGACTTGAACAAGCGGATCGGTTCCGGGTTGTGATTGATTTCGTAATGGGCCATGGATTCTCACTCCTGTTTTTTCTTGGCGCTCTTGGCGTCTTGGTCCAAGTTTCCCGTTTCCTTCATTCGGACACGGATAAGGGTCAAAAAATCGCAACTACTCAGCCGCTCCCGCCGGATTGACAAATCCGGCGGTTCGGCAAGCAAAATTGAGCAGACCTCATTGCATTTGGCTTGGATTTGGCAATCCAAGCCGAGCGGGCTGAGTAGTTACAAAAAATCTGTGAAATCCGTGCGCGAAGCGTCCGTATCCAAATCTGAAAGGCCTGACCAAGAAAACGGCGAATCGGGAAATCGTTGATCAATAGGCGATCTCTTCGACTTGAGCGATGTCAATGTCCAAATCAAGCTCGGCTTTAGTTTCGTCGCCAATGCCGGCGGCGATGCCACGCTCGCACAACGAGCGATAGACGCAAAAACGGCAGCGCTTTTCGTCGTCGGTCTTGGGCCATTCAGCATCAGCACGCGCGGCGATTTCGCTCACGAGGCTGGTCAAGTAAGCCGCATCCTCGGCGTGTTGCGCCGAATTGTAGGGCAGCGATTCCGGCTCGGCGGGAAACTCGGCGAACCAGTAGACCAGCGTGACCTGGTCCGGCCCGATGGGACGCCCGTTGTTGAGCGCGGCTCCGGCCTCGACGAGAACGTAACGATAGACGCGCGTCTGCACGCCTCGTGGCGGGGCAACGAGCTGCGCGCGCGTGGGCCGCTTGCGCTCGGTCTTCCAATCCACAATCACTGCGCGGCGGCCTGGATCGAGTGCGAGGAGATCGTACTTGGCAACGATTCGAGCCAGACCTGACAGGTCCCGCAGACCTGTCAGGCCTAGTGTCGCGGTCAACATCACCTCGGCGCGGCGCACGGACGAAGGCAAATCGCGCGGAGGAACGTTGAGATAGTTCCACCACCAACGCGCCAGCTCCGGGTCTTTAGCGGACGCGGCGATTTGCTCGACCGGCAGGCCGACGGTATGCCGCTGCGCCATAAGGTGAAAGCGGCGGCCCAAATCAGTCAGCCGCTCGCGCTCCAACAGCGGCTCGCTTTCCACGGCGGGCCAGGGCTGCTCCAGCACGTGGCGCAACTGGAAGCGGCGCGGGCAGTCGAGATAGTCTTGCAAGCTGGATTGGGTGAAAGAGAATGAGTCAGATAGGGTCACGTGGTATCCATCTCCGAATTAGTACACAAACTCGCGGACGTCATAGGTCGCCAGCCTGGGGCGTGAGCCGGGAAACAAGAGACGCGATTCGATCTCGCCTCGCTGCGCGCGCATCTGCTCCACCGAGAGAGGCTTGACGTCATCGCGCGCGGCGATCCGGCCATAGGGCTGACCGGAGGTGGCGACAAGCTCGGAAAAGTAGACCAGGTCGCCCGCGCCCAGCTCCATCGCGTTGATCGCCTCAATCGTATCGCGCGCGTGTCTCTCGGCGAACTTTTTTCCTCCCGCCCCAAGCAGCACGATGACACACACGCTCACTCCGCCAGCCTTGATTGCGCGCGCGGCCTCGATGGCATCCGCAGAACGCCCCGGCTTGCGCAGCCACGCCAGCAGCGGATCGTGGCCGCTTTCCAATCCGATGTAGACGCGCCGCAATCCGAACGCGGCCAGCTCGGCGTAATCTTTGGCCGACTTGGCGCGCCCCGAAAAACCATCCAAGAAAGCGAACAAGGGAATCAGGACGCCTGGTCTAGCTCCACCGAGTTCTAGTTCTGCCAGTCCCGCTTTGAGAACTTTTAACAGCGCCAGGAGCTGCTTGTGCGGCGCGACCAGCGCGTTGGCATCCGCCAGGAACACGCCCCGGCGCAGCAAGAGCGAATCGCCCAGGTAATCACTCACCGCGGCAATGTGCGCGCGGAACTCGTCAGGCGATTTGATGTGAAAGGGCCGGTCACGGTAGAACGCGCAGAACGTGCAGGTGTTGAACGAGCAGCCCTCGGTCAGTTGCAAGACGAGGGCCAGGTATTGATCGGGAGGCAAAATACCGATGGGCTGGTAGGCCTGGCGAAATCGTTCGGCGTCGGCGCGGGCGGCTTGCGCGGTGAAACGCATCGCGCGCCCGATGAGCATGTCCAACTCTTGGCGCGCGTTGGGCGTTGCGTCGAACGTCACCGCATCGGCCAATTCACTCATCAGCTCGGCGCAGCGGCTGGCGATGAGGGACGCTTGGCTGGGCAAGAGGCGCATCCGCCGCAGCTGCCCGTCATCCGTCCACTTGGCGAGCACGCCGCCATCCAGTCCGCGCCGAAACGTGTAGCCATCGAAAAACGCGCTCCACAGTCGCCCGGCGCGGTCATAGGCCAATACTGTCTGTGCGTCAAAAGCAACGGTCAATGCGCCGGGCTGCACATTCAGCGTAACAGTCTTGCCGACACAAGTGGTGGCGCGAATGACCATCTGGGCTATCCTGGCCTGGGCGCTAGCGTTTCAACCTGGAGGCGTCACTTCTGCCGTCGGCGTAAAAGTCGGGGTGATCGTCGGCGTGGAGGTCGCGTTCAAGATGGTAAAAGTGGCTTTGCTCTGCAAGCGGTCTTCGATGTACAGCCGCAATTCCCATTTGCCGGGCTTGAACCCGCCCGGCTGGCCAAAAAAGGCGTGCCCGATAATGCTCGGCAAGTCCGTCCACAGCAATGGGTCTCCGGCGACGTATTTGCCTTCTCGATACCAGGCCGCTGTCCACACGGCGTTGCGATTCACGTTCCGCACCAGGAACGTGGCGTGGACGGTGGGCATATCCAGCGGGAACACGTTGTTGATTCCGGTAACTTGGGAATTCTCCCGGAGATAGCCCGACCCCAACTGGATCGGCCCAAAGCTGGCGTTTTCGGCGGCCGGCACAGCCGAGGGAACCGGCGTGAGCAACGTCGGCGGGAGGTCGGTGGGCGGGATACGCGTGGGCGAAGGCGTGGCCGTCGGGACGGGCAGCGGCGTGGCTGTCGGGCGAGGCAACGGCGTGCCGGTGGGCGGCTCTGCCGTAAGCGTGGTCGTGCTCGTGGGCCTGAGCCGCGTGGCCGTCGAGGCCGGCATTTCGGTGGTGCTCACCAGCGCGATGGGATGATCGGCCAGGTAATCCGCATAGGCCGCCAGCCCGGCGGTGACGGGAATCAACGACACCGCAATCAAGATCGCTCGCAGGCCCCGGCTGCGAGCCGCCTCGCGTATCACATAGTAAGCGCCGCTGCGCGCTTGCCGCAATGCAACGACCGCAACGACGATCAGCGCGACGACAGCCACCGCGCCAATGACACGCGCTGCGACAGCCAAGGAATGGAACAATGCAGGACTCATCTGGGGGCTCGACCTCCGACGACGGCGCAGATGCCAGGCCGGATTATAGCACACCCCACCAAAACGCCAAACACCAACAGCTTGAATTGTAGCGCAAATTGTGGGACAATTCCCCCCAGCGCCGGCGCCGTTTTCGACCGATATGACATCGGCCTTACGTCAAGGCTATCGTCTCTGGGAGGATAAAATGTCTCGCACTATTCGCGCTCCACGCGGCACACAGATTTCGTGCAAGGGCTGGCAGCAAGAGGCCGCCTTGCGAATGTTGATGAACAACCTCGACCCGGCTGTGGCCGAAAAGCCAGACGAGCTGATCGTCTATGGCGGTCGGGGTCGCGCCGCCCGCAACTGGGAATGTTTCGACGCCATCGTCGCTTCGCTCCGGTCGCTCGAAAACGACGAGACGCTGCTGATCCAATCCGGCAAGCCCGTCGGCGTTTTCAAGACGCACCCCGACGCGCCGCGCGTCCTGCTGGCGAACTCGAACATCGTCCCGGCCTGGGCCACGCAGGAAAACTTTGACAAGTGGGAAAAAGAGGGCCTCATCATGTTCGGTCAGATGACGGCCGGCTCTTGGATTTACATCGGCACGCAGGGCATTTTGCAAGGAACGTTCGAGACGCTGGCCTCGCTGGCCCATCAACACGGCTGGCCCAGCTTGCGCGGCAAGTTTGTGCTGACGGCGGGCCTGGGCGGCATGGGCGGTGCGCAGCCGCTCGCCATCACGATGAACGAAGGCGTCGGCCTCGTCGTCGAAGTGGACCCGGCCCGCGCCCAACGCCGCCTGGAGACGCGCTACGTGGACGTGATCGTAGACACGCTCGAAGAGGCAATGACGCTGGTCGAGGAATGCAAAGCGAAAGGCGAGCCGAAATCCATCGGCCTGATCGCCAACGCCGCGGACGTGTTCCCCGAGCTGGTGTTGCGCGGCGTCGCGCCGGATGTCGTCACCGATCAAACCCCCGCGCACGATCCGTTAATGTACATTCCGAACGCCACGACGCTGGAGCAAGCCGCCGATTTACGCGAGAGCGATCCCGCCGAATACAGTCGCCAGTCGCACGCGGCGATGGCCAAGCACGTCCAGGCCATGCTGGATTTTCAAAAGCGCGGCAGCGAGGTGTTCGATTACGGCAACAACTTGCGCCAGCGCGCGTTCGATGCGGGCGTCAAGAACGCCTTTGATTATCCCAGCTTTGTCCCGGCTTTCATCCGACCGCTGTTTTGCCGGGGCAAGGGGCCGTTCCGTTGGGTGGCGCTTTCCGGCGACGAACAAGACTTGTTCCGCACCGACGAGGCCATCCTAGAGCTGTTCCCCGAAGACAAGGCTTTGGAGCGTTGGATTCGGATGGCGCAAAAGCGCGTGGCGTTCCAGGGCTTGCCCGCGCGCATCTGCTGGCTGGGCTATGGCGAGCGCGACAAGGCTGGCTTGAGGTTCAACGAGTTAGTGGCGAAAGGCGAGGTATCCGCGCCCATCGTCATCGGGCGCGACCACCTGGACGCGGGCAGCGTCGCTTCGCCGCGCCGCGAGACGGAAGGGATGCGCGACGGCTCGGACGCGATTGCGGACTGGCCGCTGCTCAACGCCCTGCTCAACGCCGTGGGCGGGGCGACGTGGGTCTCTATCCATCACGGCGGCGGCGTCGGCATCGGCTACAGCCTCCACGCCGGCCAGGTCATCGTGGCCGATGGCACGCCGGAAGCCGCGCGGCGCTTGAAGCGTGTGCTGACCACCGACCCCGGCATGGGCGTCATCCGTCACGCAGACGCGGGGTATCCTGAAGCGATTGAGTTTGCAAAGGAGCACGGGGTCCAAGTACCGATGCTTCGTTAAGCGCCGACGCAATACAAAATACGTGTTGCGTATTCCGTATTGCGTAGGTACAATAAGAGACGAGACCAGCACTACCGGAGCACAAGACATGGACCCGAAACAAAGCCGTTCCGCCCGACTGCAACGCGCACTCGACGATCTGATGCAACAAGCGCCGGAAATCCATGGCGCGTTGATCGTCAGCAACGATGCCTTCCTCGTGGCCTCGGCCATTGACGATGCGGAAACCATCGGCCCGATCGCGGCCAACCTTTTTGATTTGGCCGACAAGGCCGCGCAGCGCCTCTCGCGAGGCAACGTGCAGCGCGTCATCGTGGACGCCAGCGAAGGCACCATCGCCGCCGTCCCGGCCGGGCCGCACGCGATGCTCGTCGCCGTCGTTCGCAAGCAAGTCAAGCTCGGCGTCGTGCTGGAATTGATGGCGCGCTGGGCGCGCGTCGTGGCCGAACTGATGGAATGAGGAGCCTGCTGGCCGGCGCGTCGGAATGCGTCGGCTCTGGTCATCGAGCGTCAAACAGGTACGCTACCAGTTCCTCGCACTCGCGAAAATCCGGAACGATCACGTCGGCGCCGGCTTGAATCAGCTTGTCGCGCTTTCGTTCGTCAACCCCGACGCGCGTCACCTCGTTCGACGCCACGCCCACGCCGATACCTCCTACCCGCTTGGTTTCCTCGATCTCTGCGCCGCCATCGCCGATAGAGACCAATTCGGGGCCGCGCAGACGATGCTCGGCCACAAGGCGCTCGATGAATTGCTTTTTGGAAAAGTGCGCCGGGTCGTCGCTGGCGCCGCGAATGCTTGCAAAGTACGGCGTGATTTGGAGCACCGCGGCCTCTTCCAACACGCGCGGCTCGTCAGTGCCGGAAATGAGGTAACATCTCACGCCGCGCGCGCGCAGCGCTTCCAGCATCGCCCGCGCGCCGGGCACCATCATCTCATCCGGCGAGACGCGCCCGGCCTGGATGGCCGCCACTCGCGCGTTGATGCGCTCCCCCAACCGTTCGAGGAACTCGTGTTTGTAGACCACCGGCGCTCGCGGCTGTCCACCGCGCCGGCTGATCTCTTTAGCCAGGTAGCCCATCTGGTGGATCGTCGTCTGGCCGGTCGTGCGAACGACCAGGTCCATCAAATAGCGGCGCAACTCGGACTCGGTTTCGTGGCGCGGAGTTTGGATCAGCTCGTCCAACATGACCGAGGCCATGAGCTGTTGCCAGCCTTCGCGTATGAGCGAGAGGGTCCCGTCAAAGTCGAATACTGCGTGGCGGACGCGAAGCGGCCCGCGCTCGATGTGATCGTGAATGATCTCGATCATTGCAAAAACTCGGCCAGCGCCACCGCGCCCCACAGCGGCGCGTCATCGCCCAACGCCGCCGGGACAATCTCGACGCGCATCTGGGGCAAGGCATGAGCGCGCGCCGTCTCGCGCACGATGCGCCAGTATCGCTTGCCCGATTTGATCACGCCACCGCCCAACACGACGCGCTGCGGGTTCATCAGGTTAATCGCCCCGCCCAGCCCAGTGCCCAACGTGCGCGCCGCGTCGTCCATCACTTGTTGCGCGAGCACGTCGCCTTGCTGCGCGGCGTGAGCGACAGACTCACCCGTGATGGGCAAGGCGGTATCGGAATACCGCCCTAACGTGGTTGATCGCCGGCGCATCTTTTTGGCAATCGCCGGGCCGCACGCCTCTGCTTCCAGGCAGCCGCGCTTGCCGCACACACATTCCATCCCGCCCGGTTGCACGACGACGTGACCGATCTCGCCCGCCATGCCGTCCGCGCCGCTATAGATGCGACCGTTCAGCACCCATCCGCCGCCGATGCCCGTGCTCACCGTGACGTACAGCAAGCTGCTGCACCCTTGCCCCACGCCAAATTTCCACTCGCCCAACGCGGCGACGTTCGCGTCGTTATCCACCGACGCCGGGACGCCAAACTCGGCTTGCAGTTGATCGCGCAGCGGCGTGTCTTGCCAGCCGGGCACGTGATGCGAAAGCCGCACCATTCCCATCGCCGCATCCACCGGCCCGCCAAAGCTCACGCCGACAGCGGCGAGTCGGCCTTGCGCGCGCGCCAACAGGCCGCGAGCCATCTTGATCATCGTGGCGCGGTCATAGCTTCCATCCGCGCCAGGCGGCGAATAGGCGCGCTCGTGCACCAGCCATGCTCGCTCGCCCACCGCCAACAACGCCGCGGTGTGTTTTGTCCCGCCGTAATCCAGCGCAAGGATGAGCGCACGTTGGAGGTCGGAGGCATCCTTCGTCATCCGTCGCGCGAAGCGGTCCTTCGTCATTTCATCAGCCCAAGAAAGATCGAATGCAAGATGACCAGGTGCGCATCCTCGATCACCTGCATCGAGTCCGAGGAAACAATCACGCACACGTCGCACTTGTCCTTGAGCTGGCCGCCCGCGAACCCGGTCAGGCCAATGCGCGTCAGGCCTATTTCCTTTGCCACGTCCATCGCGCGCAAGACGTTGGGCGAGTTGCCGCTGCCGCTGAGGGCAAGCGCCACGTCGCCCGGTTCGGCCAGCGCCGCCAGCGGTTCGGCAAAGACGACGTCATAGCTCACGTCGTTGGCGTAAGCGGTCAGCGTCGGCACATTATCGCTCAGGCAAATCAGCTTGAAGCGCGGCAGGTCGGGCCGCACGGTGCTCTTGAGCATGTCATTGACAAAGTGCGACGCGTTGGCCGAGCTGCCGCCGTTGCCAAAGACAAAGATGCGCCGGTTCACAGCGCGCGCTTGCCTCAAGAGGGCGACGATTTGCTCGATGGGTTCTTGGGGCAGCTTGTGTAGCGTGTCCGATACCGTCTGAAAATAGTCGCGGATACTGTTCACTCTAACCTCTCCCGACAAAAATTCGCCGCAGGTTTCCTGCGGCGATGTGCTGATAAAACGTGACGCCTAAAACGCAAACAAGCTTGGTGTCAGCCTTTCAACGACCCGGCCAGCAGGCCGCGCATAAAGTAGCGGCCCAGGAGGACGTAGATCAGCAGCGTGGGAATCGCCGCCAAAAGCGCCCCGGCCATCTGCACATTCCACTCGACGATGTAGCTGCCCGCCATGTTGTTGAGCGCCACAGTGATCGGCTGGACAGCCGGGCGGCTGGTGACGATCACGCCGAACAAAAAGTCGTTCCAGATGGACGTGAACTGCCAGATCATTACCACGACGAACCCCGGCATCGAGATGGGGAACAAGATGTGGCGATAGATGCCCAGGATGCCCGCGCCATCAATCTTGGATGCCTCGATCAACTCGTTGGGTATCGCGGCGTAATAGTTGCGAAAGATCAGCGTGGTGATGGGGATGCCGTAGACGACGTGCACAAAGATCAATCCCCACAGGCTTCCGTACAGGTGCATTCTTTGAAGCACCTGCACCAGCGGGATGAGGATGCTTTGGTAGGGAATGAACATCCCGAACAGCATCAATGGAAATACAATGTTCGAGCCTCTGAACTTCCACTTGGCCAGGACGTAGCCATTCATCGAGCCGAGCGCAGCCGAAATGAGGGTAGCGGGGGCCGCCAGGTACACGCTGTTCATAAAGTTTTCGCCCAGGCCGCGTATGCCTTCCGACGACTTGCCGAACCATGCCTTGGCAAAGCTGTCAAAGTACAACCCTGAAGGCAGGTCCCACATCCGGGCCAGGCTCACTTCTTGAAAACTCTTCATTCCGGTGACCACCAACACGTACACCGGCAGCAGGTAGAAGGCAGCGGCTATGATGAGGATGGCATAGATCAGAACGCGATTCCAGCGGATGGATGAACGATGCCTTGTCTGCGTTGTCATAGCTCGGCCTCCGTGCGAGTCGTGTAGATCAGGTAAGGCACGATGAGGACTGCTACCATGACCAGCAGGATGGTGGCAATGGCCGCGCCTTCCGCAAAGTTGTTGCCCCGGAAGGTGGTGTCCCACATATAGAACGCGGGCACGTCGGTGGCAAAGGCCGGGCCAGGCCCTGTCATCGAGACCACCAAGTCAAAGATCTTGAGTGATATGTGCCCCAACACGATGACGGCGCTGAGGGTGATGGGTTGCAAAAGCGGCAGGATGATATGGAGGTATATCTGGAATTCGTTCGCGCCGTCCACACGCGCGGCCTCGCGCAACTCTTCGGGGATGCCCCGCAGGCCGGCCAGGTACATGGCCATGGTGTAGCCCGACATTTGCCAGGTGGCGGCGATGACGACCGAGATCATTGCCACCGAGATGCCGAAATAAGGGCTGGCTAATCCACCCAAGCCGATCTGGTTGAGGAACATCCCTACGCCGGATTCAGGCTTGACGTGCCAGATGGTTGGGTCGGTGAACCATCCCCATCGCAAAAAGCTCAGGCCGACCTTTTGGAAGAGCAGGTTGACGCCGGAACTGCCGGTCTGAATTGTGCCGGGACCGAGCAGCCAGCGCCACGCGACGCCCGTCACGATAAACGAGATTGCCATCGGGAACAAAAAGATGCCGCGAAAGATACCTTCGCCCTTGATGCGCTGATCGAGCAGAACGGCCAGCAGAAAACCGATCACAATGCAACCGATGAGGAACAAAACGGTGAACGTTACCGTGTTGCGCAGGTCGCACAGGAAGCGGTCAATCTGGAACAACTTTTGATAATTGCGCCAGCCGACCAGCGTAAAGTCGGGCGACAGCGAATCCCACTTGGTGAACGAAGAGAATCCCGTAAAGCCAATAAAGCCATACACAAACACGGCTATCGCGATCACGGAAGGTGCTATTAACAAGAGGGAAATGATCCGGTCTCGTGTGATGCGCCGCATATCACTCTCTCCAAGGTTAGACCTGACAGGCTGCCCGACCATACCGGTCAGCGGCGGCCTGTCAGGTCTCTAGGTCATTCAGGGGTTACTTGCAGACCCCGTTGTCCACGCATGCTTGCTGCAGCGCCTTTTGAGCCGCCGCAACATCGCCCTTGGTGGCGAATGTGTTCAGGATGTCCTTGTAGACAGTGGACCACTTTTCAACCGCTGCCGCGCCGTGCGCAACACTCGGCACGATGGCGTTGGAGGACCAGTCCTTCATCGCCGACTGCAGGTAGTCATTGAAGAGCTTGGGATCGCAGTCGGTGCGCGCGCAGATGGAACCCTTCTTTGGATTGAAGGCTTCCTGCCCGGCCTTGGAGCCGGCGAGCTTGAGCCAGTTGTTCAGGTTGGCCTGGTTCTTGGCGCCCTTGGCTGCCGCAAAGCTGTCGGACAGCGCATCAAAGACACCGGTGGTTCCAGGAACCGGCGCCCAGCCGTAGCCCTTGTAATTCTTGGACGTGAACCAGCCATCGGTCCAGTCGCCCATGATGTGCATCGCGCCCTTGCCGTCCACCAGGTACTGGGCCGCGCCGTCCCACGTCAGCGCCGAATAGTCGGTGTTGGCATAGGTCATGATCTTCTTGAACGTCTCGAGCGCCTGCGTGACCTTGGGATCGGTCCACTGCGTCTTGCCGGTCCACAAGCCCTTGTAGCCATCGGCGCCCAGCGTCGAGATCAGGATCGTCTCAAACGTGTGTCCGGCTTCCCAGCCTTCCTTGGTGCCGATCACGAGCGGGACGATGTTTTTGGTCTTGAGCGCGTCGCCGACCTTGAAGAACTCATCCCAGGTTGTCGGCGGCTTGAGACCGTTGTCATCCAGGACCTTTTTGTTGTACCACATCACGTTGGCGCGGTGAATGTTGACCGGAACGCCCCAAAAGTGATCCTGGTACTTTAATAGCGAGATCAGGTCTTTGGGGAAGACCTTGTCCCAGCCCTCGGAGGTGTAGATACTATCGAGCGGCTGGAGGTACTTGGCGGGTTCGTACTTTTCGACTTCCAGCCCGGCGTGCAACTGGAACGAGTCAGGCGGGTCGCCGCCGGTCAGGCGCGTGGCGAGCACGGCCTTGGCATTGGTGCCTGCGCCGCCCGCTACCGTCGCATTAACGATCTCGACGCCAGGGTACGCCTTCTTGTATTGGTCGTACATCGCGTTGAGCCCGTCGGCTTCGCCGCCCGCCGTCCACCAGGAGAACATTTCTACCTTGTTGGTCTTGGCGGGCGCAGCGCCACCGCACGCGGTCAGCACGAGCGCCACGATAGTGAACAGGCTCACGATTGAAAGAATCTTGCGGGTCATTTTATTTTCCTCCTCTGAGATTTAGCGCCAAATACGTCACTAGATGCTATGAGCTTGGTGGGGCTGATTAGGGCTGATGCAGTAATACCACCTCCTTTCGTTCCGGAATCAAGATCGGGCGGCAACCGGCCAGGCAGACAGACGAGCAAGTGCCTGCGTGGCAAGCGCACCGCTGTGTGGAGATGACGACGTCAGGTCAAGGCGGGGGTGGCTGAGGATGTCGTGCATGACCAGAGCGACGCCCCCCATCACGCACGCGTCAGATTTGAATGTCGAGACGACAAACTGCGCCACTTCGCGTGGGCCGGACATGGCGCGTTGCGACACAGTCCGCTGGATGACCGGCGCCAAGAACTCTTCGGCCAGACTGAGCATACCGCCGAATGCGACCAGGTCGGGATTAAAAGTGTTGATGAGGTTGGCGATGCCGATGCCCAGGTACTCGCCGGTTTCTTCCAGCGCGCGCCGCACTACAGCATCTCCCTGCCGGGCGGCTTCCAAGACAATCTGGAGAGATAGGCCATTTGCGCCTTCGCTCATGGCGCTGATCGAGCTCGACTGACCGGCCTGGATGGCCTTTTGCACGCGCTCGATCAGGGCGCGTTGACTGGCAAGCCGCTCCCAGCAACCGCGATTGCCGCAGTGGCAGAGAGGGCCGTTGGGATCGAGAGTGACGTGTCCTGCCTCACCTGCGTAACCCGTTGCGCCATGAAAGACCTGCCCGCCCAACACGATTCCGACGCCGATCCCGACGTTGGCGACCACGTACACAAAATTGTCCACACTCTGCGCCGCGCCCATATATCGCTCGGCCAGGGCGGCCGCGTTGGCGTCGTTGTCCACGAAAATCGGCGCATCGAACTTGGCGCTGAGGATTTGTCGCAACGGCACATTACACCAACCCAGATTAGGAGCATAGATCAACGTCGCCGAGGTTACATCTACCAAAGCGGGGATGCTGAGGCCAATGCCCAGCAGCCGCGTGCCGGTGTGCTCACCTTGCCGTACCGCCTGGCGCAAAAGTGCGATGACTTGGTTTACCACCTGGCGCTGACTATCCGACTCGCTGAAAAGGGCTTGTCGTTTCCAAAGAATGGCCGCGCGAAAATCGGTCAGCGCCACATTCAGATAGCCCACGCCGATTTCGGCGCCGATGATATAGCCTGCAGCAGGATCAAGTTCCAACATCATGGCGGGCCGCCCGCCCGCTGAAGCAGTGGAGCCGATTTCTCTCACAAAGCCGTGCGCGATCAATTCGTCCACCAGGCTGGAGACGGTGGTCTTGTTCAGCCCGGTGATCGCCGCCAGGTCGGCTCGCGAGAGTGGGGAACAAGTCCGCACTTGGTTCAAGATGATGGACCGGTTGAGTTCGCGAACGAGGGTTTGGTCGCCAGTGCGAAATTGTCGGGACATCGGCAGCCTCTAGGCTTTGTTTACGGCCACAACCGACGAGTTAGTTGGCGCAATCAACAAAGTCAGTCGCTATTGTAGCACAGGTGAGGCAAAAGTCAATATGCAATTTCCTGGTGTTGTCAGTTCGATCGAGCTGCCTTCCGAGTCACGGAACGCCGTCCAACGCGCCTGGTCGTCTT
>CAYHAR010000057.1:0-19401 GCA_964354595.1 uncultured Anaerolineae bacterium | reverse complement strand
CCGGGTCCAGAATGGCTGTATACAAGTTGTACACAAACAGCACAACCGCCGCGCCCAGTATGATCCAACTCACGCGGAGCGCGTTGCGCGCCTGCGTGGCCGCTTTGGTGGTTAGCCCGGTCTGTTGACGGGAATCGGGAATGCTCATATCAAGTCCCCCAAGCCTACTTATCTTCTCACGCCTTGCCGGCCGGCTCGGACATTTCGACACGAATTGAGGCGCGCGACGCGCCAAAGGTGCGGCCCAGCTCTTCAACCGTCCGCTGCAAGATGGCATTGACGGTGGGCACGCCGCGGATGCGGGCCGTGACCGTGTTGATGGTCCGCTCGCGGGCGGCGCGGCGCTGGGTGTCTTGGTAGAGCCGCGCGCTTTCCAGAGCCACGCCCAGTTGCTCAACCAGCGTTTCCACCAGCCGGATTTCTTCGGCCTTCCACTCGCCCGAGCTGCCCGGCTTGCGCGCGTCAATCACGCCGATAACCTGCTCGCGCACTTTGACGGGCACAGCCAGGACTGTTTTGTCCTCCGCCCCCAGCACGACCTGCCCTGTTTGCAGCGCGGCTTGCGCGTGAGGCGTTTGCGTCTCGACCACTGTAAAGGCGCCGCTGCGGGTCTTGCGCATGCTCACGTCCGTTCGAGCGCGCTCGAGTTCCGCCCAGGCCTGGCGGCTGGCTTCGCCATAGGCCCGCCGCGCCGTCTCCAACGCCGCCCGGCTCTGGGAAAACAGCCGCGCATTATCTAACGCGATGGCAACCTGGTCGGTCACCGTCTCCAAGACCGCCAGGGTATCCTGGTCAAAGGCGTCGGGTTGATCGCTATAGAGCGCGAGCGCGCCGAACACGCGGTCACGCGAATGGAGGGGCAACACCGCCACGGAGCGAGCGCCTGGCAATTCTGTCGCTTCTGTTATCATGCGCGTCTGCGTCTTGATGCTCTGGCCGATGATAGAATCGCCGCCGATCGGCACACGATAACCGCGCGCCAACGCATCCCGGCTGGTTTTGCCATCACCGGCTTGCAGGGTGGCCCCCTCGCCGGCTTCGTCCACCAGGAACAGCCCCACGTAATACAACTCAAACCGTCTGCGAGCCAACTCGACCACTTGCTGCGCCAATCGTTCTGTTTCGAGGACAGCCGTGACGGTGCGCCCTACCTCGGCCGCGGCCTGCAACTGGATCGTTCGGCGCTCCAAAGCCTGGGTGCGCTCGGCGACTTGATGTTCCAGCGAGATCTGTAGTTTTTGCAGCTCGCGATTGGCCTCAGCTTGCGCGCGCTCGTTACGATGGGCCTGCTCCATCGCTTCGGCAATGCTGTTGGAGGCGTAGCGCAGCAATAACCCGCCGATGATAAAGATCGCACTGTACGATGTGACCGCGAAAATCCTGGACGAGTCTCCTGCATAGGTTGGCAGCCAACCACGATACCCGGCGTACCACAGTCCGACCGTCGCGACCAGGCTGATCACGGTAAATACGATGGCGCCCCGCCCGCCTAAAAGCAAACCGGCTATGATGATACACAAGAGACAGCCCGCAATAGCGCTGTTGCCGACGCCGCCGTAGCCATAGGCGGAAAAAACGACGATGGCGAGCAACGCGAGCGATAGTAACGCGCCGGAAAACTGGATGTGCCCGCGGCGCATCAGAAAGCGCAAGAACAGAACCACGCCGACGGTGGCCAAGATGGTCACCGGGCTGGTCCAGTCTCTGAAAAAGGACTCGGCTTTCATGCCGACCAGGGCGATGGCGGCCAACACGGTCATCCCCAAGAGCGCCTGTAACATGTTGTTCAGCAGCCGGCTGACGCGCGTCTTTTCCGGGTCCTGAAAAACCGGTGGGGCGAAAAATTGTCTCATCCAGGTCAGCATAGCCTTCCCCTTCTCTACTCGCGGCCATTCCCGGAGGACGCCGCGCTGGCCTCTCCCATCGCCAGGTGGATCGTCACTTCGTCCAGTCCGATGGCCTGCTGAATCTCATCCAGAGCCGTCTGCAGCACGGTTTCCATGTCGAGCGATGCGCGCATACGAGCCGTGATCTGTCCGGTCAACTGTTCGCGGGCGGCGCGGCGCTGCGTCTCGTCCAAGAGCCGCAGGTTCTCTGCCGCCAGCGCAAATTGCTCGCTGATGGCTTGCGCCAGAGCGATTTCTTCGGCGCTCCACTGGCGGCCTTTTTCCGGATCCTTGAACCCCAGCGCGCCGATCGCTCGCCCGCGCAGCAGGATAGGAGCCACTAGAGCCAGTGGCTCTTGCGCCGGGCCGGAATCCTCGTAGCCGTTCTTGGCCGCCCGGTGTGGCTGGCTCGCCGCCCGTTGAACTTCGGATAGCACCTGGTCGCCCAGCGGCGACAGCTTGGCTCCGGTCTGTTCGTATCCGCTCACTGCTCTGCCGCGTATATATTCGGCCCACGCTTGAATCATGTAGCGCCGTTGAGTTACTTCCAGCCCTTGCAGCGCCGCCTGCGCCTCTGTAAAGAGGCGGGCGTTGTCAATCGCCACGGCCACCTGGTCCGCCATGGTCTGCATGGTGGCAAGATCCGCTTCATCAAAAGCGGCGGCCTTGGCGCTTTGCACCGTCATCGCGCCAATCACCTGTCCTCGAGAGCGCAGGGGCAGCGCCATCTCGGAGCGTGTATTCGGCAGCAGCGGATTCTCAAAACGGACCGCTTCCGCCCCCACGTCCAAGGCGATGCGCGCTTCGCCTCTGGTCACGCACTGGCCGATCATCGAGCTGCCCCCGACCTCTAGCTTGTGTCCTTGCGCCAGCATCTGCCGTCCGGCTTGGCCCGTGCCGGCGTGCAACACGGCGTACTTTTCTGGATCGAGCAGAAACAGACCCACGTAATAGAGGTCGAATCGCTCGCAAACCAGGTCCACCACCTGGCGCAACAACGCATCGGGATCGAGCAAGGAGGTTGTGGCGTGGGCGACCTCGGCGGCGGCCTGCAACTGCACGGCGCGCTGCGCCAGTTTGGCGGTGCGCTCCTCCACGCGTTGTTCCAGCGATAGACGAATACCTTGCAGCTCACGGTTACTCTCTGAAAGCTTGGACTCTGCCTGTCGGCGTCTCAGGACATTCAGGAAGAGCGCAAAAACAATCGCAGCCAGAATCAGGAAACTGGCGCCCACCGCCCAGATCAACGTCTTGTACGTCTCGTAAAACGAAAAAGGCCGGTTGATCACCACGCTATCTGGAGGCAGGCTGGATGGGTTGATGCCGAACCGCTGCAACTGCTTGTAATCAAACATGTAGCGGCTTTCAGCCTGCTTGACGACCGGAATGGCCGAGGGCTTTTCCCCGTGCAAAACGCGCTGGGCGATTTTGGCGGCTCGTTCTCCTTCGGTAAAGCCACTGGTCAGCTTGCCGCCCACAATGCCATACCCCAGGCTATAATCCCAGGTGGCGTAAACAGGAACCGCACTGCTGGTCGCTACCAATGACGTAAAGGCATCGTACTCGTAAAACCCAAATGCTCGATCACGGAAAAAGAGCGTCAAAAGCACCAGACTATCGGGAGGCAATTTGCTTACCTGCTGACGGACTTGGTCCATCGTCGCATCTTCAAGAAGGGAGATGGTGACCTGTGGATACTCGGGAACGATCTCGAGGACTTTGTAATGAATCAGCCTGCCGGTGAGGGAAGTGTCGTTTACCACCACGATGCGTTTCGTGTTCGGGTGCAACTTGAGCGCAATATCCAGCGTGCCCTTGATATCAATCTCCTCGCTCACGCCAGTGTACCATTTCTGATCTACCAGCCGGCGCGTGTCAAAAAAGCTGGCGCCACAAAAGACGACGGGAGTGTTGGGAAATAGCACGTCGGCATACTGGAGCAGAAAATTCAGAGCTGGATCACCGGACGACACGACCACGTCGAACTGGGTATTGCCATATTTGTACCGGAAAAGCTCACGCAGTGCGAGAAGATACGCATCGCTGGTATAGCGCTTGGCGTCCATGTACTCGATGCGCAGGTCTAAATTCTCTCCTTCCACTCCCAGTACAGACTCGATTCCCCGTGTTTCGTCGTCCGAAAACTTGTAGCCCTTGTGGTAAGAGTTGATATAGAGAACCCGCTTCTGGCCGCCTGCGCCCGGCGGGTTGCCCTGTGCGTGCAACACGGAGCCTGACGTGACGGTCAACACCAGAAGGAACAACAGGCCTGTGATTCCTAGCTTTCTGACAAGCCCCATCGTCATGCCTTCCTCCTCTGAGCCTCGCCTTGCTTCTCGCCGCCGGCCGATTCAGAGGGCGGGAGCAACTGCACAAAAGCGCCCGACGTGCCCAGGGCCGCCGCCATTTCCTGAACGGTGGTCCGCAGCAGAGTGTCCATGTCAACGGCCCGGCGCATTTTATCGGTGATCTCGCGAGTCAGTTGCTCGCGGGCCGCGCGGCGTTGGGTATCCTGGTAAAGGCGGGCGCTCTCTATCGTCAGCGCCAAGCGGTTCGCTACCTCTTGAATGAGTGCGACCGTCTCTGGCGGGACTGACTGATCTTTGAACCGCACGTTGAGTGCTCCGACGACCTGGTCTCTCACTCGAATCGGCACAGCCAGAGCGCCGATAATGCCTGCGCGAAGCGTGTCGTCCTCTGCCTCTGGCCGGACGGTGGTGACAACAGGCTGGCCCTGTTGCCAGGCCTGCTCGGCCTCCGGGTGTAGAACAGTAGTGGGCTCGACGCCGTCGCGTCGGTAGCGATACCCATAGGGTCGCCCGGCGCTGCTTGCCAGCCCACGCCATGCTTCCTCGGTGTAACGGCCAGAAGCTCGCTCCAGTTCACGGACCGTCGCCTGCATCCCTTGAAGCAGGCGCGCGTTTTCAATCGCGACCGCCAACTGGTCTGTCACTGTCTGCAACACTGCTATGGCCGCGTCATCGAAAGCGGCCTCTTTGCTGTGTACATCCAGGGCGCCAATGACCCGCTGGCCGACCTTGAGCGGCAGCGCTATTTCCGATCGAGTCTCGGGCAACAATGGATGTTCCAACCGGGCCGAGTCGGCGCGCGCGATGCGGAACTGGCCGCTGCTGAGGGCAAGGCCCACGACGCCAGCTTTGCCCATTCTCAACTGATATTCGGACTTTAGCATCTGGCGGCCGGCCTCGCCCGCGACCGCTTTCAAGACAGCCGACTCGCCGCGCTCGTCCACAAGAAAGATACCCACGTGATAGAACCCCAGCCGATCTCGAAGCAGATTGACCAAGTGGTCGAGCAGCTCGTCCAGCTCGGGGATAGCCACGATAGAGCGGGCTACTTCGGGCATCACCTGGAGTTGCGCCACCCAGCGCTCCCGAGCCTCCTCGGCCTGCTGGCGCTCGGTGATGTCGCGCAAGACGATCAGCCGGCCTGTAAAGCGCTGCCGCTGGTCAAACAGCGGAGACAGGCGCATGTCATAGCGGCGCTGTTTTCCGTCCACCTCCACGGTGATCTCGGCCTGCGCCTCTGTCACGTCTCGGTACGCTTCGCGTTCGACCAGGTCAGAACGCCCTGACAGCACCTGTTCGATGGATTGGCCGACGACCTGCGCGGCTGTGCGACCAATGATGCGTTGTGCGGCCGGATTGAGATCCACGATGTGGTTTTGCGCGTTCAGCACCAACACACCATCACTCATGCTTTCGACGACGGCGTTGCGCGCCGCCGGCACAACGTCGAGCAGCCGGAAGCGAAATAACCCCCAGGCAAACGCCAAACCGGTTACGGTGAAGGCGAAGGGCGTCGGATCCAGGGGGAGGGATTGCTCGAAAAAGAAAATATACACCGCATTGGCTACCCACGGCACGAATGCTCCAATCAACAGGCTGATGGCTTGTCCGCGGTACAGGCGCGATGTGCGAATGAGAACTGACAGAAGCAGGAATAGACCAAGCATGAGCAACACGTAAGAATACGCTGTGTGGACCCAAAAGTATGCGCCGGACGTTGCCTTTAAGGTCAGGAACGAGCCGCTGGTCTTTGACTCGATGTCAAATCGGAAAAGGCCGTGAGCACTGTTGGTCCAGATCACCAGTTGCGTGACTAGAGGCGCCAACGCGAGCATCGTCACATTGCGGCGGGTCAGCCACCTCTCTCGGCCCGAATACTGCAATGCAAAGGCCAACCATGCCACCGGTAAGAAAGCAATGCCCAGAAACTTGAGGTTGGACCAAAAGAGAATAGTCGGCAGGTCAGCGCCCCCCACTTCCAGCCCATAACACACCGACCATGCGGTCACCGCCACCATCAGCCATGCAAACGGTCCTGCACCGGGCACAGGCCGGCGTCGCATGGCGACGAGTGCCAGCGCGGCAGTGATGATCGCCGCGGCGATCAGAGGCAACACGTAAGGAGTGTACTGCCAGTTCATAGTTCATCCTCACCCTTGGCCCGGGAGGCAGCACCGCTGGGGGAGCCAACCAGGACGGAAATTTCGCCTGCGGGAAGCGTCTGGCCCAACTCGCGCACGACGGTTTGGAGGATGGTGTCAATATCCAGGGAGCGCGCAAATTGAGCCGTCATGCGGTTGAGCGTCTGTTCACGCGCCGCGAGACGCTGCGTGTCCTGGTACAGCCGCGCGCTTTCCAGCGCCACGCCCAGTTGGTCGGCCAGCATCTCGAGCGTCGCAATTTCTTCCGGCGTCCAGTCCTGGCCGGACTTGAAAGTATCCAGCACGCCGAGGACATGACCGCGAACTTTGATCGGCACAGCCAGCGGCAGCCTTGTCCCGTCGCCGGTTCCCTCGGCCCGGATGGTTTGCCCCTTTCGAATAGCTTGTTCCATTTCTGGAGACCAAAAGTCTGCGGCTTCCGTGACGCCACCCGCGGCGCTGCGGTACGCTTCGCGCAAGTCAGGCCGGGCGTAGAGCAATTCGGCCCAGGCTCTCTGGCTCAGTTCGCCGGAAGCGCGGCGCATCGCTTCCAGGGCTGACTGGCTTTCGGCGAACAGGCGCGCATTGTCGAGCGCCACCGCCACCTGGTCCGCCATCGTCTGCAGCACGACGATGGCATCCGGATCAAAAGCGCCGGGTTGGCTGCTCTGAACCGTCAACGCGCCGAGGACCCGTCCACGCGAACGCAAAGGAAGGGCCGCCTCGGAGCGGGTGTCTGGCAGTTCTTTCGTAGCCAGGCGCACGGCATCCGCACCCGCCTCCAGCGCAACACGCGCCCGCGCGTTGGCAATGCTCCAGCCGATCATCGAGCCGCTGCCCGCGATAGCGTGCAGCCGGTGACCACGCGCCAGCATGGCCCGGCCAGCCTCGCGGGCGCTTCCAGCGCCCATGCCAGCCCGCAAGACGGCCCACTCGTTTGTCTCGTCCACCAGGAACAGCCCCACATAGTACAGGTCAAACCTCTCACGGATCAACTCGACCACCTGCCGGATCAATTGGTCGGATTCCAATATTGAAGAAGCAGCCTGTCCTACTTGAGCGGCGGCCTCCAGGTAGCGCGAATGGCGTTCCAGGTCCGCGGTGCGCTCGGCCACGCGCTGTTCCAGGCCCCCGATGAGTCCACGCAACTGTGCCGTCATGCTGTTAAAGGCACGGGCCAGGATACCGAATTCATCCTCGCTTTCCGCTGGCGCGGTGCGGGTCAGGTCGCCGGCCGTGATGGCGGTCGCCGTCTCGGTCAGCGTGCCGATGGGCTGGAAGGCTTGGCGGATAGTCAGCCAAGCCATCACCGACAACAGAACAGCGCCGACGACCAGCGCAGCCCACGAGACCGCCTGGAACAGCCGCAGGGCGCCGAACAACTCGCCCTCTTGCTGTTGAACGACGATGCCCCAACCATATTCCATTTCAGCAATGTCAGCTCGCCACCGTACACCTTGCTCATCGGTAAAGGCAAGATAGCCCCCCTGTGTGCCTTGACGCAAAGCGCGGACGGGAGGAAACGAACTGGCATCCACCAACTGGTTGTCTTTAGTGGTTAGGGACTCGGGGTGGGTATGCGCCACCACTTTATTGTCAGCATCCACGATATAGGCATAGCCCGTCTTGCCAATTTGAACCGCTTTGATGCTTTCAGAAAGCTTGGTCAGTTCGGTGGCGAACATGCCCACGCCGACGACCTTGCCAGATCTGGTAATCGGCATGGATACAACCAGCGCCGGCTTGTTATTCGTCCGGCCTATCAAGGTCTGGAACATTAACGGCGCGCCGTCACACCCCTTAAGGGTGTCCTGGGGACAGACCCCGCGGAACCACTGCCGGTCGCTATAGTTGGTCATGGCCGCGGCGTCATTCCGCGCTACGTTGATTCCGTTCAGATCAGTCGTGCTGACCAGGTACATGTGCGAAAAGGCCGCTGCCAGAGCCTGAAGCACGGGCTTTTGCTGTGCTGCGTCCATGCCGACGACGTCGGGCACGTTGACGAGCTGCTTCAAGGCTTTGATGTTGAGATCCAGCCACACCGACGTGCTGGATTCGAGGGCGGAACGGGAAGCGTGCAGCCGGTCGGCGGCGTCTCGCTCCAGCAGCTTGCCAGCCTGATTCGTCACAAAAAATGTAACCGCCACAAGCAGGGGCACTGTGACGACCAAGATGAGGGCTGTCAAGCGGACTTCCAGGCGACCTCTTTGCCCGCGTCGCTCCGAGATCATTTGTTGGAGACTGGCATACGCGTAGGCCAAGGCAAAGGTAGTGGCGGTGATGAGCGTGGGAATTCCGCCAGAGAGCAGGCTACGCAGCCCGAACTGGATAACGAGGACAGTAATCTGGACCCCCAAGAGCAGCCGTGCCAATCGGCGAGTCAGCGGCGTCACCTGTGAGTCTCGCAGGGCAATGTACACCAAGGGGATGATCGCTATCACCGGCGTCGCGTAAATGTCCAGCACCTTGATAGGCTGGGATAGACTGCCGACAGCATACTGGCTAAGGGACACGAATCCACCGGTATAAGTCTGAGCCTGGAGGCCGGTATACCACAAGCGCGTGCCCAACGCCAAATCCACCAGGGTCAACACAACCGGTAGAAAGGCCAGGCCATACAGCGACCGCCAGATCCACCGCCAGTACCACCGACTGCGCGGCCAATCGGGTTTGAGCAAGACAATGGGGAGAATGAGAAGCCACGGTCCATTAGCGGGACTTGCGATGGCCATGAGAGCAGTCGGCCAGGTGGCCTGGGCTATGTCGGTTGCGCCATATATCTGGCCCAAGGCAAGGGTGTTGAGCGCAGAGATCAGGAGAAAGACGCTCACGTGGCGATTCGCGGTGTGCCTGACGTTGAGCAGCAGAACGTAGAGGCCCACGATGAACTCGGTCAGCGCCAGCAACCAGGCAACCAACTGCAAAATCTCGTTAGGAGACAAAAGGTTCATGCGAGCGCCTCCTCACCTTGAGGGTGGCCATCGCCGCTCTCTGGGGCCGGAGGAACCAATCGGATGATGACCTCTGGCAATCCCATCGCTTGGCGCACCTCTTGCACGGCAATCTTGAGCACCGTCTCCACATCCAGCGACTCGCGCATCCGGGCTGTGGCGGTGCCCATCACTTGCTCGCGCGCAGCCAGGCGTTGCGACTCTTCAAACAGCCGCGCGCTCTCCATGGCCTGCGCAGCCTGGGTGGCGACGGCTTCCAACAACCTCGAGTCAAGGGCGGGCTGATCGGCCGCCTGGCTGCCCTCGGCGGGTTGTTCGACGATCAGAGCGCCGATGACTTGACCACGCACTTCCAAAGGAACGCGGATAGCGCCAGGCTGAATGGCGTGGTGCGGCGATTGCGCCAGGCGTTGGGTCTCCTCAGGAGTAAAGGGGGCATGCTCGACCTGATGGAATTCGGCAAAGTTGTTGGGTCGCAGATCCCCGTCAGGGGGCTGGGCGCGCAAGAATGTCTCCCATCTTCCCCCGGTGAGCAGACGATTGACTCGCTCAACCTCTTTCAAGCTAGACTGGGCCTGCTGATACAACCGGGCGTTTTCCAACGCCGCCGCGATCTGATCGGCCATGCCTTGCAAAGCCGTGATGTCTTTCTCGTCAAAGGCCTGCGCCAGGGTGCTTTGAATGTCGAGCACGCCGAGCACGCGCTCGCGGGCGCGCAACGGCAGCGCCATTTCCGAGCGCGTTTCCGGCAACAAAGGATTGGCAAAACGGAC
Source organism: uncultured Anaerolineae bacterium (assembly GCA_964354595.1). Taxonomy (GTDB): domain Bacteria; phylum Chloroflexota; class Anaerolineae; order Fen-1058; family Fen-1058; genus JBGLNJ01. The sequence goes on along the minus strand of CAYHAR010000057.1, from coordinate 9,341 downwards.
TGCCTCCTGGCCCACATCCAACGCAATGCGCGCCTGCTCGTTGGCGCAGACCCAGCCGACCATCGAAGCCCCGCCGACGGCCAGTTTGTGCCCGCCTTCCACCATGATCCGACCCGCCTCGCCCGCGCCCGCGCCCGCGCGCAGCACAGCGTTCCGCCCGTTCTCATCCACCAAAAAAACGCCGACGTAATAGAGGCCAAATCGCTCGCGGATCAATCCGGCCACACGCGACAACATCTCGTCGGGATCGAACATCTGGCTGGCGGCATAGCTGATCTCGGCGCCGGTGGTAATTTGAGTCGCGCGGCGCTCCACCTCGCGCGTGCGCTCGGCTACGCGCCGCTCCAGCCCGGAGTAGATTTCTTCCAGTTCGGCGCCCATCGAAACAAATGCCTGGCCCAGGGCATTGACTTCCCGCACGCTCGAACGGGGAATCTGGTGTCGCCACTCGCCGCGCGCGAGCGCTTGTGCGGCCTGGCCGAGCTGTTGCACAGGCCGGGTGATGGAGCGCACCAGGGCCATCGAGGCCAACACACTTGCCACCAGAGCGACCAGCGCCAGTGCGATGCCACGCAGGGCGGCCGCCAGCACCGCAGCCCAAATGCGGTCGGGAGCCGCGTAGACAAAGACTGTGCCCCTGTCCTTGCCCGTTGCATCCACCAGGGGAGCAGCCGCGCGCAACACGCCTTCGGACAGTTCGGATTGGGACCGACCTTCCTGACGGGCGCGGCCAATCAGATGCCAATCGGCATCACTCGGCACCTGGTCATAGCCCGGCAGCGGGTGTGAGCTGACCGCCAGGGTGGCATTCTTTTCATTCACCACGCGGATGAAGGCAATATCACCTTTGCCGGTGAGCTTGTCCACCAGGTTTTGAATGGCAGCGTTGCGCCCCGCCTCACTGACCGGGCCCAACAGATACGCGTTGGCATTCGCCAGCAGCGTGGTGGTTGCTTCCAAGTCCCGCAGGCTGGTCTTGATCATGTCATCTCTTGCGCTGGTGATCAGGGCGGCGGTCAGCGCGCCTGTAGTCAACAGCAATAGGACGAACACGATCAGGATGACGCGCATGTATAGACTCATAGCTAGTTTCCTCACCCAATGCCCCATGCGCCTGAAGGCAGGCAGGGCACGCGCTACCGCTTGATGGTCAGATCAACTCCGTACCATTTTATTGAGAGTTTGGTGAGTGTGCCGTCTTTGTGCATATCCTCGATGATTTTGGAGACGGCTGCCACCAGGCCCTCGCTGTTGGGTGCGCTCTTGTCCACGGCGACGGCCAGCGCCTCGTAAAAGACCGGTTTGCCCACTTTGACAATCGGCGCGCCGGACTTGATGCCGTCATCAATCACCGTGATGGCGCTCAAGACACCTTCGATGTCCTCGTTGCCAGCCTGCATGGCCTGGACGCATTCTGCCTCGGTGGACAGCGTGATGATCTTGGCACCGCTGATTTGCTTCTGGATGCTTTCGCCGACCAGCGTCAGGCTGCCTTTGAGATACTTTTCGTATGTCGTCTCAACGCCTGTGCAGACCAGGCGGCCGGAAAAATCGTCCACCGTTGGAATGGCGTTGGCGAGATCCGCGCGCGCGGCAAATTGCGCCGGAGTGTAGTAATAAGGCGGGCTGAAGAGCAGAAACTGCTGTCGTTCGGGCGTGATCGTCATCGAGCCAACTGACAGGTCCCATTGCCCGCGCCAGTTGCCGGCCACAATCGCGTCCCACTCGGGCGTGACGAGGCGCAGCTTGACGCCCAGCCGTCTAGCGATCTCTTTGGCGGTGTCAACATCAAAGCCGTCGAACTCGCCCCCAGCGTTGACAAAGCTCTGGGGAGCATAGTTGGGATCTGTCGAAACACGCACCACACCTTTCGACTTGATCTGACCGAGCAGATCTTGCGGTCGCTGGCATGCGCTGAGCGCCAGGCTGAACGCAAGGAATAACGTGGGTACCACTGTCAGTCGTCGCGCAAAGCCTTTCACAGAGAGATGCTCCTTTCATTCGGCGCGGCTGCCGCGGCACTGGCGGGCTCGAGCCACACAGCCACACGTGGCGCGCCCAAGGACTTGCCCACCTCTTGCACAGTGGCTTGCAGCACCTGTTCGAGCGTAAAGCCGGCGCGGATACGAGCCGCCATCAGGTTGACCATTTCCTCGCGCTCGGCGCGGGCCTGGGTCTCTTTGAAAAGCCGGGCATTCTCGATGGCGATGGCGGCCTGATTGGCGATGGCCGTCAGCAAATTCCGCTGGCGTTCGCCATAGAGCCGCGGGGTAGCATAGCTCTGAGCGGCGATCACACCGATCACCCGGTTGCCCATCGTCATCGGCACGCCAAGCCACGACAGGGCGCTCCGCCCAATCGAGGTAATGCCCAATTCCTCTAACCGCGCAGTGACATTCTCCTCTATCAGCAAGGGTTCACGGGTTCGGATTACGTACTCGGTCAGTCCTTGACCGGCCTGACGCATCTGCCACTGAGCCCGCTGTCCACTTTCAACAGCCAGTGGGAACAAGACTTGATCACTCTCCGGTCGGTACAGAGCGATGTAAAAGTTTGTCGTGTCAATCAGACGAGAGGCATACTGGTAGAGGTTCTCGATGACCGCATCTACATCCAGCATCATGGTCAGGGCACGGCCCATTATGTTGAGGATGGCCAGTTCTTCCGCCCGGGCTTGGACTTCTTGCAACAGTCGCTCGCGCTCAGCTTCGGCCAGCTTGCGCGCGGTGATGTCTCGAACAATGCCCACCAGCCCCGTGATGTCACCCTGAGCATCGCGCAGAGGCAGCTTGGTCACCAGATACCACTTGGGCGCGCCCATGGCGTCCACGCCCTGCTCTTCCACCTCGATCACCGGTTGGCCCGACCGCGTGATCTCTTGTTCCTGGGCGCGGAATCGCTCCGCCAATTCGCCCGGGTAGAGGTCAAAATCCGTCTTGCCGATGCGCCCGCCTTGCGAGGTCGTGACCCCAAAGCGCAGATACGCAGCGTTGTGGGCGACGATGCGGCCCTCGACGTCCTTGACGTAGACATAGTCCGGTATGTTGTCTAACAATGCGCGCAGCAAGTCGTGCTCTCGGGCCAACGCCTCTCCGGCCCACCTGCGGCCCGAGATGTCCTGGATCATCACCGCGACAACCGGCGGCTGCTCGTACGCGGAGCGCGCCACAAGGGGAAAAATGGCCAGGGTCGCGTCGAACAGCGAGCCATCCTTGCGTCTCTGTCGGACATCGCCGCGCCAATTGCCCGCCATCGCTTGAGCCATGACTTGCGCCAGGTCTTCTCGCCCCTCCTCCGACCAGAGGGCAGCCATCTCGAGGCCGAGCATCTCGTTCTGTTCGTGGCGGTAGCCAAAGAGAGCGCAGCAAGCCCGGTTCACGTAAGTCAGGTGGCCCTCTGGATTGCAGATGACAATGCCATCCGCAGCATTCTCGGCGAGGGCGTGAAAGACATCCGCCTGCGCGCCAGCCGGTGGCGCTTCCATAGGAGCAGACTGACCTGGCTCCGGCAAATCGGAAAACAGGCCCGCAAGCTGGCTTTTCAGGTCTTTATCATCCATGGTTCATCAGCTCCTCGGCGAGCGCGCTGTATTGCTGAGCGCCGCGGGTGGTGGGCGCATAGAGCGTGATCGGCTTGCCAAACGCCGGGCTTTCTTTCAGCTTGACGTCCACTTCGATGACCGTCTTGAACAAACTGCTGCTCATGCTGTGCTGCATCTGATCAAAAATGATCCGGGAAATCCTGTTGCGCCGGTCGAACATGGTCACCAAGACGCGGTAGGTCAGCTGGGGGTTGGTCTTTTCGCGCACGAGCTTTACCATCTCGACGACCCGGCGCAAGGAGCGTGCGGCAAAAAACTCGCACTGGGTCGGGATGATGAGCAGATTGGCTGCCGTCAGGGCATTCAGAGTCAGAGTGCCGAAAGAAGGCGGACAGTCCATCAAGACCACGTCATAAAAGTCCTGGCCCATCATCTCTAGTCCATTCTTCAAATAGAACTCGTAACCTGGTTGCCCGTAGAGAATCTTGTCGAGGAGCACCAGGCTATGGCTGGCCGGAACAATGTCCAGGCCGAACACGGCGGTCTCGCGGCTGACGCTGACCAGCGACGCATTCCCCAGCAGAGCCTCATCCACCGCGTGGCGCAGCTCGTCGGGCTTGAGTCCGATCGAGAGGGTGAGGTTGGCCTGAGGGTCCAGGTCAACGAGCAAAACGGTTTTTCCCATCTGAGCCAGGCAGGCGCCCAACGATAGACACGTGGTGGTCTTGGCCACTCCGCCTTTTTGGCTGCTGATGGCAATCGTCGTGGTCATCTTTGGTTGTCTTTCCACGAGCCGGAACTGGGCTCACCGTTTGACTGTATGGGTAGCATATCACGGTTGATACAGAGTGGGATTACGGTCCAGTTCCAACAAAATTACAAAACGATGGGTCAGCGTCACTTATCCGGCGTCAGGGACTCGTGTGTTTCCGCGCCAACGACTCGCCGGGCAGTGACCGGCAGCGCAAAGCTCAACACCGTCGCGCCCTCGCGCTGTTCGATTCGCAAGCGCCCCCCGTGCAGCTCGATCAGGTGGCGCGAGAGCGCCAGGCTGATGCCATGATTATCCTGGACGTGCTCCCACACCGTCGGCGCGCTGACGCTAAACTCTACCGCGTCGTCTCTCCCGGTCACGCGCAACCCGATGACCCCATCGTGGCTCATTTCGGCGGCTGTGATGACGAGGTTCGTGAGCACCTGGCGCAACCGCCGGGCGTCGGCCCTCAGCGCCGGCAGATCGGGCGCAGTCTGCGCCTCCAGGCGTAACTGCGGGTTTACCAGGGCCGATGCGAGCGCCGTTCGCAGCTCCTCGACCAAGCTGGGCAGGTCTACCAGCTCGCAGTCCAACTCGACCGCGCCGACTTCTAGGCTAGCCAGCTCGAGTGTGTCGTCGAGCAATCTCGACAGTTGCTGGCCGCTATGCCGGATCGCCGTCAAATCCCGGGTCTGCAATTCGGTCAGAGGCCCGTCCAAACCCTTGAGCATCAATTGAGGAAAGCCGATGATGGTATTGAGATACGTGGCAAGCTGGTGCGACATGCGCGCCAAGAACTGGCCGCGCAGCCGATCAATTTCGCGCATCTCGTCCGCCGCCGCGCGCTCCTGGCTGTAGGCGCGCGCGTTCTCGATGGCCACGCTCAACTGGTCGGCCAACGTTCGCAGCACGCTCTGATCCGAATCGCTAAAACCGCCCGGGTCGCGGCTGGTCAGGTCCAACGCGCCGATCGTCTTGACGCCGAGGGCGAGCGGCAGCACCAGCTCGCAGCATATATCGAAGCGGCCATCGCAGTTGGGGTGCGTGATAAAGCGCGGCGCGCGCTGCGAGATCGCCAGGCTGACGCGATGGGTGTCCTCGACGCGCAACCGGCGCTCGTGCGCCGGCACCGCTCGCCCGACGCCGCTTTGCATGATCGCCGTCTTGCCAGACGATTCCAACAGATACACCGCCACGTGCTCAAGCTGAAACGCATCCCGCATCAATTCCGACGCCCGCGCCAACAACGTGTTCAGGTCGAGAATCGAAGTCGTAATGCGGCCTACTTCGGCGCTGATCGAGAGCTGCCAGGCATGGTATTGGATTTGCTCTTTGGCCTCCTGCAATTCGCGAGTGCGCTCGGCGACCTTTTGTTCCAGCCCCACGTACAGGTCGTACAGCTCGCTGGCCATGGTATTGAACACATTCGCCAGGATGCCGATTTCGTCGCGGCGCGTGGGTTGCACACGCACGGTCAAATCGCCGCCAGACATTCGCAACGCCGCTTCGGTCAGCACGACGATGGGCCGGGTAATCTGGCGCGTGACGACGGCGGCGATAATAGTCGTCAGTAGCGCCACGCTCAACATGGCGCCGATGAGGCCAGCTGCCAATTCGTCGCTGGCAACAAAAGCTTCAGCCTGGTCTTGTTCGGCAACGAGCGCCAATTGCACGTCGTCCATCCAGCGATAGGCGCCGATGACGGGCACGCCCCTCGCGTTATCGTAGGCCGACGCGCCGCTCTGGCCCGATAGCGCGCGCGCCACGCCCTGGCTTTTCAATACGGGAGCGGCGAGTGGCGCGCCTTGGAACACCCAAGAGCGTCCCAGGCTGTCAATCAGATAAACCACCCCGGTGCGCCCTAATCCAAAAGAGACCGGCGGCAATGCGTCCGGCGCAAACTGGTTGCCTAGAATCGCTGTGGAACGTTCGAGCGTGCCCGGCCCGGCCTGAGCACGCAGCCACTCGCGCAACTGCGCCTCGCGCAGGTCAGCCGCAAAAGTCAACCGTTCCACCGTCGCTCGCTGTCGGTCGCTGCGCACCTGACTGAAAACCACGTAACCGACCACACTCAGCGGGACAATCGCCAGGAGCAGGAACGCCGTCAAGAGTATACGCCCCAATCCGCCCCGCATTCCCATCGTGGGAACGGAATGAGCATGCGACGAAGCAGACATGCGCTTTGCACCCTCGTCCACTCAGCCCGTTGACCAGATCGGCTGGCCCTCCAGAATGCTGCGGATCTGTTGAGGGAATTCGTCCGGGTCAATCGGCTTGCCGATAAAGCCGTCAAAGCCCGCCGACTTGGCGCGCATCAGCGATTCCTGCGAGGCGTCGGCGGTGACGGCCACAATACGAGTGTCCCTGAAGCGTGGATCGCTGCGCAATCGCTGGATGACCACGTAGCCATCCTCGTCCGGGATGTGAATGTCCAACAGCACCAGGTCTACGCGCGGCATCGAGTCGGCGAACTCGAGCACCTGCCAGCCCGAGGCTTTCCACTGGCAATCCTTGACGCCCAGGTAGGCCAGGAGGCGGGCGACGAGGACAAAATTCTTGAGATTGTCCTCGACGACGAGCACGTAAGCATCGCGCGGGTCAATCCGCTTGGGCGCGGCTTGAGAGCGATCCGTGGGGGGAGGAGTTGAATTCATCATGGCTTGGCCTGAAGAAAACCCGCAACCTGAACCGGCAAATGATCTACGTCAATCGGCTTTTGGATATAGCCGTCACAGCCCGCCGCCAACGTCTTTTCCCGGTCTCCCTTCATCACGTTGGCCGTCATGGCCACCACCGGCACGCCGTTCAAATGCTGCATTTGCTTGAGACGGCGAGTCAGCTCGTAGCCATCCATCTCGGGCAAGTTAATGTCCATCAGGATCAGATCAGGCCGCATCGTTTCCGCCTTGGTCAGCCCGTCCGTGCCGCTGTCGGCTTCGACAATCTTGTAGCCTTCCGCTTCTAGCACGCGCTTGACCAGGAGGCGGTTTTCGGGGTTGTCTTCGATATAGAGGACTGTTGATTGAGCCATGTCTCTACTCCGGCAAATTCCTATCTCTGGCAAAATACTAGAGTCACGCCGCTTGCTCCACGGGCGTATCCAGGGCGACGACCAGCTCCTGGACAGCGCGGCGCGTGTATTGCAGCACCAATCCAATGCGGCTGCTCGGCTGATTCCGGTCAAAGGCCAGGCTCAGGCGCAGGCCGTGCCCGACCTCGGCCGAGTAAAGATCGTGCGTTTTGCCCTGGTAATAGGCAAAGTTGAACGCCGGCTCTGGCGTGGCGGTTAGAGCCGGCCACGGCCCGTCAACGCTATTCGACTCGCCCACGCGCGCGACGACCTTGCCGTCGCCGTCAGACAAGAACACACATTGCGCGCCCGTGTCGCGCAAGAGAACCGCCAACTGCCGATGAATAAACTGAGAGCGCCAACCTACCACCAGGCGCGGATGATCTGCATTCATAGCTGCCTCACGTAATGCCTGCCCTACGACGCCGGTAAACTCGTCAAAAGCAAAAGGCTTGCGAAAGTAGTGGTAAACGCCCAACTCGCGCGCCGCCGCTTCGAGCTTGGAATCCTGATACGCGCTCACCGCGATGGCTCGCAGGTTGGGGCACATCTGGCTCAGGCGCTCCAACAACTGCAAGCCGCTCATCCCGCCTTCCAACCGCATGTCGGTGATGACCACGTCGAACGGCTGTTGGGCAAAGGCTTGCAACGCCGCTTCTGCCGAGGACACACAGGCGGTTTCGACGTTCAAGCCGGAAACGATCAAGCTTTCGCGCAAAAACAGCAGGGTGCGTTGCTCGTCGTCCACGATAAGTACGCGCTGATCCGGCATCGCCACTCCTCGCACTGATTCAACACTGTGGTTAGAATACCACGACTAGAGGGGGAGCAAGCTTTCGGAATGCTTGCAGGAGAGTTACAGAAGGATTGCCGCGTTTCGACCGCGGGCCGCAGAAGACAGACTGTGACGATCCACCGTCAGCAAGGGAATCGGTGAGACTTGGTTGTGCTAATGTGTAATGGTCACAGTGGCGGTGAGAGCGGCGGCAGTCGCCGTCAAGTTTGGCGTCGACAGCGGCGAGGTTTGCGTGGTTGTAGGTGTTCTAGTGTGGGTGGGTGTACTGGTGGTGGTTGATGTAGCTGTAGAACCGCCGATGACGGGCAGCGTGGGCGGCGGCAGAGTGGACGAAACGCGCGGCGCGGTCGGTGACGGGAGGGCAGAGGCTATCGTCGGAAGCGGCGGCAGAGTCGCCTGCGGCGTCCCAGGCGGAAAAGTAGGTGTTGGCAAAGCCGCCGGCGTAGAGATAGCCGGATTGCCGCCGAGCGGGGCAAGCTGCACACCGACCAGCGGCGTCGCCAAGTAGGTAATCGGCGCAGGAGCAAATGTCGGCGTGCGAGTGGCCTGATGGGGAGCGGCGAGCGTATAGGGGCGCACCCATAGGCCCGCGCCCCACGCGCACAAGCAGGACGCCAGCAGCATCGAAACAAGCGCGAGCCACCCTGCATACCCCAGCCAGCGGCGTTCTGCCCTCGCCAGCGCGGAGGCTGGTGTGGCGACCACCGGCATCACGTCCATCAATCCACCGACGAGCATCAACACCGCGCCGGCAAACGTGAGGTAAAGCCCACTGCCCACGCTCCCCAACTGCGCGCCCAGGCCCACTTGCCAGGCCCTTGAAAGTTGAATGACTCGGAAAAAGGTGTACAGAGTCACCCAGTCACTCAAGACCGCCAGACCAGCCGCCGGGAGCGAGACACGTCGCCAGGGGTGCCACGGCAACAGGAGACTCACGGCGGACAGCACGGAAAAGCCCAGCGTGAGCAACCGGCCATCGGTCACACCGCCGCGCGCCAGGTCGCCCGCAATAAATGAGGGAAGATTGGCCCACGGCAGTGCGACGGCCACGATCGCCAGCAGCGCGCCGACGAGAACGAGGACGCGCGCGTCGAATTTCAAGATCAAAGTCCGATACATGCTCTACTCATTTTCCCTTTAGGCGCGCGCCGCAGCGCGAGCAAAAAATGTCATCGGGCCG
>CAYHAR010000056.1:0-19446 GCA_964354595.1 uncultured Anaerolineae bacterium | reverse complement strand
TCCGCGAAGGCGGGTTGACGGTCGGCTCGGGCGTCATCACCAAGGTTTCGGAATAAATTGTAGGGCGGCGTCTTGGACCGCCCTTGAGAGGCAAGGTACGGCATGGCAAAGAAGGATGTTCGGATCGTTGTGACGCTCTCGTGCTCCGAGTGCAAGGAACGCAACTATACTACTCAAAAGAACCGCCGCAACGATCAGAGCCGCATCGAGTTTAGCAAGTACTGCCCGCGCTGCCGCAAGCACACGGTGCACAAGGAACAGAAATAGCCGATGGCAGATAGCGGATGGCAAACAACAAATAGCCGACCGTCCACTATCAGCCAAGCTATCTGCTATCAGCCAGATAGGCCAGTAGCTCAATTTGGCAGAGCACCGCTCTCCAAAAGCGGGGGTTCTGGGTTCAAGTCCCGGCTGGCCTGCCTAGAAGGGCGACGCGAGCGTCGCCCTTCAAGTTGAAAAGCATGGAATGTGAAACGTGACGACGACCATGACAAAAATCTTTGAGCCAATCATTCGCTACTTTCGCGAGACGTGGGCCGAGCTTAAAAAGGTGCGCTGGCCCACCCGGCAAGAAGCGCAAAACCTCACGCTCATCGTGGTGGCGGTGACGGTAGGGATGGCGGCCATCTTGGGCTTGATGGACTTGTTTTTTGCCTGGGAGTTCAAGGGCCTGATTGATAACAACACCGTGAACCTGGTGATTGCCGGGGTCGGCCTGCTGGCCGGCATTGTGGCGCTCATCTTTGGAATGCGCGAGCAGTAGACGGACAATGGAAGAAGAACTGGAAACGCTCGACGAGCTATTGTCCCAGGAAGACAAGCCCGAAGAGTCCGAGCCTCAAAAGGCCAAAGCGCCGCGCGAGCGAGAGCGAGAGCGCGCGCCTGATTTGGGCATGGATGGCGCGCCCGACCTAAGTGAGGCTTCGGATGAGCGCGCATGGTATGTCGTCCACTGCTATTCGGGCTACGAAAACAAAGTCAAGCACAACCTGCAGCAGCGCATCGAGACAATGGGGATGCAGAGCCAGATTTTCCAGGCGATTGTCCCCACTGAAGAAGAGATCGAGGTGCGCGACGGCAAGCGGCGCACCGTCGAGCGGCGCGTGTTCCCCGGTTACATCCTCGTCCAAATGACGATGAACGACGACTCGTGGTACGTCGTTCGCAACACGCCCGGAGTGACCGGTTTTGTGGGGATGGGCAACAAGCCCACGCCGTTGCGCCCGGAAGAAGTCGCCGGCATCCTCAAACGGATGGAAGCCGAAGCGCCCAAGGTCAAGGTCACTTTCAAGCCCGGCCAAAAAGTCCGCATTGTGGATGGCCCGTTCAATGACTTTATGGGCACAGTGGACGAGATTGACATGGACAAGGCCAAAGTCCGCGTGATGGTGTCGTTCTTTGGCCGCGAAACGCCCATCGAGATGGATTTCTTGCAAGTCGAAAAAATGTAAACCCGTAGAGACGTTCCATTGAACCCTCTACAGTGGGAGGGCAATCGCCCGCCAAAACCACAAGGAGAAAAAAGATGGCAAAGAAAGTCAAAGCAATCGTCAAGCTGCAGATTCAGGCTGGCAAAGCCAATCCGGCGCCGCCCATCGGCCCAGCGCTGGCCGGTCACGGCATCAACCTGATGGCGTTCTGCAAAGAATACAACGCGCGCACATCCTCGCTGGCCGGTCAGGTGATTCCGGCCGAGATCACCGTTTATCAGGATAGCTCGTTCACGTTCGTCCTCAAGACGCCGCCTACCCCTTCGCTCTTGATCAAGGCGGCGGGCATCGAAAAAGGCTCAGCCGAGCCGCACAAGAGCAAGGTCGGCAAGATCACCCGCAAGCAGTTGCGCGAGATTGCCGAGATGAAGATGCGCGATCTGAACGCGATTAACGTCGAGGGCGCCGAGCTGCAAATCTCGGGCACCGCGCGCTCGATGGGCATTGAGATTGTGGACTAGTCAAGTGGGAGGGCCTGCGCCCGTCAAGACCACAAGGAGCAAACAATGGCAAAGCATGGCAAGAAATACCTGGCGGCGGTCGCCAAGGTAGACCAGAACAAGAATTACGCGCCGGCAGAAGCATTGGCGCTGGTCAAAGAGACCTCGATCACCAAGTTTGATGGCACCGTCGAAGTTCACCTCCGATTGGGTGTGGACCCGCGCCAGTCCGATCAGCAGGTGCGCGGCGTATGCCTGATGCCCGGCGGACTGGGCAAGACTGTCCGCATCCTCGTCTTTGCGGAAGGCGAAGGAGCGCGCGCGGCGCAAGACGCCGGCGCCGATTACATCATCAGCGACGACGAGGGCTATGCCAAGATCCGCGATGGTTGGACGGACTTTGACGTGGCGATGGCGGTGCCCGAGGTGATGAGCAAGGTCGGTCGCTTGGGCAAGATCCTCGGCACGCGCGGCTTGATGCCGAACCCCAAGGCCGGCACCGTCGCCCCGGCGGGCGACATTCCGCGCCTCATCCGCGAGGCGCGCGCGGGCCGCGCCGAGTTTCGCATTGACAAGACATCCAATCTTCACGTGCCCATCGGCAAGGCCAGCTTTCCTGCCGACAAGTTGACGTTGAACTTTGCCACGCTGATGGACGCGATCAAGAAAGCCAAACCGGCTTCCGCCAAGGGCACCTACATCAAGAAAATTGTCGTGACGACGACGATGGGGCCGGGCGTCAAGGTGGACGTGAACCTGGCTCAGAGCATGGAAGTGGCATAGCGTCGGGGCCGACCGACGTGTCGGCCCAGTATTGGCGAACACGCAGTTCGCCCCAACAACTGAATATCTGCCGCCAGAGACAGCAGGTAGTGAATGCAGGTGCGACCTTTGTAGTTGCTCTTCCAATCACGTAAAGCCTGCCGAGGCAAGCGACAAGTGATCCTCCCGGCCCATACGGGCGGGCATCCGAGTCTTTGCCTCAAGCTGCGGCAAAGACTTTTTTTGTTTGCAAATCTGGTAAACAGGACGAAGGGAGGTGAAAATCAATTGGCAATCACAAAGCAACGCAAAGGTGAACTGGTCCAAGAGTATGAGGGTTGGCTCAAGCGCAGCCAGGCCGTCATCCTGGTGGACTATCGCGGCGTGCGGACCAAGGATGTCTACCGCTTGCGGATGAAGGTGCGCGAGGCAAAGGGCGAGTTTCACGTGACCAAGAACACGCTCATCGCGCGCTCGCTGCGCGAGGCGGGCCTGCCCGTGCCGGACAAGCTGCTGGAAGGCCCAACCGCCATGGGCTTTTGCTTCGAGAACCCGCCCGCGGTCGCCAAGACCATGCTCGACTTTGCCCAAGACTCCAAGATCATGACGGTCAAGGGCGCGGTGTTGGGCGACCGGGTCTTGGACCCGGCGGGCGTCAAGGCGTTGAGCGAGCTGCCGCCGCGACCGGTGGTGATGGCTCAGGTGCTAGGCACTATTCAGGCCCCGGCGGGCAAGGTGGCCGGCGTGCTCAACAGCGCTGTGGCGCACATTGTGCGCGTCCTCCAGGCGCGCGTGGATCAACTCAAGGCCGCTGAAGGCGCGGCGTAAAATCAACAGAAAAGGAAAAAGTAAAATGGCAGACCTAAACAAGATCGTCGAGGAAATCAGCGGCCTGAGCCTCTTGGACGCGGCCGAACTGGTCAAACTGTTGGAAGAGAAACTGGGCGTGACCGCCGCCGCTCCGATGGCGATGGCCGCGATGCCGATGGCCGCGGCGGGCCCCGCCGCGGCGGCTCCGGCTGAGGAAAAAACGGAATTCAACGTCATCCTCAAAGCTGCGGGCGACAAAAAGATCGAGGTCATCAAGGCCGTGCGCCAGATCATTACGAATCTGGGCCTCAAGGAAGCCAAGGATTTGGTAGACGGCGCTCCGCAACCGGTGTTGCAAGGCGTCAGCAAGGATGCCGCCGCCGACGCCAAGGCCAAGCTGGAAGCCGCTGGCGCGACGGTTGCGGTCGAATAGCGCGAGCGTTGCATGCAACGCCCCTACGGGGGCAAAGGCCACTCTGATCGAGTGGCCTTTTTTGTTTGCCGCGCGTTCCCCCGGTCGGCTCACTTTTTCTCCCACGCAAACAAGCCAAAGCCGATGAGACGCAGCGCCGCGCTGACCAGCAGCCCGCCGCCCAGGCCGATGTGGTCGGCCAGAAAAGTTCCGACCAGCGGCGAGGCGACCGTCGAAAGATATTGCAGGCTTTGCGCCAGTGAAACGAACGTGGCGCTATATTCGGGCGGCACGGTCTTCATCAATTCGTCAAAGAACACCAGGTCAAGCCCGGCCTGAAAGATGCCCGCCAGGCCGGCGTAGAGCACAATCCATTCGACGCGATGCGTGAACGCAGTCAGCGCCGGGTAAAGCGTCAGGCCCAGCGTCGTCCACAGCAGCACAAAGCGCGCGCCGCGCACTCGCCACTGGCGCGACCAGAGCGGATACCCCACCAGCAAGATGGCCGTCTGAGCAGTGTTGATGATCCCGATCCACGCATCGGTGGCGTGCACCTCGCGCACAAAGTAGAGCGGAAAGAGCGGCGCGGCCAGCGCCGCGCCGGAAAGATAGACGAATCGCTTGGCCGTGAAGGAGACGAACGCCGGTTGGCTGCGGATCAAACTGACGTAGCCTTTGAAACGCTGCGAAAGCGACTGGCCGGGCCGGCGCGGCGGCGGCGCGACATCCGGCAGCTCGATGCGGCTCGAATAGGCGTAACTGAGCAGGCCGCCGACTGAAAGGCCCATAAAGACCAACTGATAGTTGATCGGAAAGCTGAGGCGATCCAGCACTTGACCGGCAATCGCCACGGTGATTGCGGTGGCCAGTCCCAAAATTGTCCAGCGGCGGCTCATCAAGTCGTAGCGGTGTTGCGGCCCGGCGACGGCGTTCATCACGACCGAGAAGGCGACACTGACCACCGTCTGGGGCAGTGTGGCGGCCGCCCAGATGAGCAACACCGCCTGCACTAGATATTCCTTGGGCACGATGAACGGCGCAAGGCCGGTGAGCGCATAGCATAGGACCACCAGGAAGCGCACGCCGCTGTACCACGGCACGACCTGGCGGCGGCTTTGCAAAAAGCGTCCGACGAGGATGGCAAAGAAAAGCCCCGTGGCGGCGGGCATCGCCGTCAGCAAGCCGACCTCGAAATTGGTTGCGCCCAGGCGTGTGAGAAAGACGGGCAGGAACGGCGCCGCCGCAGTCGCCAGCCCGATGCCGATCCCGTCAATTTGAACTTTTAAAAAGTTCTGTCTCTGAACCGGCGTCGCATTCTCCGGCGCGGTTGACCAGCGGAAAGGGAGCACCGTCTATAACCTCTTGATGGTTGTGGCGCGCACGGCCCCATTATAGCATCATGCGGCGTGAGAGAGGAATGCTTTGCGGAATCCGGGCCGGTGTGGTAAACTAACGTCGCTTGCCCCTGTAGCTCAGCGGATAGAGCGGAGGCCTCCGGAGCCTCAGACGAGCGTTCGACTCGCTCCAGGGGTATTGAGCTTTCGCCTCTGTCACGCGCAGAGGCGTATTTGTTTGAGGAAAGGATGGCTGTGTACAAGCCGCTGTCGTGTTGTGTTGCGCTGGTTGCGTTGCTGGTGGCTTGCGTCTCATCCCCGGCAAGCGGAACGGCCACACCACCGAGTCCCACTTTGAGCGCGCCGACAAGCCAGCCGCCCGTGACGCTCACGCCAACAAAGGTGGCGACAGCAACAGCACAGCCCTCGCCACTCGCTACGCCAACCCCGATTCAGTACACGGTCCGGCCCGGCGATACGCTGCTGGGCCTTGCCCAACAGTATCGCGTTTCGATGGCGGCGATTCAGCTTGCCAACGGCCTGTACGAAATGGACATGATTCGCGCCGGCCAGGTGCTGGACATTCCGGCCCGCCCGCGCTGGGAAGGCGAGTCGCCTTACTGGATGGTCCACCTCGTCCGGCGCGGCGAAACCTTGAACGGCATCGCGCAGACGTTTGGCGTGACGACGCGCGACCTTTTGCGCATCAACGCCATCGCCGACCCGGGACAAATTGTGCCGGGCCAGCCCATCGTCATTCCGCTCGATTCGTTGCAAGTCGCCGCATCGCCGACGCCTGTGCCGACGCTCACTCGTGTTCCTCCCACTGCGAGTCCGTCGCCTCGGCCTGCAACTCTAACTCTCTTGCCGACCCTCGTCCCTCCGACCGTCCCGCCCACAGTCTCAGAATGGCCGGCGATGGTCGTGACGCTCATCAATCAAAAGCGCGCGGCGCATGGCCTGCCTCCCTATTCGATTGCGCCGGAGCTGATGCGCTCGGCTCAGGCGCACGCCAACGATTGCTCCGCGCGCGGCTGGTGCTCACACTTTGGGTCGGATGGCGCGGACACCAAGACGCGCGAGAGTCGCGCCGGATACACTCCGACGGCGTGGGGTGAAAACTGGATCCAGGCGTTTGACCCGGTGAAAGCGGTCGAGTGGTGGTACAACGAGCCGCCGGGCAATGACCCGCATCGCAGAAACTTGCTGCACACGCGCTACAGCGAAATCGGCGTGGGGATCGCCCCGGCGGGGAACGGTTACTATTTCATCGCCGACTTGGGCAGCCGGTGACGAAAAGTCAGCTTCAAAAAACGGGGCGCAGGTTTCCCCGCGCCCCGCTCCTTTTTAGGCGGTATTGGGATACCGCCCTACCGATCGCCGATCACTATTTCGGCGCATTTTCCTTCAACACGTCGTTCGACTTTTTGACGACGTCATTCAACATGGCCTTGGCATCGGCATTCGGATCGGCGATGGCCTTGCTCAAGATCTCTTTGTCAATCAGTGAACGGACCGGGTCGTAGCCGGCGACGGGCGACTCGATCATCGAGTACTGCGCCCAGTCAAACATCTTGGCGTAGGAATCGGCCACAGGCCCCCACAGCGGATCCTTCTTGAAGGCGGCGATCACGTCGTCCTTGGCGCTCTTGCGCACCGGCAGGTAGCCGGTCTGGACGGCCCATCGGGTCGTCTGCGCTTTTTCGCCCAGGAACTTGATCACCAGCCAGGCGGCCAGTTCCTTTTCCGGCGTCGTCTTGTAGACGCTGATGCTGGCGCCATACAGGTTGATGGCCGGCTTGCCGCTGATAGGCGGCATGGCGATATCCCACTTGAACTTGGCGCCCTTGTTGACCGTATCGTAATAGAACGGCAGGCCCGACGACGAAGCCAGGACGAACAGCACTTCGCCGTTGCCAAAGCGGTTTTGCTCGCCATAGCGCTCGGTGGCGGGGATCTCGACCAGGCAGCCATTCTTGGCCATGCGCTGGATCATTTGCACTACCGCTACGCCGGCATCGCTGTTAAAGGCATAGGACTGGCCGTCTTCAGCCAGGATGCGGCCACCGTTGCCAAAAACGAGCGAGGCAAAGTTGGAGGCGTCGTGGCGGAAGGCCCAGCCGTACTTTTTCTTGTCCTTGTCCACAGCTTTGCAGGCCATCTCTTCAAACTGCTTCCAGTCCTTGGGCGGGCCGTCGTAGCCGAGCTGCTTGGCCCAATCCACGTTGTAGAACAGCACGTCCATCGAGCGCTGCGTGGGAAAGCCCAGCCGCTCGCCCTTGTATTGCGGGTTGGCGTCGCTATCCAGGAATGCCTGGAAATAATCGTTCTGATCTTCCTGGCTCAGGCCGTATTTCTTGCTCTTGAGGAACGGGTTGAGGTCAATGACCGCGCCCGACGAGCGATAGAACGCCGCCTGGTTCTGATAAGCCACCGAGACCTCGGGCGGCTGGCCGGCCTGGATGGCGGCGCTGACCTTGCTGTAAACGTCGTTGTACGACGCGCCGGCAATCTCGGCCTTGGCGGTGATGCCGTAAGGATTGCTCTTGTTGAACTCGTCCAGCATCGCCTGGAGGAACTCTTGATCCTTCTGGGGCCGGTTGTGCCAGTAGGTGACGGTGACGTTCTTGCCCTTCAGGTCAATCGCGTCCACCTCTTCCGGCGTCTTGGGCGGATTGTTGACGGCGACGGGCTTGGCGGTCGGTTGGGCCGGAGCGGCTCCAGGGGCGCACGCCGAAAGCAGCGTCGCGGCGACGACCACCAAACTCAATAGTGCAAACCATTTACGGGAATTCATTCTGCCTCCTTTGGAAATTGAACGTCAATTTGGTGAATGAACAAGTCAAATTGCAGTTGTCTTGAGCGATCACCTCCCTTCCGTCAAACGTAAAACGTCTCACGACTCTACTGAAAGAACTCGAATTTGAACTGCGCCCCCCGAAAGAGCGCGCGGGCAGGCGAACGCCAAGTAGGGGCAACCCTTGTGGTTGCCCACATCTGGGCAGGCACAAGACCTGCCCCTACGCAGACGACCGACTGATTTTGGTCACACCCTATTGAAATTCTTTGCGCCTTTGCGGTGAAAAAGGGCTTTTTGCAGAGTCGTGTCATCTATCCTTTGATGCCGGTCGTGGTGATGCCCTCGGTAAAGTATTTCTGTGTAAAGAAATAGAATACAATGACCGGCACCGTCACCATGGCCGAAAAGGCCATCATCAGATGAATGTTGGTGCCGCCTTCGCCCACCAGGAATTGCTGCAAGCCGACGGCCAGCACGCGCATGTTGCTGTCGCGCGTCACCAGCAGCGGCCACTTGAAGCTATCCCACGCCCAGATGAAATTGATCAGCGCCACCGAGACGAGCGCGGGCTTGGAGAGCGGCATGACGATGGTGAACAAGTAGCGCAGGTGACCGCTGCCGTCAATCAACGCCGCGTCAAACAGGTCTCTGGGAATCTGCATGAAAAACTGGCGCAGCAAAAAGATGCCAAACACGCTGGCCAGGAAAGGGACGATGAGTGCCAGGTACGTATTGTACCATTTGAGCTGGAACATCATCACCACCTGGGGGACGATGGTCAGATCGCTGGGAATCATGATCGTCGCCAGGAGCAACAGGAACAAGAACTCTTTGCCGGGGACGTCCATTTGCGCCAGCGCGTACGCGGCCAGGACCGAGGTGAGCAGCACACCCGTCACCGTCGCCAGCGTGACGATGATGGTGTTGATCGCGTACCGGTAAAACAGGAACATTTGCCATTGCTTATCCCAGCCGGTGCGGCGGATGGCTTCCAGGTAATTTCCCCATTGGATGGCTTCGTCGCCCAACGGCAGCCACGGCCAGAACTTGCCGGCGATGACGCTTCCCAAAGACTTGACCGAAGTCGTGAGCATGTACAGGAAGGGGGCCACCGCCACGAGCGCGCCCATCGTCAGGACCGCATAGATGGCGACGCGCGACCACGAGATACGCCCGCCGGATCGAGCTGTTGCCGATGCAAGTGAACGAGTGCTCATTGCGCTGCTCCCTCACGAATAGACCACGCGGCGGCCCGCCACACGGTTCTGGATAATCGTCAGCGTCAGGATGACGGCGAACAAGACGAACGACAGCGCCGCGCTGTAGCCATAGCGGTTGTACTGGAACATTTGCCGGAAAATCAAGAGACTGGTCGTCGTCGTCGGGTCGCCCGCAATTTCCAGCGGCGTCATCACAAAGATATGGTTGAACGCCTTGAACGTCCCGATGACGGTGTAGATGAGCAAAAAGAACGTGGTGGGCGAGAGCAGCGGGATGGTGATGCGGCGAAAGAGCTGCCATCCGCTGGCCCCGTCAATCTTGGCCGCCTCGTACAGCTCGTTGGGAATGTTGCCCAGCCCGGCCATAAAGATGGTCGTGTCGTAGCCGACAAAAACCCACGTGGTGTAGAAAATGATGGCGATCAGCGCCAGGCCTGGCCCGGCGGCCCAATTGGGGAGATGGACGCCAGCCGCCGATCCCACGATTTCAAAAATGCCCCGGCTCTCGTTCAGCCACTTGAACGCCGGCAATCCCAGGGCATGCAGCGCTGCATTGATCGGCCCCTTGTCCGGGCTGTAGAGAAAGGCCCACACCGATGCCGAAGCGACCGTCGAGGTGATGTAGGGCATAAAGATCAACACGCGGTAGACCGGCTTGCCGCGGATGTTTTGGAATAACAGGTACGCCAACACCAGCGCGATCCCCAACTGAAGCGGGACCGAGATGGCCGAATACGTCACTGTGACGAGCAGCGAGTGCCACATCTCGGGGTCCTGAAACGCCTTGAAATAGTTGCCCAGGGGCAGCGAGCCGATCGCCGCGGCAATCGGATTAGAGGCATCCAGGTTGACATAGTTGCGCACCGGCATGAGGTTATAGCAGCCGGTCACCTTCCAGTTGCACAGGCTGATGTAAAAGCCATAGAACACGGGAAAGAACTGGAACACGATGAGGATGCCAAAGGCCGGGAGCAAAAAGAGGTAACCCAGTCCGGCTTCTTGAAGCTTGCGAAGGCGGCGCCCGGTCAGCCAGCCGGTGCGCGGGGTTGGGGGAACTGCTTGAGAGATCGCAGCCATCGAGTGCACCTCCGGACGTTCGAGATGTCTAAAAGGAGCATGGACTTGATTAGTGGCGCTCTTATTTTATCACGAAACTCGATTGCGTGGTAGGATCCGGGCCAGGCCAGTCACGGCTTTTTCCTGTAATCTCGGGAGAACTATGGTATAATCTCCAAAGGCTGGCATCCCCATGCCGGTGACTGGAGAGGTAGCGTAGTCTGGCCTAACGCGCACGCCTGGAGAGCGTGTGAGCAGAAATGCTCCGCGGGTTCAAATCCCGCCCTCTCCGCCACGAGTTTTAGAGTAGGGCGACACGCTTTGCGCCATGTCGCCCGTTTGCTTTTTCGGGGGGTTCTGGTATCATGGCCGCCGGTCGTGCTAGATGGGGAGCTAGCGGTGCCTTCGCGGCTTGGCCGCGCCCGAAATCCGCTTACGCGGGGTCGAATTCCCCTTTTGGAGGGCTTGTCGGTTTGAGCCTGTCTCGGCCAAGTAGTGTTGAAGATCGGGTCCTGCGCGGCAGGAGCCTTCGAACCCCGCCAGGGCCGGAAGGCAGCAACGGTAAGGAGATACTCCTGGGTGCCGCAGGAGCGCCTGGTTGGAGCTGGCTAGTCGAGAAAAGTCAGGCCGCCAAGTTCGACGAGGGGTGCACGACCACTCCACTGTTCTACAAAGATGAACCTCAATCATTCTCCCTGGGATCCTGAAGCGCGCCGGTTCAGCTTGCCGGCGCTGCCGGTGTGGCGGCTGTTGACCTGGCAGCCGCCGCAAGGGCTGATCGCTTTTATGGCAATGCTCGCCATCGCCGCGGCAATGGCGTGGGGCTACGTCCAGTCGCTTGCCACCGTGCGGGTGGTCGTGGATGGAACGCTGCAGATCGTCCACACTAACCAGACTGTGGTAGAGGCTATCCTGCGTGACGCGGGCATCCCGGTTTACCCCGAGGATCGAGTCGTGCCGCCGCCAGAAACTAGCATCGAAGATGGCGAAGCCATTCGCGTGGATCACGCTCGCCCGGTCGTGGTCAGCGTGGACGGGCAGACTATCCAGACGCGCAGCCTCAAAACCTCTCCGGCAGACATCCTGGCCGATTTAGGCGTCACGCTCTCGCCGCATGACAAGCTGATCGTGGACGGCCAGCCGGTCGAGGCGGCGGCGACGGCCGCCACAGGGCGATTGGCGACCGTATCGCTTTCCACGCGCGCGGGCCGTGATCCGAATCCGCCTGCCACGCGCAACATCACCGTCCTGCGCGCGGTCAAGCTGACTCTTTTTCCCAATGACGCCGCGCCGACGACGCTTTACACCACTGCGCCCACCGTCGGTGAGGCGCTCCGCCAGGCTGGAATGACACTCTACCTGGCCGATACTGTCCGGCCCGACTTGGGCGCGCCGGTTCACGATGGGCAGGTCGTGGCGATTGAGCGCGCCGTGCCGTTGACGATTGAGGCCGATGGCCGCCACCTGCACACACGCACGCATTCCAAAACCATCGCGGATGCGTTAGCCGAAGCAGGCCTTGCATTGGATGGTCTGGATTTCAGCGACCCCGCGCCCAACACGCCGCTCAAGCGCGACATGACCATTCGCGTCGTGCGCGTGGCCGAGACGTTCCGCATCGAGCAAGAGCCGGTACCCTTTGAGATTCAGTGGATGCCCGACCCGGATATGGAGATTGACACGCAGAACTTGAAGCAGGCTGGTGAAAACGGCGTGCTGCAAAAGCGCATCCGTGTGCGATACGAAGACGGCAAAGAAGTCAGCCGCCGCTTGGAAGACTCGGGCATCATCCGCCCGCCCCAGACCAAGACCATTGCCTACGGCACCAAGATTGTCGTCCGCACGTTGGACACGCCCGATGGCCCTATCGAATATTGGCGCAAGGTCAGGATGATGGCAACCTCTTACAGCGCCTCGACCGCTGGCACGCCCAAGACGGCCAAGTATTACGGGCGCACAGCGTTGGGCTGGATCATGCGGCACGGCATCGTCGCGGTGGACCCGCGCGTGGTCAAGCTGGGCAGCCGCGTGTACGTGTTCAATTACGGCGTTGGCGACGCGGGCGACACGGGCGGAGCGATCAAGGGCAAACGAATTGACCTGGGTTACGACGACGACGACCCCCGCGTTTGGACGTGGTATCGCTGGACAGATGTCTATCTGCTGACGCCCGTGCCCAACGACATTAACTATGTCATCGCCGATTGGCCGCAAGAGCCGTGATCTCACTGCGCTGATGCCTTCTCCTCTCAACGTTCGCCAACTCTTGCGCGAGTTTAACCTGCGCCCCCAAAAGAGCCTGGGCCAAAACTGGCTGGTGGACGAATCCGCGCTGGCGCGCATTGCGGCCGCTGCCGAGTTGACGCGCCAAGACACGGTGCTGGAAATCGGCCCTGGCCTGGGTTCACTGACGCGATACCTGGCCGAGTCCGCCGGGCGCGTCGTCGCCGTCGAGCTGGACAGTGCGCTCATGCCTCCGCTTCGCCGCGTCCTGGCCGACTATTCCAACGTCACCCTCGTTCAGGGCGACATTCTGCAATTCAATCCTGCTGCGCTCGTCGCCGCGCCCTGCTACAAAGTCGCGGCGAATCTGCCGTACTATATCACCTCGGCGGTCATCCGGCATTTGCTGGAAGCAGATGTTTCTCCCTCGTTGATTGTCCTCACCGTTCAGCTCGAAGTGGCGCAGCGCATCACCGCCGCGCCGGGCAAGCTGAGCTTGCTGGGAGTGAGCGTGCAGTTCTACGGGCGGCCGTCCATCGTGACACGCATCAAGGCGGACGCGTTTTACCCCGCGCCGAAAGTAGATAGCGCCGTCGTCCGCATCGAGCCATACAAGACCCTGACTGTGCAAGTGGACGACCGTGACGAGTTCTTTGCCGTCGTCAAGGCGGGCTTTGCTCAAAAGCGCAAGCAGCTCCACAACGCGCTGACCGGCGGGCTGGCCCGTCCGCAAGCCGAGATCGCCGCCGCACTAGAGCGCGCGGGCGTGGATGGCCGTCGCCGCGCCGAGACGCTGACGCTGGCCGAGTGGGGCTCCGTCGCGCACGCCCTGTCGCGCCCGTGAGGGCGCTCTTGTGTGTGAATGAGCAACAAAAAACGCCACCCCGGTGGGCAGCGTTCTACTATCTGCTATCGGCCATCCGCTATACGCTATCCCGGTACACGCCTCTATACTTGTCCGGCAACATTTCCGCCAGCGTCCGCATGATGAGGTCGGTGTGCGCTTCCAGTTCCTGCCGGCCTGCCTGCGGATTCGGATTCGGCAAGCGAAAGGGCGGGCCGATGGTGACGGTGATGCGCGGTCGGCCCAGCTTGAGCAACGCCGGCAAACCGATTTCTGTTCCGGTGAGCGCAACTGGGACGAGCGGCGCGTCCGCGCGCGTCGCCAGATAAGCTGCGCCGATTTTCCCTTTGAGCAAGCCGCCCGTTCGACTGCGCGTTCCTTCCGGCGCAAGGCCGAGGAGGCCGCCGGCTTTCAGTGCGTCGAGCGCGGCGCGCAGCGCGTGGCGATCCACCTCGCCGCGCTTTACCCAAATCGCGCCGAGCGCGTTCATCACCTCGCCGATGATAAACTCGTGGCGGTGAGTGTGCCCGGCAAAGACGGTGACGGGCGACGGGAACACCGCCATAATAAGCGACGGGTCAATCGTGCTCAAATGATTGGTGAGGATGATATAGGGGCCAAGTGGTGGAATGTTTTCCTGGCCGCGAATCTCGGTGCGCGTCAGCAGCCACAACAGGGCGCGCACGACGGCGCGGGCGAGGGCATACAGGCGTGGGTTGGGAAGATGGATGGGCGCAGTGGACATGGTGGCAGAGTGTTATTGAGCAAAGCGGCCTTCGGCGGCCACCTCAAAGTGAGCCGGTGTGCCGCCACTAGGGGCGAACGAGATGGCAAAGTCGCCCGTCGCGCCAGAAGCCAGGTTGCCATTGCCGAGCGTCTGCTGACGAGCGGCGATGACTTGACCCGCCGCGTCATACGCAGTGACGATGATTTTGACGTCAACCGCCGGCCGGTCGCTGGCGTTGCGCGCTTTGCCGATGACACGGAATTGCAGCCCGTCCGTGCCACCTTGCTTGGAGACAATCTGGAGCGCGGCGTAGCGCACGCCCGGCTCGACGGATGGCTCGGCGCGGATGACGATCGCCTCAAAGCTGGCGTAACGCGCGGGCGGCGAGGTGAACAGCAGCTCGAACGGCGCGCGCCCGCCCGGCGGAATCACGTCCAGCATCGTGAATGGCCGGCCCTCGGCTAACGCCTGCCCGGCCGCGTCTTTGAGCACGACGCGCACCTGCACGTTTTCCAGCGCGCCCGCATTAGGATTGACGACCTCGCCCCGACAGCGCAAGCTGCCGACGCCGGTCTCGCTGAACGCCAGGCCTTGAACTTTGGCGGCGAGCGGCGTGGGCGTGGGCAAAATCTGCTTGGCGGCTTCCACCCCGCCGGGTCCGACCGGAATGACCAGCTCCTGCCCGATTTGCAGCCCCGCCGGGTTGATGATGCCGTTGGCCTGCTGAATCGCCGCGACGGATGTGCCGAACTCGATGGCGATAGACAGCAGCGTATCGCCCGACTTGACGGTGTAAATGACCGGCGTGGGAGTCGGCGCGGGCGTAAAAGTCGGCGCGGGTGTTGGGGTCTGCGCGGCGACGACCTTGGGCGTGGGCGAGGGCGGCGGCAGCGTCACGCCCAACACCACGGGCGTGGGTGTGGGACCGTAGATGATTTGGCCGCAGCCAGAGATCAGTAGCGCGGTTATACACAGCAGCGTCGCAGCGCGTCTCATTCGGGTGCTCTCTAGGCAAAATGGGGATGGCGGGATTATACCACACCCGCAAACTTTGAGCTATAATAGACTTGGTGACTAGAGATGCCTGCTTCTCTTGAGTTGGCCCAGTCCATTGCGGCGTATGTCCCCGCCAACATTGTGCGCCGGGCGCTCGCGCACGACGCGCCGCGCCCCGGCGAATTCATCCCCGTCCAAGCGGCGGTGTTGTTCGCCGACGTGGCCGGCTTTACGCCGATGTCGGAACGGCTGGCCCTGCTCGGCCCGCTAGGCGCGGAAGAACTCGCGCGGATTTTGAACGAGACCTTTACCGCGCTCATCGCCCCCGTCAACGAGCACGGCGGCATCATCGCGCGCTTTAGCGGCGACGCGCTGACGGCGTTCTTTCTCCAATCCCCGGATACCCCTCCAGGCGAAACCGTCACGCGGGCGCTGGCTTGCGCGCAAGCCATGCAGCGCGCAATGACCGCTCAAATGTCTCGCGTCCAGGCGGGCGGCCAGACGTTCGAGCTGAGCGTCAAAATCGGCGCGGGATACGGCCCGGCGGCGCTGTTGACGGTGGGCGATAGCGCGCACGGGATGGAGCCTGTGTTGGCAGGCGCGGCGTTGGATTGGGCGGTGGGCGGAGAAAAATGCGCGCGCGCAGGCCAGGTGGCGGCTCACGCGGCGATGCTCACCACCGTCAATGCTGTGGTCGGCGAGACGTGTGACGAGTACACCGTCTTGTCGCCTTTTGTAGAAAGTGTCTATAGTAACGGCTTTAGCCGTTCTCTGACAAAAGCCGTTACTACCGGCGATTTTATCGAGATATGCGCGCCGTTTCTGCCGCGCTCTGTTTATGCGCGGCTGGTGGCCGGTGAAGGCGACTTGTCCGGCGAGCATCGCCGCGTGACTTCGATGTTCGTCAACTTTACCGGCCTGCGCTACGACCACCCGGCGGCCGGCGATCAGCTCCAGGAGTATTTCCGCGCGATGCAAGATGCCGTCGCGCGATTCGAGGGACACCTCAACCGCGTGCTGACCGGCGACAAGGGCAGCGCGCTGCACGTCCTCTTTGGCGCGCCGGACACGCACGAGGATGACCTGTTTCGCGCGCTGCGCTGCGCGTTGGCGCTGCAGGCCGAGGTCGCGCGCCTGCCGTTCATCGCCGAGCAGCGCATCGGCATCGCTTCGGGCGTGGTGTTTGCCGGGCCGGTGGGCAGCGCGGCCCGGCGCGAGTACACCGTCATCGGCGACACGGTGAACCTCTCGTCGCGGCTCACTTTTGCGTGCGGCTCTGGCAGCATTTTGGTGGACGCCTATACGCGCGACCGCACCGCGCAGCGATTCACCTACGAAGCCATGCCGCCCTTGAGGCTCAAAGGCAAAGCCGAGCCGGTGCGCGCGTTTCGCTTGCTGACCGAGCGCGCCAGCGAAGCGGGCCTGGCCGCGCGCTACCTGGCCAGCCGCTGGCCGCTCGTCGGGCGTGAAGGCGAACGAGCCGATCTCTTGCGCGCGGCCGACCGCGCGCTCGCCGGCCACGGCTGCGCGGTCGCCGTGAGCGGACGCCCCGGCGTGGGCAAGACGCGCCTGATCGAAGAAGTCATCCGGCGATGGCTGGCGGGCGGCGGCAACGGCTACAGCGGCGAATGTCTTTCGCATGGGTTGAATGTGCCTTATCTGCCGTGGCACAGTTTCTTGAGCGCGTTCTTTTATTTTCACGAAAGCGATTCGCTCAAAGAACGTTGGCGCAAAGTTGAAAAATCTGTAGCAGACCAAGCGCCCGACGTGTCGCCGTGGGTCGGCTTGCTGGCTCCGCTGCTGGGCCTGACTGCGCCGGCGGGGCCGGCCTCCATGTTGGGCGCGGCCGAGCGCCGCCGCAAATTGTTCGAGGTGGTGACGGCGCTGCTCCGCGCGCGCGCTTCTCGAGTGCCGCTGTTGTTGCTGTTTGAGGACATTCACTGGGCCGACCAGTCGTCGCTCGAGTTGCTCGATCACGTGGCCGCGCGCGCCCGCGACGTGCCGCTGTTGATCTGTCTTTCGTTCCGCACGCCCGCGGATTTCAAGCTGGACGTTCTCACGTCGCCCGATTGCGTGTGGAAAGAGTTGGACGAGCTGGACGAGCAAAGCGCCGAGGAGCTGGTGCGCGCGATTTTGGGCGAGACTGGCCCAAGCCCTCAGATGGCTCACCTTGTCCGCGACATTCACGAGAAAACGCTGGGCAATCCGCTGTTTGTCGAAGAGATTCTCAACAGCCTGATCGAGAGCGGCGTGCTCGCGCGCGACGATGGACAGTATCGCCTGGTCGGAGACGTGGCCCAAGTCCAAATCCCCGATTCGCTGCAAAGCCTGCTGATGGCCCGCCTGGACCGACTCGAAGCGCCCACGCGCGATCTGGCGCAGGTGGCTTCGGTCATTGGGCAGCGGTTCGCCTACGTCGTCCTGCGCGGCGTGTATCCGTATCCGATGGCCGATACCGCGATGCGCGAGCGGCTCGATACGCTGGTGCAGGTTGACCTCACGCGTCTCGAGCGTCCCGACCCGGAGCTCGCGTACCTCTACAAGCACGCGCTCACTTTCGAGGTGGCTTACAACTGCTTGACCTTTGCACGTCGGCGCGAGCTGCACGCGCGCGTGGGCGAGTTTTTGGAATGGCTGTACCGCGATCGCCCCGAAGAAATCTGCGGCGTTTTGGCTCGCCACTGGGAGCGAGGGCTCAAGTGGGATAAAGCCCTCGTCACGGCGTTGATGGCCGGAACGCTGGCGCAAGACTTGTACGCGAACCAGGACGCGCTGGCTTTTTACCAATTGGCCGAGCAATGCCTGGGGCGCTTGCCGGCCGCCAGCTTTTGGATCAATGCGCTGCGCCTGCATCTCAACCGGGGCCGGTTGCATCGCCGGATGGGTCAATATGCCGACGCCGAAGCCGACCTGCATCGCGCGCTCGAGTTGGCGCGCGAGCATGGCGACACGCGCGCGCAAGCCGAAGCTTACAATTCGCTCGCCGAGTCGTACTGGTGGCAATCGCGCAACACCGAGTTGCTGGATGCTTCGCGCCAGGCATACAATATTGCGCGCGAGAACGGCCACACGGCCGAGATGGCCGTCTCTACTCGCAGCATGGGGCTGACGTATCAAACGTTAGGCGAGTGGGAACGCGCGCGGACGTACCTGGACGAGGCGTACCGTCTGGCCGAGGAGCAGCAGGACGAGCCGTTGCGCTCGACCGTGTTGAGCGACCTGGCGACGAACCAGGTCCACGTCGGAGAATTGGACGAGGCGCTGGATTCGCTCAAACGGGCGCTGGACATCCGGCGCAAGATCGGATTGAAGGACAAGATTGCCAGCACGCTGGTCAACATGGCGATTGTGCATCTGCGGCGCGGCGACGCCGCGGCCTCGCTCGAGACGTTCCAGCGAGCGATTGCGCTGGCGCGCGAAATCGGCAGCGGCGCGCTCCCTTATTCGCTGCTCAGCCAGGCCGAGACGCAAGCCTACGCCGGTCACTATGATGCGGCGCGCGAGCTGGCTAAAGAATCGCAGCGCATCTTTGCCGCGCGCAACGACGCGACCGGGTTAGCCTGGGCCAGGCTGACGTTAGGCCGCGACATTTACTTTGACCTGGGCCAGGACGATTCGGCGCGGTCTGCGCTGGAAGAGGCGTTGCCCGTGTTGCGCGCGAGCGAAAGCCACGAGGAAATCATTCACGCGCTCACCGGCCTGGGCGCGCTGGCGCTGCGAGCGGGCGATGTGGCCTCGGCTCTCCTTCACCTGGACGAAGCGCAACAATCGTGCGCCGAACATGCGCTGGTGTGGCCGCTGGCAGAGACGTTGGTCTGGCAGGGGCGCGTGACGCTGACACAAGGTCGCGCGGACGACGCCGAAGCATTGGCCCGCGCCGCGCTCGACGCGATGGAGCGTCGCAGTTGCGCCGACTGGCGCGGCCCGGCGCACGATTTGCTGGCGCAAGCGGCGTCGTTGCGCGGAGATGAATCTGCTGCCGCTCAACACCGGGCGCGCGCCGTCGAATGCGCGCAGGAGCGATGCCGGTATTCAGAGCGTGTAAAGATCGTGGAGCGTGGAGCGTAGAGCGTGGAGTGATTTTTTACCGCAAAGGACGCAAAGGGATTCAGTATAAAAAGCCTGGCGCTCTTGGCGTCTTTGTTCAAAGCGGTCAGTGGTCGAACCGGTGCAGCCCGGCGGCGCGACAGGCCGCCACTGCGTCTGCGTATTCTTTGCGCGTGATGGGCCGGTCGAGCGGCGGATGCTCTGCGGCGTGGTAACACGGGCGATACTGCGCCATGATGTTGATGTACGTGTCGCGTGAAATTTCCTCCGCCAGAAAGCGCGCGG
>CAYHAR010000055.1:0-19476 GCA_964354595.1 uncultured Anaerolineae bacterium | reverse complement strand
CTAGACCATTTGATTTCTCGTTCCTCTTTTATCGGTTCAGCCAAGCGATACTCACAGGGAGAAGAACAAATGAAACGCACAGGGTTTTATCTCGTCTGCGCCCTCACCGTCGCTAGCCTGCTCTTGGGGGCTTGCGCCCCGGCAGCGCCCGCTCCGGGCGCGGCTCCCGTCGGCAAGGAAAAAACTGTCGTCATCGGCTTTACTGCTTCGCAGACCGGCAGTCTCAACGTCGAGTCCACGCGGCAGATCAGCGGCATGAATTTGTGGATCGAGCAGGTAAACAAAGCCGGCGTCAAGCTGGCCGATGGCGCCGTCGTCAAGTTCTCGGCCAAATTCTATGACGACGAGAGCAACAAGGACCGCGTGCAATCGCTCTACACCAAGCTGGTCAACGAGGACAAGGCCGACTTTCTCGTCAGCCCCTATAGCAGCGGCCTGGCCGACGCGGTTGCGGTGATCGCCGAGCAGTACGGCAAGATCATGATCACCACCGGCGCGGCCTCGGATAGCACCTATCAAAAAGGCTACAAGCTGGTTTACCAGGCCTATACGCCGGGCAGCCGCTACCTCACCGGCGCTTTTGATCTCCTTGCCAAACTTGATCCGAATGCCAAAAAGGTGGCGATCGTTCACGAGGCTGATAAATTCTCCACCGACGTGTGCAATGCGGCCAAGGCCTATGGCGAAGGCAAAGGCTACCAGATCGCTCTCTTTGAGAGTTACGACAGCAAGACGACCGACTTTGCGCCGTTCATCAACAAGATTCCCGCCGACGTGGACGCCGTGATGGGCGGCGGGCACTTTGCCGATACCAGCACTTTTGCCAAGCAGATGTTTGAAAAGGGCGTCAAGGCCAAGTTCTTTGCCTTGCTGGTGGCCCCGCCGGAGCCCAAGTTCGTCGAGCTGGGCGATGCAGCCTTTGGCGTGATCGGCCCCAGCCAGTGGGAGCCGCTGGCAAAATATTCCGCCGAATCGGCCAAGGCGGCCAACTTGGAGTATTATGGCATCAGCGTGGCCGACTTTGTCAGCAGCTACAAGGCCAAGTACAACGAAGAGCCTTCGTATCACAGCGCGGGCGGCTATGCCGCCGGCCTGATTTTGCAAAAGGCGATTGAAAAGGCCGGCTCGCTAGACGCCCAAAAGGTCAAGGCCGCGCTGGATGCGATGGACATGCTGACCTTTTATGGCCGCGTCAAGTTTGATACGAGCGACAAGAATCACGGTTTGCAGATCGGCCATGACATGGTCTACATCCAGTGGCAAAAGGACGCGCAAGGCAAGCTGGCCAAGCAAGTCGTCTGGCCGGAGGCCGGCAAGTCTGCCAATGCGCAGTATCCGGCGCGCAAGTAACCTTCTCTGGCCTCGTTCCCTCGCAGCCCTGATTCCCCACTGCGGGGGAACAGCTCGTGATACGTGATGCGCGCTCTCGTGCTGCACGCATCACGTATCACGCATTCCGTTTCAGGAG
This sequence comes from uncultured Anaerolineae bacterium, assembly GCA_964354595.1. Lineage (GTDB taxonomy): Bacteria > Chloroflexota > Anaerolineae > Fen-1058 > Fen-1058 > JBGLNJ01. The sequence goes on along the minus strand of CAYHAR010000055.1, from coordinate 18,008 downwards.
ACGTATCATGAGTCAACTCCTCGCCTCGCTCGTTGACGGGTTGCTCCTGGGCTTTGTATATGGCATGGCGGCCATGGGGCTGAGCCTGATCTGGGGCGTGATGCGCGTCATTAACCTGAGTCACGGCGCGATCATGGCGCTCGGCATGTTTGGCACTTACTTTCTCTTTACCGCCCTGGGGCTTAACCCTTATCTGGCTATCTTGATCGTGGCCGTGCTGGGACTCGTCTTTGGCTTTCTGGTGTACGGGGTCGCAGTGCATCGGGTGATCAATGCGCCGCACCTGTCGTCCCTGCTGGCTACTTTTGCGGTCAACATGATGATTATCGGAGTCGGCACGGCGGTCTTGACCACCTCCCCCCGCAACATTGACTATTCGCTGGGGTCGTTGCAGGTCGGCCCGATCACTTTGCTGGGCAGCCGCGTGGCGTCTGCGCTGACGACCGTTCTGGCCACGGCGGCTCTGTATTTGTTCCTCTACCGCACCCTGCCTGGCAAAGCGATCCGCGCTGTGGCGAACAATCGGGACGCCTCTGAATTGATGGGCATTCCCTCGTCCCAAGTGTTGGCGCTCAGCTTTGGCATCGGAACGATGCTGGCGGCGGTGGCCGGCGGCTTGGTCTCTACTTTCTTCCCGTTCACCATTTTGAGTGGCGACGCCTATGAGCCCCGCTCGTTTGTGATTTGCGTTCTCGGAGGATTGGGCAATCCGCTGGGCGCACTCCTGGGCGGTCTGATCTTGGGAACGATGGAAGGCCTGATTCCGGTCTTTATGCCGGTCAGTTGGGTGCCGGTGCTCGAGTTTGCGCTGTTTATCTTGATTCTGCTCATCCGCCCGAGTGGCTTGTTGGGAGCGCGCTAAATGAACGCATGGCGACAACCCGGATTCTGGCTGACTTTTTTGCTCGTGCTGGTCGGTGGAGGCGCTGCCCTGGTGACGCGGGATAGCACTTTGCGCGAGTTGGTCTTTACCCTGTTGATGTTCGTGGCGCTGTCTTCCAGCCTGAACATCATGCTGGGTTACACCGGCTATGTGAATTTCGGCCACATTGTTTTCTTTGGCCTGGGGGGATATGCCGGTTTTTACTTGATCAGCCAACACGGCTGGCCGCTTTACACGGCGGCGCTGGTAGGCGGATGCGTTTCCGCATTGATCGCCGCGCTGTTGGGAGCGGCCATCTTGCGCTTGCGCGGCGCCTATTTTGCGCTGGCGACCATCGGCATCAACGAAGCCGCGCGGGCGTTCGTCATCAACTTTGGCCCGTTCGGCGGCCCGACCGGCATGTTTATCAACTTTTCGGCCTACCAGGCGTATGGCGGCGCGATGCAGGCTTTGTGGACGACCTACACGCTGCTCCTGGTCGTCACGCTCGCCGTGGTCGTGACCAGCTACATGGTCAAGCACTCGCGGTTTGGCCTGGGGCTGATGGGCATTCGAGAAGACGAAGACGCCGCGATGGTGATGGGCGTCAAGGCGCCCAATTTCAAAAACATCGCCTACATCATCTCGGCTTTCTTTCCGGGCATCATCGGCACGCTGTTCTTTTTCAAGAACGGCAACGTCGAGCCGGGCGACGCTTTTCGTCTCCACATGTCCATCGAGATGCTGGTCATGGTGATGCTGGGCGGCAATGGGACTGTGCTGGGGCCGGTGCTGGGAGCGGTCGGGTATGAGCGGCTGCGCGGATTCTTGCTCACCAGTCCGCTGTTCAAGAACTTGCACCTGGCCTTTGCCGGTCTGGCCCTCCTGTTGATCGTCCTCTTTGTGCCAGCCGGTGTAGTGGGTTGGCTGCGCTCCCGCTTCCCGGCCTTGCGGAAGGTGCTCGTATGATTCTTCAAGTGGATAAAGTCATCAAGCGTTTTGGGGGATTGCAGGCGCTCACCGACGTCACGTTCGATTTGCCCGAGGGGCAGATTCTGGGATTGATCGGCCCCAATGGCGCGGGCAAGACGACGCTCTTTAACGCCATCAACGGCGTCTATCCGCCCGAGTCCGGCCGCGTGATCTTTCGCGGCAAGGACATTACCGGCCTGCCGCCTTACGAGGTGGCGCGGTCGGGCGTGGCCCGCACGCATCAGGTGGTGCGCCCGCTGAACGAGCTGACCGTGCTCGAAAACGTGATGGTGGGCGCGTGCTTTGGCCGCGAGGGGCACTCGCGCGCTTCGGCGGCTCGAGTGGCCGATGGGGTGATGGAGCGTGTCGGCTTGACCGCGCGCGCAGGTCAACTGGCGAGCAGCCTGAACGTGGCGCAGAAAAAGCGACTCGAGCTGGCTCGCGCCCTGGCCGCTCACCCCTATCTGCTCTTGCTCGACGAAGTGCTGGCCGGATTGAACCCGACCGAGATCGAGGCGATCCTGGATACCATCCGCCGCATCCGCGACGAAGGCGTCACTATCTTGATGATCGAGCACGTCATGCAGGCGGTGATGAGCGTATCGGACCGCCTCATCGTGCTGGACTATGGGATGCAGATTGCCGAAGGGACGCCGCAAGAGGTCGCCAACGATCCGCAAGTGATCGAAGCCTATTTGGGCGATCCCAAGCTGGCGGAAAGGTTGTTGGCGGAGTAAATCTTTCCGGGTTCCCCACGATTGGCGCAGCCAATCGTGGGTCTTGAACTAGAACTCGTAAGAGAGGGTAGAGACTATGGCCCTGTTAAAAGTCCATGACGTGGTTTCAGGCTATGGAGAGGTGCAAATCCTGTGGGGCGCGAGCCTCAAGCTGGAGAAAGGCAAGCTGACCTCGCTCGTCGGGTCGAATGGGGTGGGCAAAACAACGCTGCTGCGCACGATGATGGGACTGCTGCGCCCCTGGAAAGGGTCGGTCACCTTTGAAGACAAGGACATTACGCGGGCTTCGCCGCATTCGCGCGCGAGCGCCGGGCTGGTGCTGGTGCCCGAAGGCCGGCAACTGTTCACCGAAATGTCCGTATACGAAAATCTAGAGATGGGCGCCATCGCCGGGCGCGCTCGTCCTTACTTGCAGCGCAACCTGGAAAAGGTGTATGTGTTGTTCCCGCGCATCAAGGAACGTCGCAACCAGAAAGCGGGTACCCTCAGCGGCGGCGAGCAGCAAATGCTCGCCGTGGCGCGCGGGTTGATGGCCGAGCCGGAAATCTTGATGTTCGACGAGCTTTCGCTGGGCCTTTCGCCGGTGCTCGTCTTGACCCTTTTTGAGACGCTCAAGGCGCTCAAAGCCGAGGGCTTGACCATGCTCCTGGTCGAGCAGAACGTCCACATGGCGCTGGCGGTGAGCGATTACGCTTACGTGTTGAGCGAAGGCAAAATCTGGATGGAGGGCGAGTCGCGCAGCCTGGCCAAGAATGAAGAGGTGCGCAAGGCGTACTTGGGCATTTGACCTTGCCACCATCACGAGCGTGCCGCATGTTTTTTCTGTTCTTGTGGTACAATCCGCGCCGCTGATGCGAGGCAACTGTGTCTGAAGAACAATCGAACGAACTGGCACAACTAAGCGAGCGCGAGCTCGAAATCCTGCGCCGGGTGGCGACCGGGGCCAGCAACAAGGAAATCGCCAGCCAACTGGTGATCAGCGCCAACACGGTCAAGGTTCACCTGCGCAACATCTTTGCCAAGATCGGTGCGCAGAGCCGCACCGAGGCGACGATGTACGCCGTGCGCCAGGGTTGGGTGGAGGTGCCGCCCGAGGCGCGCTTTGAAGCTATCGCTGAACCACAGTCGTCTCTGTTGCGTGTCGTCGAGCCGCCGTTGCCGTGGCCGCAGCGCATCGCGTTGATCGTTGCGGTGTTGCTCGTGGCGGCTGGGCTGGGCATCACCTGGCCGCGCTCGACGGCGGCGGGGAATGGGACGCGCGGCGAGTTTAGCGACTTGCCCGGTTCCAACGTCGCGGCGATGGCGACGGGCGGCGATTCACACTGGCAGGTCGGCGCGCAAATGCCTACTCCGCGTGGACGGTTGGCGCTGGTGACCTGGCGCGATAGGTTGTATGCCATTGGTGGCAGCACGTCGCCAGGCGGCGTGACCGGCGCGGTAGAAATCTATGACGTGGTGAAAAATGCGTGGTCGCCCGGCGCGGGCAAGCCGACGCCCGTCGCCAACATTTCCGCCATTGTCTTGGACAACCAGATCATGGCGCCAGGCGGTTATACGTCGAACGGAACGCCGACGAGGGCGGTCGAATGGTTTGACCCCCAGACCGACACCTGGACGAGCGGGACGGCGTTGCCCTCTCCGGTGTTTGCCTATGCTCTCGCGGTTCATGAGGGCAAGGTGTACTTGTTTGGCGGGACGAATGGGCGCAGTTACCTGGGACAGTCGCTCGTGTATGACCCAACGACGGAGCGCTGGACAGCGCGAGCGCCGATGCCGACGCCGCGCGGCTTCGCAGCGGCGGCCACGCTGGGCAAGGCCATCTACGTCGTGGGCGGATACGATGGCCGCCGCGAGTTTGCCACCTGCGAGCGATTCTGGCCCGACCGGGATGCGTGGGAACCGTGCGCGCCGCTTCAGGTCGGGCGGGGCGGATTGGGGCTGGTCTCTCTCGCCGGTCGGTTATATGCGGTGGGCGGCGGCTGGTCGGGCTACCTGGCTTTTGGCGAGCGATACGACCCGGCGACGAATGCCTGGTCACCCATCGAGACGCCGCTGGCGGGCGAGTGGCGCAATCTGGCGATGACTTTGCATCGCACGGACCTTTATGCCGTCGGCGGATGGAGTGGGCAATCTTATTTGGCTGTGATGGAAAAGTACAGCCCATTCCCGTTCCAGATTTTTATTCCTTCGCCTTAGACGCAAGACCTCCGAGGTTTTGGAAACCTCGGAGGTCTGCTTTAGATCGCGGGCGCGGCGAGCCGGGCGATTTTCTCGCCGGTTTCCTCCCACGTGATTTTGGACAGCCCCAGTTTCTGCCGCAATTGCTCTGCGCTCATTCCGCCCTTGTGATCGCGCACGGCGCATGTCCAGCGCAACATTTCAAACGAGACCTGCTTGGGCAGCCCAGCCAGGAGGCTCATGTCGCGTAGCACGTATTCCAGGTTGCGGGCAGTGCAGGGAAAGAGCTTGTCGCTCATCTGGTATTGCGCCTTGTATTCTTCCAACACGCGCGGCCAATCGGGAGCCAGTTGCAGCTTGCGCTCCTTGTGACGATGGCGCGCGTCGGCGTAGTGAATCCACACGGCTGGCGCTGCCGCGTCCGAAAAATCCAGGTGATTCGACACAATCGCCATGCACTCGCTTTTCTTGATGCCGGTCGCCAGCAGCAGCGTGACGAGCAGGTGCGGACGCGCATCGAGCTTGCATCCCCTGGCGCCCTGTGGGTCGCCGTGACGCAGCAGGTTGGTCGTCGCCAGCAGTTGCTCCACCTGGTCATCGTAGAGGATGTCGGGCAGGGGGGTGGACACGGGCTGATGAATGATCGGCGCGGCTGGATCGAGCGGGATCACTTTCGAGTCTGCCAGCCAGGCAAAGAAAACCTTGAGCGCCGTGATGCGCCGCGCGAGTGATTTTTGGTTGCACGGCACGCCTCGTCCGTGCAGCAGCCAGTGAATAAAATCATCCAAGTCCTTGGTGGCGATGCTGCCAATCGCCCGGTTCTTGCCGACAAAGTGGGCTAAAAAGTTGAGGTCGTAGAGGAACGACTTGATCGTGTTTTCGGCTAGGTCGCGCCGGGCCATGTGCTCGCGGAACTCGCCCAGCGCGATGTGAAGCGGCGTAGCCGTGGCCAGCTTGGCCGGTTCCGGCGGCGTTGGAGCGGTGAGGAGCAGAAGCGGGTCTTGAGACATAGTGACCTCCAGGTGGCAAAGCCTAGCACAGCCGCGCAGGACTGTCAAGTGATTTTGGATTGGCGCGCGCGTTTGACAATTGTTGTTTATGGTGATAAAACCATTTCATCGCCTTCCACTCTTGACTTGTGACGGCATGGAATTGGGGCCAGTAAGGGCAATTTGCGGCGGCTTGCAGTCCGAGTTTTTTGCGCCTCGGTGATCCGCAATCCAAAATCCCGAAAATGTGGTAGAATTTTCACACACGCAGAGAGACCTGACAGGTTCTTGAAACCTGTCAGGTCTGGCGATGACAGGAGCATGACTGATGGGCAAGAGTCTGATGGGACTGACAGATGACCTGGATCGCGCCCAGGCTGAGATGGATCGGTTATACCACGATATGATCGTGCCGGGACGTTGGGTGGTCGTGCGCCACACGAACGCCTGGCGTCCGCCGACCGATGTGTACGAGACCGACGAGGCGGTGGTGGTGCGCGCCGAAGTCGCCGGGATGAAAGAAGCAGATTTTTCGGTATCGTTCACGGATCGTATACTGGTCATCACGGGCGTCCGGCACGATCCCTGTCCCAAGGTGGCGTATCACCAAATGGAAGTCCGTTACGGCGAGTTCCGCACCGAAGTGTATCTGCATTGGGCGGTGGAAAAAGAAAGCATCGAGGCCATTTATGCCGATGGCTTTCTGCAGGTGACGCTGCCCAAGGTCCATCTCCACAAAGTGAGTGTCCCAGTCGCCAACTTGAATGCCGAATCATAACCATCGCCAAAGCGAGGTCGCTACGATACCTATGGATGAATCAATGTTCAGCCTGGATGGAGCGAACCTGTTTCGCCCCGACGCGATGAACACCGTTGTCGTGAACAGAGCGCCGGAAGAACCCGAGCCGGGCGATCAAGTTGAAATCCCGGACGAGTTAGCCATTTTGCCGCTGCGCGGCGTGGTGGTGTATCCCGTCACGGCCGTGCCGCTTACCGTCGGCCAGCCGCGCTCGGTCAAGCTGATTGACGACGCGGTTCTCGAAAAGCGTATCATCGGGCTGGTCGCCAGCAAAAAGCCCGAATTGGAAGAGCCTGGCGCGGACGATTGCTACACCGTCGGGACGGCGGCGGCGGTCCAGCGGTTGCTGCGCTTGCCGGATGGCACCGTTCGGTTGATTGTGTTGGGCTTGGAGCGCATTCGCATCGAGCAATACACATCAAATACCCCTTACCTCAAGGCCAAGGTCTCTCGCGCGCGCGAAACTCTGGAAGAGACGGTTGAGATAGAGGCGCTCAAGCGCAAGGTCACCGAGTTGTTCGCGCGGCTGGTAGAGCTCATCCCCGGCGTCCCCGACGAGCTGGCTGGCATGGCGGCCAATATCGAAGACCCGCGCCAGTTGGCGTATGCCATTGCCACGTACATCCGCATCGAGTTGGCCGACGCGCAACAAGTCTTGGAGTTGGACGACGTGGGGGCCAAACTCCGCAAAGTCATCGGGCTGCTCGGCCACGAGCTCGAAGTCCTCGAGCTGGGCAAAAAGATTCAGGGCGAAGCCCAGTCCGAGATGGAAAAGGTTCAAAAGGAATACTATTTGCGCGAGCAGCTCAAGGCCATCCAGCGGCAACTGGGCGAGGCCGACGAGCAGCAGATCGAGGTCGAAGAGTTCCGCAAAAAGATTGAAGAAGCCGGGATGCCGGAAGAGGCGCTCAAGGAAGCCAAGCGTGAACTGGACCGGCTCGCCAAGCTGCCCACCGCCGCCGCCGAGTATGGCGTTATCCGCACGTACCTGGATTGGATGACCAGCCTGCCCTGGCAAAAGACAACACCCGATAACCTGGATGTGCCGCACGCGCGCGTGGTGTTGGATGAAGACCACTATGATTTGAAGGACATCAAGGAGCGCATCCTCGAATACCTGGCTGTGCGCAAGCTCAAGGCGGATCGCGCCCAAGAAGAGGGGGAGCAAAAGAAAGAAGAGGAAACTCCCAAGCCGGTAGACTATATCCGGCGCGAGCGCGAAGGCGTCATCCTGTGCTTTGTCGGGCCGCCGGGCGTGGGCAAGACGAGCCTGGGCCAATCCATCGCCCGCGCGATGGGCCGCAAGTTTACACGGCAATCGCTGGGCGGCGTGCGCGACGAAGCCGAGATTCGCGGTTTTCGCCGCACGTACATCGGCTCGATGCCAGGCCGCGTCATCCAGGCGCTGCGGCGCATTGAAACGTGCAACCCGGTCTTTATGCTCGACGAGGTGGACAAGCTGGGCATGGACTTTCGCGGCGATCCGGCCTCGGCGCTCCTCGAGGTGCTCGACCCGGAGCAGAACCGTGAATTCCGCGATCACTACCTGGACGTGCCGTTCGATCTTTCGCAGGTGATGTTTATCTGCACGGCCAACCAACTCGAGCCGATCCCAGGGCCTTTGCGCGACCGGATGGAAATCATTCAACTTTCCGGCTATACCGAAGGCGAAAAGATTCGCATCGCGCAGGGCTATCTCATCCCGCGCCAGCTCAAAGAGAACGGCCTGCGCGCGCAAGAGGTGAGCTTTACCGATCCGGCGCTGCTCCGCGTCATTCGCGATTACACGCGCGAGGCGGGCGTGCGAAGTTTGGAGCGCGAGATTGGCCGCGCGTACCGTAAGGTCGTCACGCGCATCGCCGAAGGCAAAGCGGCCTCGGTCACAATTGACGTACAAGACGCAGTCGAGTTTCTGGGCAAGCCACGCTACTATGGCGAGATCAAGGAGCGCACCGAAATCCCCGGCGTGGCGACCGGGCTGGTGTGGACGCCGGTCGGCGGCGACATTGTTTTCATCGAGGCGACCAAGATGCCGGGCGGCAAAGGCTTTCAACTCACCGGGCAACTGGGCGACGTGATGCGCGAGTCGGCGCAGGCGGCGCTGTCGTACGTCCGCAGCAAAGCCAAGGACCTGGGCCTGGATGAGCGCTTTTTCGATCGCACCGACATTCACTTGCACGTCCCCGGCGGCGCAGTCCCGAAGGACGGTCCCTCGGCGGGCGTGACGATGGCGACGGCGATTGCTTCGCTCGTCACGGGACGCCTGGTGCGCGACGATGTGGCGATGACGGGCGAGATCACGCTGCGCGGCCAGGTGTTGCCTATCGGCGGCCTCAAGGAAAAAGTGCTGGCTGCTCACCGCGTAGGAATCAAGACGGTCATCATTCCCAAGCGCAACGAAAAAGACTTGGATGACATTCCAGAAGAAGTGCGCGACTCGGTCAAGTTTGTCCTGGCCGATTGTGTGGAGCAGGTGTTCGAAGCGGCGTTGCGCGCCGACCAGCGTGGCAAGCGCCGCGTCCCCCGACGAGCCCATCCCAAGTCAAAGGCTCGCGCGCAAAAACGCTGACTCACTGCCCTAGCCGAATGCGAGGTTACCTTTGTCGAAAATTCTCATTGTCGAAGACGATCAACAAATGGCTCGCCTGCTCCAGACGCTCCTTTCGCTGGAGGGGCACGACGCTCTGGCGACTCCGCGCCCGGACGTTATCGTGGAGATGGTGCGCCAGGAGCGACCCGACGTGGTGGTGATGGATTTGCACCTGGGCCAGGTCGAGACGGTGGGCGTCCTAGAGACGCTCAAGGCCGACCCGGCTCTCAAGCCGATCCCGGTCATCATCGTCTCCGGGCTGGACGCGGAGGAGCGATGCGTGCAGGCCGGCGCGGATGCGTTCATGCTCAAGCCCTATAGCCCGAGTATGTTGCTTGACAAGATCAAAGAGTTGGTCAAGTAGTCTTGTAGTCGGCAAGCTGCATCTAGTCTTGCTCCGACTATTCTGACTATCAGACTATGCGACTACCTGACTACCAGACTAGAGGACTATTTTGGCAGCCAAGCGAAAACCCAAAGACGCGCAACGACAGTGGCGGCGAGTGGACTTGCACCTTCACACCCCCGCCTCTGCTGATTTCCAGGAGCCGGACGCCACGTACCTGGATATTCTGCAAAAGGCCGAGACGCGTGGCCTGGACGTGCTCGCGTTCACCGACCACAACTCGATTGCCGGGTATGCGGCGATGCTCTCCGACGTCGAGCAGCTCGAGTTGTTGGAACGGCTGGGTCGTCTGCGCCCCGACGAAAAAAAGCGGCTGGACGAATACCGCCGGCTGCGCCACCAAGTGCTCGTGCTCCCGGCGTTCGAGTTCACCGCCACATTCGGCTTTCACATCCTCGCCATTTTTCCCGAGGCCACGTCCGTCCGCGAGATCGAGCACATCCTGTTGACGCTCAACATCCCGGCGGGCAAACTCGACGGCGGCCACACCGAAGTCGGCGCGACCACCGACGTGCTGACGGCCTACCGCGTGATTGACGAGGCGGGCGGGCTGGTCATTGCGGCGCACGCCAACTCGACGCACGGCGTCGCCACCATCGGCGCGCTTTCCGGCCAGACCAAGATTGCCTACACGCAAGACGAGCACTTGCACGCGCTCGAGGTGACCGACCTGGAGAACAAGGGCCGCCGGTCTGCGGCGGCGTTCTTTAACGGCTCCAAGCCGGAATATCCGCGCCGGATGCACTGCATCCAGGGCAGCGACTCGCACCGCCTGGTGCGTGATTTAAAGAATCAAAAGAACCTGGGTGTGGGCGACCGCGTGACCGAAGTGCTGCTGCCCGAGGTCAGCTTCAAGGCGCTCAAGGAATTGTTCCTCAGCAAAGACTTTGCGCGCAGCCGGCCCTATCGCCCCACGCAAGCGCCGTTCGATCACATCCGCGCCGCGCGCGAAGAAGGCCCCAACATCGTCCAGTCGTTCCACGAAGGTTACGCGCAGCGCGGCGGGCGGCTGTATACGATCGTTACCGACGTCTGCGCGTTCGCCAACACGAATGGCGGGACGATTTACGTAGGTCTGCCCCAAGACCCCAAAGCGCGGCCCGTCGGCGTGGATAATCCGAGCAAGGCCGTCGAGACTCTGCGTAACGCCGTTCAGCAAATGATCACGCCCAGCCTGGACGTGACCGTGGATGTGCAAGAGACCGGCGGCGTCAAGATTGTCCGGCTCATCGTGCCGCGCGGCGACGATCCGCCTTACGCGATTGAAGATAACAAAGTTTACGTGCGCAACGAAGCCGAGACCAACCTGGCCGTGCGCGACGAAATCGTGCAACTGGTTCGGCGGACCCTGGCCGCGCCAGTCGAAGCCGCACTCCCGGTTGAGCCATTGCCGGCCGAAACCGCTGCGTCTCCCACTGATGAGGTCGAGCCGCCCCGGACAGGCGTCGAGGTCGTCGCCACCGAAGGACGCGGCGGCATCCAATATCACACGATGCGCGACCTGCGCAATGGCAGCATTGTCCAGAACGTCACGCGCAAGTCGGCGCGCAAGCTGTGGCACTATGCCATCACTCAGCACGAGAGCCAAACGCTCGACGCGGCGCAGATCGCCTGGCGCGGCGATTTGGGAATACTCGAAAGCTCCAAGCGCGCGGGCAAGGTGCGCTTTGATTTGGCGCAACGCTTGCCGGATGGCCGCCTGCGCGTCTACTATGGCGTCACCGAAGACGGCATCCACGGCGAATGGAAAAAGGTCGTAGGGCTGGAAGAGTGATGACGGTGATTCGCTTGACATTGTCGAGCATCCGAATCTGGAAAAGCACCAAGCGCCTGACATTATGAACCGTGTTGGAATCCTCACCGTGAGCGACCGCAGTTCGCGCGGCGAGCGCGCGGACGAAAGTGGCCCCCTCCTTCGACAGATGGTCGAGCGGCGCGGTTGGTCAGTCGAGTGCGCAAGCATCGCCCCGGACGATTCTCCCTCCATACAGGCGGTTCTGATTGACTGGGCGGACAAGGCCCATCTCGATTTGGTCCTCACAACGGGCGGCACTGGCTTTGCTCCGCGTGACGTGACACCCGAGGCGACCCGCGCCGTGATCGAGCGCCAAGCGCCCGGTCTGGCTGAGGCCATGCGCGCCGCGAGCCTGCTCAAGACGCCGCACGCAATGCTCTCGCGCGCGGTGTGTGGCATTCGTGGCCGCACGCTCATCGTCAACTTGCCTGGCAGCTCCAAGGCCGCTCGCGAAAACCTTGAAACGATTCTGCCGGCGCTTCCCCATGCCATCGCGCTCTTGCAAGAATCGCCCGATAGCGAGCGCGGTCATCAGATTCCAAGTTTCAAATCTCAAATCTGAAATCTCAAATGAGCAAGGTCGCGGCGATACAACTGGAATTCTTTCGCGCGCGCAGCGTGGCGAACATGGAAGCGCGTTTGGCCGCGGCCATTCAGCCCGCCGTGGAGCAGGGGGCGCAACTGGTCGTGCTGCCGCAGCACATGGGGCTGTCGCTGCTCGGCGCGGCGGGCGTGGGCGATGACCCGTTGCCGGTCCTGAAGAAAAAGGGCGCGGCATTGCTCAAGGCGTTCGAGGAAACGTGCGCGGGGCTGGCCGCTCGCTTTAGTGTGTGGCTTGCGCCAGGCTCAATTGTCGGGGCGGAGGGCGAATCGCTCGTGGCGCAAGCGTATCTGTTCGCGCCGGATGGCCGCGTGATCGGTCGTCAGCGGCAAACGCATCTCGGTGCCCGAGAAAAGGCATGGGGAGTCGCGCGCGGCGATAGCCTCGACGTGTTCGAGACGCCGTTGGGCCACGTTGGTCTCATCGTCGGCCAAGACGCGCGCTACCCAGAGGTCGCCCGGATTCTGACGCTGCAAGGCGCGAATATCTTGATCCACATGGCGGCCATGCCCGCGCCGTTCGATGAGGAAGCATGGCGGGCGTCGCTCTGGCGCGAGGCGCAGGCCAATCAGGTGTTTGGCGTCCAGGCGTGCCTGGTCGGCGAATGCTATGGTCAAATCTATGCAGGCCGCAGCGCGATTCTCGCGCCGGTCGAGATGACGGAGGGCGGGCGTGGAATCCTGGCGCAATCGCCCACGACCGAAGGCGAACACATCATCACTGCCGGGCTGGATTTGGGCGCGCTTCAAAAGGTCGTGGACGGTTATCCCATCTTGCGCTATTTCAACTATGGTCTGTATGCCCGCGAGTTTCCGAGGGCTTATCGGCGGGCTGCAAAAGTGAGTGCCCATGGCGAGCCTGCGTGATTGGCTGACCGAACGCGGCCTGGCGGCAATGCTGTGGTGGAAATCGCGGCCTGGGTCGGTCGAGGGCGCATTGGCTCGGCATACGTTCCGGCGTGCTGCGTCTCCTTCCCGCAACTGTGTGACAGTGGGGCTGGCGCAGATGCGGATGGAACTCGCCGCCAGCGCAGCCGACTATGCGCTCAGGGTCTATCGGTTGACGTGCGCCGCTGTTGAGCGTGGCGCGCAGCTTGTGGCGTTCCCGGAATACACGGGCGCGCTTCTGCTGGGATTGTTGCCGGGGGTGCGCGAGTTGGCCTCAGGTCGATCCATGCAGGACGCGCTGAGTGAGTTGGCAGGCGATACCCAGGTGAGCGTGGGCGGCGTATTCCGCGCCGTCGCGCCGGCCGCGCGTAAAATCTACAACGAGACATTTTCGACGCTGGCGCGCAAGTTTGGGGTTTACCTGATGGCCGGTTCGATCATTTTGCCGGGGAAAGACGGCCTGCTTTACAGCCACGCGCACCTGTTCGCGCCGGATGGGCGCCTCGTCGGCGCGCAGCGCAAGCTGCACTTGTTCTCGTCCGAAGAAGGCTGGCTTACTCCTGGCGATGAATTGCGCGTGTTCGATTTGCCGTTCGGTTGCGTGGCAATGCCGATTTGCATGGATCATACCTATTGGGAGACCGCGCGGTTGGCGTACCTGGCGGGCACGGAAATCTTGATTGATCCGGCTGCGGACGATGTGGGCGATCAAGAGTGGCTCGCTGCGCGCGGCGTTAGAATGCGTGTCCAAGAGTCACCGTGCTATGGCTTGCACGTCTTTATGATTTCTGACATCTTGGGCTTGCATTGGCGCGGGCGGAGCAGCGTCTATGCGCCGGTCGGCTTGCTGCCGCCCGGCCGGCATGTCCTCGCCCAGGCCGAAAGCGACGACCAAGAACAAGTGGTCGTGCGCGAGCTGGATATGGCGGCGCTGCGCGCGTTCCGCGCCGAGAATGCGCCCGAGTTTAACGCAGAGTTGTGCGCAAAATATCTGCCGCGCGTCTATGCCGACTATTGCGCCAGTGAGCGGGATGGGCGACGCATCGTCAACCGACCCTCCGGGGGAACATGACCGACTCGCTTCTGACCGTCCCTCAACCGATTACTGACTATCAGCCCTACTTGCCCACCGGCAACGAATACGTCTCGCTGCCAACGGTGCGGCCTGATGGCTGCATCGAAAGCGTCAACGTGCTTTCGATGCAGGCGCTTGGGCTGCTCGAATTCGCAGGCAACCCGCTCATCGCGCCGCGCATTGGCGTGGAAGGTCAGCCGCTCAATGCCCGCACTGTTTCGTTGCCGGTGGGCGGAATCTTGACGCCGCCCATCGTGGGTGAGCGCGATGGCGTGCGCGGGCAGGTGCTCATCTTTGCGCCGCCGGGCCATCGCGGGTTCGTCGTGCTGCTCGAAGCGACGAACGGAGCGAGCGAGCCGCGCGAGGTGATGCTCGAAATCGGCTTGCAGTGGGCCGAGTTCAATCGCGTGATTTTTTCGCGGCGCGAGACGGGCGGGCATCGCCATTTTGCTTGGGACGCCTGGACGCGCAGCCTGGTGATGGAGGTCACCACACCCGTCGGCGGCGCGGCATTGGCGGTTGCCACAACAGAGACGCTCGACGAGCAGACGATTTCCGCAAATGCGAACCGCGCGCGATTGGGTCAACTGTTTCATCTGTTGCCAGGCGAGACGAAATCGTTGGCGTTTTATTTTGCGGTGGCGCAAGAGCGCGACGGCGCTCGCACGACGACGATGGACTTGCGGCGTCACGGCTGGCGACATTTGTTAGAGGCGTCTGAACAGTGGTTGAGCGCGCATCGGCCGGCGGGCTTGCCTGACGACGCGCTGGGCGAGATGGCTTGGCGCAATCTGCTGTTCAATCAATTCTTTGCTGCCGGTCGAACGATAGACACGGATGAGCTGGCGCTCGTCACGTCGCGCAGCCCACTGTACTATGTCAGCGTTGCGTTCTGGGCGCGCGACGTGCTCTTGTGGTCGCTGCCCGGCTTGCTCTTGACCGATCCCGTGTTGGCGCGTGAGGCGCTCGTGACGGCTTTCTCGCGGCACTTGCACAAGCGCAGCGCCGGAGTCCACGCGCACTATATCAACGGCGTCGTGCTGTACCCGGGCTTTGAGTTGGATCAGCTTGCCGCATTTCTGGTGGCGCTGGAAAACTATGTGCGGACGACGGAAGACTGGGCCGTGTTGCACGAGCCGGAAGTGGAGCGCGGCTTGCATTTGTTCCCGTCTCTTTTAGCTCCGCACAAACACCCGCGCGTCGAGCTTTATTCGACGTTCCTGCTTTCGACGGATGACCCTGTCCCGCTGCCTTACGTGACGTACGACAACGCGCTGCTGTGGAAGGCTTTGATATTTTTGGGAGAACTAGAGACCGGACAGGGGCGCGAGGTGGACGGCGCGGCGTATGCGCTCCGCGCGGGCAATGTGCGTGAAGCGATCATGGAGCACTGCGTTGTGGAGGGGCCGGCGGGCAAGCAGTTCGCAGGCGCGGTTGACCTGGACGGCCGTCACATCTTGTTTGACGAGCCGCCAGGGTCATTGGCTCTCTTGGCGCATTATGGGTTTTGCCCGGCAGATCATTCTATCTATCGCAACACGCTAGGTTGGATAGATTCGGCGGACAATCCGCAGCTTGGCCCGGCCGGGCGATTTCAGACGGCTGCGTGTGTTCACGCGCCGTACTCGTGGACGCTCAGCCTGGCGAACATGCTGCTTTCCGCGCCCGGCGCGCGGGGCGAGCGCGCCGCAAAAACCCTGCGCGCGGCCCCTCTCGACGGCGGCCTGGCGTGCGAATCATTCGACGCGGACACCGGCGCGCCTGTGACCGGGCGACATTTTGCCACGTGCGCCGGATTTCTCGGATATGCCCTTTACTCGTGGTTGCGGAATCTTTTGTGAGGCCTGGATGACAAAGAATCGAACAACACAAACGATCCTGTTCGTTGCCATTTTGCTGTTGGCGACGTTTTTGCGTTTTTATCACCTAGACTGGACCGAGTACAAGCTGGACGAGGCCAACATTTCGCGCCTGGCATTGGACATGGCCCGACAGGGCAAGGTGCCGGTGTGGGGACTGGGTTCATCGGTGGGCATCTATAATGGTGCGCTTTCCGAGTGGCTGCTGGCGATTCCTTACGCGGCCTCGCGCAGTCCCTTGGTCGCCACCGGATTCGTGGCCGCGCTCAATGTGCTGGCGGTGGCAATGACATACAGCTTTACGCGCAAGGTGGCCGGGCCGACGGCTGGGCTGATCGCGGCTTTGCTGTTTGCCGTCGCGCCGTGGGCAGTGATCAACAGCCGCAAATTGTGGGCGCAGGATTTGTTGCCGCCGTTCGCCATCGCTTACGTGTGGTCGGCTTATTTGGCATTCATCGAAAAGAAACCCTGGTGGCTCGTCGTCCACGCCCTGGCGCTTTCGGCCTGCATCCAGTTGCACTATAGCGCGTTAACGATGGTGTTCCTGAGCGCGTTTTACGTCCTGGTCTTTTGGTGGCGCAAGTGGCCGTGGAAGGTCTTGCTGATCACCGTCGTCGTCGGCCTGCTCAGCTTTGGCCCGTTCCTCTACCTCGATGCGATCACCATCGCGCCGGACATGCTGACCGGCCAGATGCACGCCTTCCCCAACGTCACGCGCATCGTTCAGACGGTGCTGTATCGCAAGGCGTTTGTGGACACGACCGCGTTTCAGATGGCCTGGATCATGACGACCGGCAATGATTTGCACAGCCTGGCCGGGCCGCAAGAGTTTCGCAATTTCTTGAATGGCGCGTTGCCGGTCGCGCCGATTTTTGCGGTTCTGGGCGCGCTGGTCATTGCGGCGTCGGTGTGGTCGCTTTGGCGAGCCGCGCGCGTGTGGAGTGACGCGCAAGCACAAGCCGGCTTGATCGTCGCAATGGGGATTGTCTTTCCGACTTTTCTGTTTGTCTGGCACAGCACGCCGGTCTATCCGCATTACTTTATTTTGCTGTACCCCTGGCCGTATGTGGTGGCGGCGATGCTGTTCGCCTGGCTGATTCAGCATCGCCCGAGCTGGCGCGTGGCCTGGTGGGGTGGGGGGCTGATCGCCGTGATCGCTGCGGCGCAAGTCTATGGCTACCTGTCCATCTTGAGTTTCGTCTCTAACCGGCACACGCCGGGCGGCTATGGAACGCCGGTTGGATTAACGCTGCGAGCGGTCCAATCTGCCGAGCAGATGGCGCGTGAAGCCAATGGTAGTATTCTTGTGATGGCCGAGGGCGACAACGTCGAAGCCGACGAGGTCGCTTCGATTTGGGATGTGCTGGTTGACCCGGCGTTTGCGCCGCGCACCGTTGACCGGCGGCAAGCGAGGGTGTATCCGTCTGGGCCGGCGACTATGGTCTATGCGGCGGGCGCTTCCGGCGAAAAGAGTGTGGTTAACTTGCCGCTGCGTCCGGGCGAAGGCGAGTACAGCCTCACGCGATGGCCGGGCGGCGATGCGCCGGTTGAGAAAGGTCTATCGCCCGCCGGGCCTGATCGCTTTGCCAATGGCGTGCAGTTGCTCGGCGCGCAAGCATCCGGCGCATTGCGCCCCGGTGGAACGCTCCGCTGGCAACTCGCCTGGCGTGTGAATTCACCCGCGCCGCGTGGCGCGGATTATCACTGGTTCAATCACTTGGTGAATGCAGAGGGCAAGCGCATCGGGCAGATGGACGGCGTGGGGTTTCCGGCGCGCAGTTGGCGCGCGGGCGACACGGTCGTCACGTGGTTCGATGTTCACATCGCGCCGGATGCCGCGCCCGGCGTGTACAAGATGCGCGTGGGGATGTACACTTTTCCCGACATCAAAGGCGTGCCGGTGGTGGAAGCATCCGGCAAGCCGGTGGCGGAATACGTCGAGGTCGGGCCGGTCGAGGTGAAATGAAGAAGGGAGAAGCTACCTGCTTCCCCCCTTTTTTGATTTCAGCTCCTCGGCCAGGACTCGAACCTGGAACCCATCGGTTAACAGCCGATTGCTCTGCCTATTGAGCTACCGAGGAAGAACAGAAGAGATTATACCTGAATCTGCGCGGGTCGTCAAATTTGGCCGCGCAGAGTGTGCACGCAAAGGTTGTCATGCTTCGGCCCACGTAGCGGGCCGAAGCATCTCCAAGCCGAGATTCTTCGGGCGCTTTGCGCCCTCAGAATGACACTCCTGACAACTCTTGCGTGCACAC
>CAYHAR010000054.1:0-19535 GCA_964354595.1 uncultured Anaerolineae bacterium | reverse complement strand
CGTTGGGTCGTCAAGGTTGATCATCTGCGTCTCCTGTGAGGTCTCGCGTATTGCGCGCTGCGCGTTCCGTGTCGTTCCAGGTTAGAGAGTTCCAGAATTTAAATCGTCCCATTTTGCTCGGCTTGCGCGCAGCGTGCCAAATCCAAGCCCTTTAGCCTGAATGTCGCTGGACGCTTCGCGGGCGATCCAGCGAGAGCCTCTTGATGATTATTTTTCTGGAGTAGCCTTACCCATCGGCGCGTCCATGGGGGGATTATACCTGACGTTTACCTCCACAACAAGACAAGAATTTCTTGACGCCGCTCTGGCGAAGCATTATAATCGGCGCCAGCGTGGTTGGGTCACGCTGCTGCGCGATTTTGCGCCTCCCGGCGGAACTCGGCCCTACGAGGTGATGGGATTACAGTTGCCCGTCGCGCCAAGACGATCATAGCGAACGTTCTATGGTAGAATACAGACAGAGAATACCAGAGTTGTATAGGAGGTCTTGTGGCGGAATATGGTTTAGCGATGCCCGTTACTTTTGAACAGATTGTAGCCGTGATCCGGCAGATGTCGTCCGCCGACCACCGGCGTTTGCTCGACTTGGTGCCCGAGCTGCGCCAGGCCGTTCAGTCTGTGGCAACGGGTTCCCAAAAGGCCCGGCCGGGGCACAAGCCACCCACCAGCAGCGCATCCAAAAGCAGCTCGACATTCGGACAATACGACGAGGACGCCGGGCCGGGGCTGTCGCCCAGGTCGCCTGGGATGGTTCAGGGCGGGCTGGAAATCGGGACCGATCAGATGGGCGATCTTTCCCGCGCCAAGTGGCGCGATCCCTAGCAAATGCAAGCTAATCCCGATCAAAAACCTCCCGCAGATTAAATGTGCGGGAGGCTTGCTTTCAGTCATCCACTCGGTTGCCCTGTTCTCAACTCGCCTCAGTGATAGCGCCGAGTGGAACTGCACCCAAACGGCAGAGGGACGGATGATCACGCTGATTTACTTGAGAGCAGTGCGCTGCATGTTCGTTCTTTGGCGCGGGGCAATGCATTGACCTTGTCGCCTGATTACACTGAACTGGCGGCTGGCCGTTGGACGAGGCGCGACAGACCGCCGGCCGCCGCACACCAGGCCCTCTGCGGCAGCCTGCGGTCAGTGGTCTCTAGCTTGAGCTAGAGTCAGCGGTCGCCCGCGCGGGCCTTGCGGGGTATCCTGGATTTCATAGCCCAGCTCGGCGACCTGGCGGCGGAGCGCGTCGGCGGTTGACCAATCGCGCGCCTGGCGGGCGCGCTCGCGCTGCTCGATCAATTCTGCGATTTGTGATGGCAACTCTTCCGGCTCGGTCGGAGGCGGCGCGGCTTGCTCGCGCATCGCGGTCGGACGCCACGCTGATCCAAGTTGTGAGAACGGAAACGATTCGCCAGCCTTGTAAACGCATTGTTCTTCGCGCGACCCGGTGGTGACAGTCCCCTTGCCCAAGACGAGGCAACACGTCTGCTCAAAATCAAAAATCACGGCGGTATGTTCGTCAATCCCCAGAATCCGCGTCGAGGCGGGCAGTTGTCGCCGCAGCTCGTCCATGCGCGCCCGGCCTATAAAGCACCGGCTGGTGTCTAGCTCGTCGCCGCCTTCGGCATTGTTCCAGTGCGGGACGATTGCCAGCTCCATCCCGTAAGGCCCCAGCAGATTCAAGCCATCCACCCAGTGCGGGTCGTCGCCGACTTTGAACACCTCATAGACGGGAATCACTTTTGCGGCGATGGCCAGCGCCGCTGCGCTTGCTATGCACAGATACGCGCCTTGGCGATGGCGCTCGATCACGTAGCGCAGCGCCAGCGTCCCGGCCAGTTGGCGCGCCATAAAAGTCGGGCTGCCCGGCCCCATAAAGATATAGTTGCACTCCAAAATCGGCGCGACGATGGCCGGGTCGTCCGGGCTAAAGGCGGTCCCCTTTTTACGCGCGGGGATGACGCGCACTTGCGGCGCGAAATTCTTGAGCCGCTGCTCCAGGAACTCGCCCACCTTGCCTGCGACCGTGGCCGAGTTGGGCTGAAAGCCCGCCGGCGTTTCCAGGATGGCGACGCGAACCGGCGGCGTCAGCTCGCGCAGCAGCCGCTCGTGAATCGGCTGGCCGCTCGGCGAGGTCTCGCCCGAGCCAAAGAGAACTAGTTTGCCGGGAGGCGAATCAACGATTAGGGTGTCCACTTGTCCTCATTTCGGATTTTTGATTTCGGTGCGCGCCTTGTTTTCGAATGACGAAAATGCGACGTCGCATGTTTTCCTCGTTGGGGTAACTGCTCAGCCGGTCATTGCGAGCGAGCAGTTACAATCACAGGCTTGTTCCCCGATGATATAGCCGCCATTCCACCCCTAACACCGCCAGCGCCAGCGCCGCCAGCCACGGCCAAAACTCGCGGCGAGCGAGGGCGTCGCGGCGGGCCACTGCCGCGCTCACGTCCACGCGGCCGATGCGGATGCTTTCGCGCGGGCGCACGTCCGATTCGCGCGGGTCGAACAGGTTGACGGCGAATGCGTCGGCGGTCTCGCCTTCCGACGAGAGAACGCGAACGGCATAGACGCCGAGCGCGTCCGTCTGCGTAAAGCGGATGTCGCCTTCGGAAATTGGCGCGCGCCACGTCGCGCCATCCGGCTTGACGACGTTGACTTCGGTTGCGCCCACAGGCGGCGTGATGGCGAGCGGTTGGCCGGGCCGCAGCCCTTGGGCGGCTACGGCTTGCGCGCGCGCGGGCGTGTACCAGTCGAGCAGGTTTGCTATGAGAATGGGAAAAGACACTTGAAGCGGCAGGTCGGAATCGTGCAGGTCAAACGCGAGCACAACCATCTTGCGCCCGGTCTGCGGCGAGCGTCCGGCCAAGAGTAGCGGCCCGCCGCTGGCTTGTACGAGCGGGCGTAGCCAGCCCGGCGCGCGAATCGCTTTTGCCTGGCGGATGTGGACATTGCCAAAATCCACGTAACGCAGCAGCGGCGGCGCGGTCGGATCAGCGCTGTCGGAGATGCGCGTGATAGACGTCTGTGTGAGGACGCCGGTCACGTCCAGAATCGGCGTGCCGGGCGGTGGATTGATGAGCAACACGTCACCCGATGGCAACGTGCCGGTGAACACGCTATCGTAGATGTAAAGATCGAACGGCGTGGCGGGCAGGGCGGCTGCGCGCTGCGCGACGACGCCCGGCGATAACGCCAACGCTTGATCGAGAAAGACGTTTCTGTCGCCGATAACCAGGACGCGCATTTGCTTTTGCGGCGCGTTGACCGCCCAGGCGGTATTGTCGAGCGGCAAAATGTCGTTCAGCGTTCCTCCGGCGGGCGCGGTGAGACGCGCCTGGATGACGCGCACCGTCGCGGGCAAATGGTCCAGAACGAGATCGGCGGATTGGCCGGCGGGCACGGCCACCTCGCGTGAATCGTACAGCGCCCCATCGAGCGAAATGGCGACGAGCGCGCGCGCATCCGCGCCGGAAAAATTAGAGACGGCGGCGAACAGTTGCAGCCCACCGGGCGCGGCGCGGGCCGACATGGCCGTAATGCCCAAGTTGTCGGCGCGTTGGCCGATGGAAATATAGTGAGCCTCGCCGGGCAGCGGCGGCAGGTCGTCGGGCAGGCCGCCGTCGCCGATGATGACGACGGACGATTGGGCCGCGGCGGCTTCTGCCAGCGCGCCTTCCCAATCGGCCTGGCCCTGGCCGGGCGCGGCGGAATCAATCGCGCGGGCAATCGCGTTGCGGTCGCGCGCGTCGGCGATGAGCGCGCGCGGATTGGCATTGGCGAGGATGACGGTCATCGTGTCGCGGCTGCCGAGGCCATCCATCAATTGCTTGGCGGCGGCTTGCGCGCGAGCAAAGCGCGTGGGCTGCTCGTCCGTCGCATTCATGCTGGCCGAACCATCGAGCACGACGACGAGGCTGCCTTGCGCCACCGCGCGCGTCGTGATGAACGGTCGAGCCAGCGCCAGCACGAGCGCGAGCAGAATCAGCAGTTGAAGAAACAGCAGCAGGTTGCGGCGCAGCTTTTGCCAGGGCGCGTTGGCCTCGCGGTCGCGGACGAGCTGCTGCCAGAGCAGCGTGCTCGAGACGCGCGCCTCTCGCCGCCGCAGGCGGAGCATGTACAAAATAATGATCGGGATAGCCAGCGCCGAAAGAGCGAGCGCAAGCGGAGTCAAGAGACCCACGAGACTCTTTGCCCCCAGAGCAGATTTAACACCAAGGCGCAAGGGCGCAGAGAAAGTCTTGCGCAAAGCTTGGCCTCTTCGCTAAAAACCTCTACCGAATGACTCCTGCCTGCCGCAAATCTCGAAGCACCAACTCGTCCAATCGGCGCGTCGTTTGCGTGGCGACGTAGCGCACGTTGTGGCTGCGGCAGTGCGCGCCGATTTCGTCTTGCCAGGCGCGCAGTCGGCGGCGATACAGGTCGCGCATTGCGCCATCCACCGTCACGTCCTGCGGCGAATCGGTTTCGCAATCCACCAGGCGCAGGTCGCCCGCGAGCGCCGGCTCCACTTCGTCCGGCGCGAGCACTTGAATGATCGTCACCTCGAACCCGCGTCCTTGCAGCGCGACCAGTCCATCGCGATAGCCATGGGGCGAAAACAAGTCCGAAACGAGCACGCACACGCCAGGCCGCGATGCGGCCAGCGCGTAATCGCGCAGCGAAGCCGAAAGGTCGGTGACGCCGGCTGGCTCGATCTGCGCCAACCAATCGAACAGGCGGAGCGTGTTGCTCCGCCCGCGCAGTTGCAGAGAGAGGTAAGGCAAAAGGCCGCCTTGCCCGGTCATCGAGACCACGAGCCGGTCGCCGCTGGTCAGCGCGACGTAACCCAACGCGGCGACCAGCTTGCGGGCCAAGTGGAACTTGGTTTCCTGCGGCACGTCCTCCGGCCAATTCATCGAGCCGCTGGCGTCGAGCAAGAGGTGAACGGCCAGGTCTTCTTCCTCTTCGAACAGCTTGACGTAAAGGCGTTCCAGTCGCGCGTAAACGTTCCAGTCCACGCGGCGCAAATCGTCGCCGCGCGTGTAATCGCGATAGTCGGCAAACTCGACGCTCGCGCCGCGCCTGGTGCTGCGCCGCTCGCCTTTCACCTGCCCGGCGCGCGCGCGCGTCACGGCAAAGCGCAGCCGTTCGAGTCTTGACAAGAAGGATTCATCGAGGAGACGAACTCGGTCCGCCATGGCGTCGCAACACCAGACATTTAATCGTAGCTGTCCAGCCTGTCATTTCACCTTGCGGGTCGCCACATCGCGCCGCCGTCGGTGGAGACGTAAAGACCCCGCTCAACCATCCCGGCGAAAAGTGTGCGGTCTCTGGCAAAGTTGGGCGAGAGGACCAGCGACAGCACGCCCGCGGGGCGGCCTCCTTCGCCCGGTGGCAATCCCACGCTCGACGCTTTCCACGTCACGCCGCCATCCTCGGAGCGGAATACGCCTTTGTCGGTGCCGAGGAAAATCAACCGTTCTCGCGTCCAATCGGGCGAGAGCGCAATCGCGCTGCCCCAAATCAGCCCCTGCGGCAGGCCGGAATCCGAAGGATGCCACGTCGCGCCGCCGTCGGCGGAGCGGCGGAAATTTTGCGAGCCGACAAAGCCGGCAAACACCAAGCGGTCGCGCAGGAAATCCGGCGAGATGGCAAGCGACTGGGCGAGCCAGCCGATGCCGGAGGTCGCATCGGTGGGGCTGAACACGCGCGTCCACGTTGCGCCGCCGTCGCCGCTGCGATACAGCCCGGCCTGGTCGGCCCAGGCATAGGCCACGCGCCCATCGCCCGGCACAAAGGCTAACGCCGTCACGCCCGTGTTTTGCCCTAACCCATTCGCGGCGCTCCACGTTTGGCCCGCGTCGGTGGAGCGCATCACGCGCGGCGCGCGATATTCGCCGCCGAGGATCACGGCGCGGTCGTCCGCGAACCGGGGCGAGACGGCCAGGCTCGCCACCGGGAAAAAGCCGCCTAGCCCGGACGCGCTCTGCTCCCACGTCGCGCCGCCATCGTTGGAGCGAAACACCTGCCCGCCCGCCGAGGCAAACACGACCCGGTCATTGGCATAATCCGGCGAAAGCGCCAGGCGGACGCGCCCCATGCCCACGTCGCGCGCGGGAAAGTTGGCCTCCTGCCAACCGCGCAGCGTGCCGCCACCGGTCGAGACAAACACGCCCGCGCGCCCGCCGCCGATGAACACGGTTTGGTCGCGGGCATAGTCCGGCGAAAGAGCGATGGACTCGACGTTGAGCTTGTCCAGCTCGGCCGGCGCATTCGACCACTTTGATTCGCTTGCCTTTATCGCGCGCAAGCGCCCATCATTCAGCCCCATAAAGATCAACCCATCGCGCAGGAAATCCGGCGAAACAGCCAGCGTGGTGATTTGAGCCTGACCCGCCGCGCCTCCACTTTCGATTTGCCAGCTTGCGCCGCCGTCCGTTGTGCGATACACCGTCGAGCGGTCGAAAGAATGCGAAAGCAAGAACGCCGTCCGCGCCTCCGGCGAAAGGGCCAGCGCCAGGCGGCCCCCCAAATCGAGACGCAGCCCGCGCGAGGCCGCCTGCCACGTCGCGCCGCCGTCGTCGGAGCGCATCACGCCCAGGCTGGCAAAAGCTCCCCACATGGCGCGGTCGCGCGAAAAAGTGGACGAGAACGCGAGCGTGGCCGCGCGGCTTTCCAGGAGTGGCCACCAATTGTCACCGCCATCGCGCGAGATGGACGCGCTCTCGCCGACGCTCACGACGACCGTCTTGTCGTTGATGAAATCGGGCGAGACGGCGAGCGTCCGCGCGTTTAGCACGGCGGGATAAGAAGAACTGTAGCCGGTGCGCTGCCACGTCGCGCCGCTGTCCGTCGAGCGATACAGGCCGCCTTGCCGCGTCAAGGCGAACACGGTGTGGTTGAGTGGAAAGCCCGGCGCGACGGCCAGCTCAGCCACGACCCAATCGCCCAGCCCGCGCGTGGTCGGATGCCACGAGCGGCCCGCGTCGTTTGAGACATAGAGGCCGCCGCCACGCCCGTTCGATGAGATGAACGCCGCGAACAGGGTTTGGTCGCGCGCATAGTCCGGTGAAAAGGCCAGCGCATTGCACCACAGCAGTGAGGACGCTTGCGCTTCGCCGCGAACGCGGATGCGGCTCCACGTCGCGCCGCCATCGCCGCTGGCAAAGAGTTGTCCGGCCAGTGACCCCAGCGGCGCGCTGGTGTGCGCGCCGGGCGTCCACGCGGCGAACAGCGCGCGGTCGTTGGCAAAATTGGGCGAAGGCGCAATCCACGCCACGCTGCCTGTCAATACGCCGGTCGGCTCGAGCTTGAGCGGCGCGGGCATCTCTGCGCCGTGGCCGCTCATCACTAGCAAGTATCCATCGGACGCGAGCAGGTACAACCGGTCGGCTTCCACATCCAGCGCGGCGAGCGTATAGGCGCGCGGGAGCGGCACGTCGGCGATGAGCGCGGCGGTGGTCGCATCCAGCGCCAGCAGGCGCGGGTCCGACCCCCACGAATCAGCGATATAGATTCGCCCGCGCCGCGCGTCCACTTTTACAGCGCCCAGAACGCTGTTGATTCGCAGCGCAGGCTTGAGCGCGTTCCCTTCAGCCTCCAGGATGCTGAATGAGCTGTTGTCCATTCGGCTGCGAGTGGCGAACAATCGCCCGGTGGTTTCGTCGGCCTCTAGCGAGAGGATGCTGCGCTCGCTGTCCTGGTAAATCGTCACTCCCGATGTGAGATGCTGCACCATCAGCGTGTTGCCGCCGTTGGAGCCGGGGATGCCGTTGTTGAGGCTGATATAGAGCCAGCGGCGCTGTGTGTCGAGCGCGACATCGGCGGCGTAGGAACTCCACGTCGCTCCAGGCGTGGGGAACGTGCCCGAGATGCGCGTGGTCACCTCCAGCGATGCAGGATTGGCAGTATACACGCCTTTGTTGACGACAAACACCATGCCCGTGCTTTCGTCCACGATGGGCGTGCTGCCAAAAGGCCCATCGGCGATGGGAATGGTTCCTGCCGATTGAAGCGTGCCCAGGTCGAGCACGGCCACGCCGCTCGGCGCGCCGATGAACAATCGCCCGCGTGAGCGATCTATTGCCACATCGCCGCCGAATGGCAGCGTGTCCGTGACGCGCAAGCTTGCGGCGGAAAGCACCAGCGTCCTATCGGGCGACGCGCCGACAAAGATGCGGCCACCATCCACGTCCAATGCGATGGCGTGCTGGAGTGGCCGCTCAAAGCGCACGCCCAAGTCTACTTCGGCGATGATAGAAGGCAACGCCCCAGATTGAGAACTGGCGACGATGGGAGTTGGTGCCGACGTGGGCGTGGCGGGCCTGGCGGTTGCCGTCGCGCGGGGCGATACAGCCGCCGTCGGCGTGGCAGCATCGCCCCGCGCGACAGTGATGGTCGGCGGCGCAGCCGTTGTCACAGCGCGGCCCGGCGCGCAGGCTGACATGGCCGCGATGAAGACAAGCAAAGCGATACGCGCAATTTCGTCCTTCGTCACCTGCCCTCGCGCTTTTTCGAGGGTTCGTCCTTCGTCACTCATTCAGATTCACCCACCCCAGTTGCGCCGCGCGGACGACCGCCTCGGTGCGCGAGTTGACGTCGAGCTTGGCGAACAAACTGGCAATGTGTCCCTGCACCGTCCGCTCGCTGATTTTGAGCTGAGCGGCGATGGCCTTGTTGGTCAGCCCGCGCGCGACGAGTTTTAGCACGTCCATCTCGCGGGGGCTGGGACGCGGCTCGGCCGGCTCCGGCGGCGATTGGCCTGCGCTCATCCAACGCGCGACGATCTTGCGCGCGATGGCCGGATCGAGCGCCATCTGCCCTTCGTGGACAGTGTGGACGGCCTGGACGATTTCTTCGCTCGAGGCATTCTTGAGCACGTAACCGTTCGCGCCCGCCTCCAGCACGGCCTGCACGTAAGGATCGTCGTCGTAGGCGGTCAGCACCAGCACGCCGACCGGCAGCCGTTCGCTCCGCACGGCGCGCGTGACTTCAATTCCAGTGCGGCGCGGCATCTGAATGTCCAACACGGCCACGTCGGGTTTTTCGTTGCGGATGGCCGTGAGCGCGGCTTCGCCATCGGCGGCCTCGGCCACCACGACAATATCGCCGGACTCTTCCAAAAACTCGCGGATGCCTTTGCGGACGACGGCATGGTCGTCGGCCAGCACGACGCGGATGGGTGGCGCACTCATGGCAGTAACTCCTCGCGTGACACGTATTGCGTATCTCGTATTGCGTGAACGACGCGGCGCGCGCAATACGCGCTACGCACCAAGTATATCAGCGTTTAGAGTTACCGCCAACTGCGGAGAGTTCAAGCTAGCTGGATTGTGTCAGGCGCTTGTGGCAGCCTTGCCACAGCGTCGCCGGGCGAGTAAGCTGGATCACGCGCACATCGGCAAACTGGGGCGTGAGTTGCGCCAGCTCGGGGAGCAGGTCAGCCCAGCGTTCCTCGCGGATTGCGGTGTGCAGCCGGTCGGCGGCCGGCTCCACCCAGGCCCAATCTCGCCGGAAGGCATCCGCCTTGAGGTAGTAATCACGCTTTTCCCAGGCGGAGGCGGATTTGTCCACCGAGGCGGCGATCTCGCGCAATGCAAAGACGATAAACGCGGCCATGTCTTTGGCTTCCGCATCCAGGCTTGGTTTAGCGCTCATTTGCCGCAAGATTTCGGCAATCGCGCGGCGCAAACTGTTGCGTTGCTGGCCAGGCGTTCCGTCCGAATAAGTGATTCGACTCACGTCATCCTCTCATCCATCCACAGTCTCGGATGCGGCAAGATACCAGCTTTACGCCGAATCGTCAAGTGGGGAAACACAAAAGGGGCGGCCAACTTGGCCGCCCCAGCATAACCTTCTAGGTCAGTACGTATTATATTGTAGTGGTAAAGGAACTGTCACGGTAAGAGATGCTTGATTCTTGCGATTCGCCTCCTACTTATATCTCACGTTCCGGCTCGGGTGGTACTGAATCTATTTGTTTATTCGATATCATTGCCTCCTTTCTGAATCCGGTGAAAATCCCCAGACAATCTACACTACACCACAACTCGATAGGGAGGAAAGCCCACGACTAGATCACACTCGACCAGCCCATGCCCACAACTCTATTCTGGCTTTATTCTAGCATAGAATTCCTGCCAGTGCCGTTTGTGTTGTATTGCAATTGCGTAAAGGATACGTTAAAGCCACAAGGGCGGTCCGAGGTGCGACCGCCCTTGTGCGCCAATCACTTGTGAGCTAGAGCAGCCCGAAGGCGTGCTTGGCTCCGCGCAGCGTGTTCTTCATCAGCATCGCAATCGTCATCGGGCCGACGCCGCCCGGCACCGGCGTGATGGCCGTCGCGATTTCCTTCACCGCGTCAAAATCCACGTCGCCCACCAGCTTGGTCCTGGGCTTGCCGGTTTTCTCGCTGATGACGGGCGAGCCGTCCGGGTTGAGCACCGGGAGGCTGTTCACGCCCACGTCAATGACGAAAGCGCCCGGCTTGACCATGTCGGCGGTCACAAACCTGGGCCTGCCGATGGCGGCCACCAAGATGTCGGCCTGGCGGCAGACCTCGGCCAGGTTTTGCGTCTTGCTGTGGCAGATGGTCACGGTGGCGTCGCGACCCAGGAGCAGCAGCGCCACAGGCAGCCCCACGATGTTGCTGCGTCCCAGCACCACTGCTCGGCTCACGCTGATCTTGGCCCCCACGCGGTCGAGCAGCTCGATGACGCCCGAAGGCGTGCAGGGCGCGAATAGCGGTTCGCGGCCCTTCATCCCCAGCTTGCCCACGTTGACCGGATGGAAACCGTCCACATCCTTGTCAATGTTCACGGCGTTGAGGATGACCTCTTCGTTGATATGCTTGGGCAGCGGCAACTGTACCAGGATGCCGTGAACCTGAGGGTCGGAACAGAGTCGGCGAACTCGCGCAAGCAGTTCATCCTGCGATACATTCTCCGGGAATTCGACCCCGATGGACCGGATGCCCAGCTCCTCGCACGTCTTGCGCTTGGACGTGACGTAACTGACACTATCGGGGCGCGCGCCCACGATCACGGTCGCCAGGCCCGGCGTCAGACCTTTGGCGCGCAGTTGCGTCACCTCGGCCTTGACTTCATTTCGAATCGCTTCGGCGACCGCTTTGCCGTCAATGATGGTTGCCGTCATGTGTCGCCTTACACCTTCAGCAAGTATTCGTAGGCCGAAAGCGACGCTTTAGCGCCCTCGCCGATGCAGATGAGCACCTGCTCGGCATAGACATCCGTCACGTCGCCCGCGGCAAAGACGCCGGGCCGGCTCGTGCGGTTGTTGCTGTCCACCACGATTTGCTTCTTGTCGTTGAGCT
Organism: uncultured Anaerolineae bacterium; assembly: GCA_964354595.1. GTDB lineage: Bacteria > Chloroflexota > Anaerolineae > Fen-1058 > Fen-1058 > JBGLNJ01. The sequence goes on along the minus strand of CAYHAR010000054.1, from coordinate 8,233 downwards.
TGACCAGGTCGGCCACCAGTTCCGAGTTCGGCAGCAGGTCCAGCTCGATGAACGTCACGTCTACCGGCAGATCCTTTTCTTCTTTGCCTTTGGCGACGACGATGCTCTTGGCATAAATCCCTTCGCCCTTGATTTCCTTGACGCTATAGCCGTCCAGCACCGTGACGTTCTTGGACGCTTTGAGCTTTTTGCCCATTGGGTTATCCAGCAAGCTGGCCGAGGGGAGGATCAAGTACACCTGGCGGGCGATTTGCGCCAGCTCGAGCGCGCTCTTGAGGCCCAGTTCGCCTTCGCCCACCACCGCCGTCGTGCGGTCAATGAACAGCGGCGCATACGACACGGCGCTATACGCCAATCCACGGAAGCGGAACTTGCTTTCGCCGGGGACGTTAAGCCGGACAGGCGTCGCGCCAGTGGCGACGATGAGGGCTTTGGCTTCGTACGTGTGGCCTTCTTTGGTCGTCACCGCATAGCCGCCTTGGATGGCGTCTACCTTCTCGCCGTGCTCCAGCTTGCGGGCAAATTCCAGGTATTCGATCTGGCTCTTGAAGCGGCTGATGACTTCGTCGCCGGTAATGATCTGGAAGCGTTCCAGGTTATCCGGCAGATGCATGTGCATGCCGGTCTTGCCGCCCAGGTCGGGCGAGATGAGCAGCACCTCTAATCGTTTGCGGATCGAGTATACTGCCGCCGTCAAGCCGGCCGGCCCACCACCGAGAATAATCAGATCATACATAAGAGTCTCCTTCCAATGTCGAATGACGAACGACGAACGACGAGTTTATTTGCGAGCCTTGCGCTTCGCTGCAACCTTTTTAGCGGGCGCCTTTTTCTTGGCGACTGGCTTTTTGGGTTTGGCAGGCTTTTTGGCTGTCAGTTTGGCGACCGCTTTGAGCGTCGCTTTGGTCGGCTTGGGCGCTTGGCTGTCTTTGGGCATGGCAATGTAGCCGGTCGCCATGGCGTCCTGCACCATCCCGCGCGCGCGGTCAATCAGCGCCTTGGCGTATTCGTATTCCTGCTCGTAGGTCAAGTTGGTGATCCCGGCAATGCCCTGCTCGATGGCCTTCATCGCCACCGCCGCCGCTTCGCGCGGGAACACATCCACATCGTCCATCGTCGGCATGATGTATTCGGAGGTCAAGCCCTTTTCTTCGGCCAGCTTGGCCAGCTCTTCCGCCGCCGCGATGCACATCTCGTCGGTGATCGTCTTGGCGCGCACGTCGAGCGTGCCGCGAAAGATGCCCGGAAAGCCCAGGCTGTTGTTGACCTGATTGGCAAAGTCGCTGCGGCCTGTGGCAAAGACAACCACGCCAGCTTCCTTGGCGTCCCACGGCCACATCTCCGGGATGGGATTGGCGCAGGCAAACACGATAGAGCCGGGGGCCATCTGGGCGACCCATTCCTTCAAGATGGTGTCCGGCCCCGGCTTGGAAAGCGCAATGCAGACATCCGCGCCGACCAGGGCTTCGGCGATGCCGCCGCTGCGGCCCTCAGCGTTGGTGATGTTGCACAGCTTCCACTTGTCCACAAACTCGGCCTTGCGCGCCTCGATGTCGGCTCGTTCCTTGTTCAGGATGCCTTTGCTATCTACGATAGTGCACAGCGCCGGGGTCGCGCCGTAGGCAAAGATCAGCCGGGTGATGGCGACGTTGGCCGCGCCCGCGCCGATGAAAGCGATCTTGACCTCGCCGATCTTTTTGCCCACCACTTTGAGCGCGTTGATCAGCCCGGCCAGCGTGACGCACGCGGTGCCTTGCTGGTCGTCGTGCCACACGGGGATTTCGCACTCGGCGCGCAGCTTGTCCAGAATGTAAAAGCACTTGGGTTGAGAGATGTCCTCCAGGTTTACGCCGCCCAAGCCTGGCTGCAACAGCTCGACGACCCGGATAATGTCTTCGGGGTCTTTGCTGCCCACCATCAGAGGAAAGCCGTCCACGCCGCCCAGGTATTTGTAGAGCAGCGATTTGCCTTCCATGACGGGCATGCCGGCCTTGGGGCCAATGTCGCCCATGCCCAGCACGCGCGTCCCATCCGAAACGACGGCGACGGTGTTCCACTTGTTGGTGTGCTCGTACACCATCTCCGGGTGGTCGCGGATGTCCAGGCAGGGCTTGGAGACGCCGGGCGTGTACCAGATGGCGAAATCGTCAAAGTTGCGCACGCAGCACTTGAGCGTCGTCTCGATCTTGCCCCTGTAAAACGGATGAAGCTCGAGCGCGTCGGCCATCGGCTTGTAGGCCTTGGCTTTAAGCTCCTCTACGGTCGGTGGATGGACTTGCATAAGAATCTCCTTTTATGAATAGCGTTTCGGTTCCCCAAGAAACCGGGGAACTTGGAACTCTAGATATCAGCTACTTTTTCGCTTGCGGTTCTCCTCCTTTTAGGTTTTCAGGCGCGATTCAATTGCGTCTCAGCTATTCGGCGTCACCCGGCACACCCGGTCATCCTCGCGCACACGCTCGACGACGCGCAAGGCGACCTCCTGGCCGGGGCCAACTTGGGTCACGGACTTGTGCTCGATCTGCATCGAGTCCACCGTCTGTTCCAGATCGGTGCTGCGCCCGTGGATGCGAATCCGGTCGCCAACGCTCAACGTGTCCGTCAGCGAGAGGACCGCCACGTTCAGGCGCGCAAAGTAATGCGTCACCCGTCCGATCTCTTGCTCGCTCATCGCTGTTCCTCCTGCTTTAGCTAGTGGGAACGTCACCGCCGGGCAACTCTGTCTTGGCGCCGTTGCCCTTGGCCTGGGCGAGCACCACGATGCCGATGACCAGCACGATCAGCGCCAAGAGGCCCGCGCACACGATCTGTCCGCTGGTGACATACGTCGCCAATATAAAGTTGCCCATTCGCGTCGAGAAAATCTGGTTGTAAAAGCTCTGGCGAGTAGCCAGCTGGTACAGATTGTTCAACGCCAGCGGGCACAGGCAGCACGTCAGGAGCAACCCCAGGACGGCGACCACGATACCAATGTTCTTTCTGCTGTTCATCGTTCTCTCCTTTTTGAGGTCAATCTGCCGCCACGTCCTGGCGGCACGGATTCAGCAAAGGCCTGCTTAATGGTGCAGCAGGCAACACAGCTAATAATTCTCCGTCATGCCCTTGGTCACGAACGCCACAGCAGGCGCTTCGGATTCCGCCCGCTCGAAATCGGCCAGCATCTCGTCGGCGATCCACATCGCGCCGGCCAGGATGCTATCCGTGCCCAGGCACGCCCAGGCGCACGGGCGCTCTTCGTTGCAGAGCAGGCACGCGGGCTTGGGGCGCAACTCGGGCGGGAGATTTTCAAACTTGTCACTCATCCCGTTTTCCTCGTTTGATTGCCAGTCTTCTTTCCCTGACTGGCGCATTGCTCTGCACTGAACGCTTGTATCGAACTGGCTTGCTGGACATCGAACGTTCGGCTAGCCACCTGTTGAGTGACTGTGGAGTCTCACCTGAACGGCGTCCGGCTAAAATACCCGAGACGCTCAAATCCTCATTCAGGTCAGGCCAGTGTATCAGCGCGCCATCTCCGATGATTAAAAAGTTGTTGCGCTCCTTCGGCGTGCCATGCCAGAGACGAGGATACCACAATAAAGGCGCTGTGATGGTGCGGCCATCCACCAGATCAATCGTGAGCGAGTCTTTGCTCACGGTGACATTCTGCGCCCGCGCTTCCTGAATCTCAATCACCAAAGAACTCGTGCCAACGCTCCAACAAATACTCTCTGTTCTCGTTGATCAAGGCAGCGATTCTGCTCAACTCGGCTCGACTAAAGCCACCAGCCTTTTGTAGCGCGACCGGATCAAGCCAGAATTTGGCAACCTTTTCTTCTCGCCTCACGTGAACGTGCGGCGGCTCATCCTAGTCAAGCGAAACAAAGAAGAGACGGCAAGGCCCGATCCTCAGTGCTGTCGGCATATTCGCTTGCTTTCGGAAACTTGCCCTACCAGTCCCATCGTTCTAGTCCAGCAGCAAAGAAACCTACACCGCTTCGACGGACTTGACTAGCGGGAATAGGTCGCGGATCGTGCGCTCGACCGTCATCTTGAGCGTCCACGGCATGAGCGGGCAGCCCTCGCACGCGCCGCCCATCCTGACCTTGACGTGCTCGCCATCGAAATCCACCAGATCAACGGTTCCGCTGTGATAGATTTGGGCATAGTGGCTGATAGTTTCGATAGTTTCTTTCAAACGAGTGTATTCATCTGTCGCGTTCATCGCATCCTCACACACAAGTTTTAGTCGTTCAATTCTTGCCGAGTTCCCCGAGTTTCTGAAATCTCATTCGATCTGGGGACTAGTCTTTCCGAACGGCAGGGTAATTATACTCCAAGTGGCGGCAGATAAAAAGCCCCGGCGCTTTTGCGCCGGGGCAAATGTAGCTCGTCGCAAGAGAGACTGCCTTGCCGGCGCCCGGCTAAAACAGTCCCACGACCTTGCCCGTCTGCAAGTTCAAGTCCACGTCGTAAAACACCGGGCGAGTGGGCAAGCCGGGCATCGTGCGCATCGCGCCGCACAGCGGATAGAGAAAGCCCGCGCCCACAGATGCGCGAATGTCGCGGATGGGCAAACGCCAGCCGGTGGGGCGACCCTTGAGCGTCGGGTCGTGCGAAAGGCTCAGGTGAGTCTTGGCCATGCAGAGCGGCAGCTTGTCGTAGCCGAGCCGCGTATACAGCTCGATCTTGGCTTCGGCCTCCGGCGTGTAATCCACGCCGTCCGCACCGTAAATCTTGGTGGCAATCGCTTCGATCTTTTGCTTGATGGACCAGTCGAGCGGGTAAAGGAACTCGAAATGATTCGTCTTTTTGGACGCCTCGAGCACCGCTTCGGCCAGCTCAATCGCGCCCTGGCCACCGTGCATCCAGTGCGTGCACTTGAACGCGCCTTCGGCCCCGGCTTCTTGCGCGATGCGCTGCACCCGCTTGATCTCGGCTTCGGTGTCGTACTTGAACGAGTTGACCGCCACGACGACCGGCACGCCGAACAGCTTGGCGTTCTGGATGTGCTTGGCGAGATTCACGCCGCCTTGTTCGAGCAGCTCTAGATTCTCTTCGGTGTAGGCCCTGTCGAGCGGTCGGCCCGCCACGACTTTGGGGCCGCCGCCGTGCATCTTGAGTGCGCGAATCGTCGCCACGAGCACGACGACATTCGGAATCAGGCCCGAGGTGCGGCACTTGATGTCCATGAATTTTTCCATGCCAATATCCGCGCCAAAGCCGGATTCCGTCACGACGTAATCGGCCAGCTTGAGCGCGATCTGATCGGCGACAATCGAGTTGTTGCCGTGCGCAATGTTGGCGAACGGCCCGGCATGGACGAACGCCGGCGTGCCCTCCAACGTCTGCATCAGGTTGGGCTTGATCGCGTCCTTCATCAAGACCGTCATCGCGCCGGCCACGCCCAGGTCTTCAGCCGTGATCGGCTCGCCCGCCGCGCTCGTGCCGATGACGATGCGGCCCAGCCGCTCGCGCATGTCCTCCAGCCCGGTCGTCAACGCGAGGATCGCCATCACTTCGCTGGCGACGGAAATGTCAAAGCCGGTAAAGCGCTCGTTGCCCTTTTCCTCGTCGCCCAAGTTGATCTGAACCTTGCGCAGGTGGCGGTCGTTGATATCCACCACGCGCTGCCAGGTGATGCTGTTCGGGTCAATGTCCAGCCGGAACAGGCGGCGCTTGTCCTCGGGCGCGAGGTCCTCGAATTTCTCGGCCCGGATGCCAAGCCGGGTCATTCGCTTGCGGATGGCGGGCGCGAGGTAGCCATCCGGGCACAACGCTTTCGCCAATTTCTCGTTGTCGGGTGTGGCGCGCTCGTGAAGCATCCGCGCATCAATCGCCGCCGCGAGCAGATTATTGGCCGCGCTCACCGCGTGAATGTCGCCCGTCAGGTGCAGATTGAAATCTTCCATCGGGACGACCTGCGAGTAGCCGCCGCCGGCCGCGCCGCCCTTGATGCCGAACGTCGGGCCTTGCGAAGGCTGGCGGATGCAGGTGAATACCTTCTTGCCCAGATGCGCGCCGAGCGCCTGGCTCAGGCCGACCATCGTGGTGGACTTGCCCTCGCCCAGCGGCGTGGGTGTGATGGCGGTCACGTCAATGTATTTGCCATCGGGCTTTTTGGCGAGCCGCTGGCGCACCTCCAGCGGGACTTTGGCGATGTACGGCCCGTGCAGCTCCAGTTCATTCGGCTTGAGCCCGGCTTCTTCTGCGATTTGCAGAATCGGCTTGAGCTTGCACGCCTGCGCGATGTCAATGTCGCTGGGCACAGGATTGAGCAGCTTGATGCGGATCGGCTTGAAGACGGGCTTGGTCGCTTGCTTGACGACCTTTTGGGTCTTGGCCTTTTTGGTTGCCATACGTCAATTTCCTCTTTTGAAAAAAAAGATTGCAACGGCGCAAGGCGCAACGCCGCGCCGCTGGTGTACGGAAGGGAATGTCAGTCGTCCGCCGCGCGCCGGGCGGCGACCCAGGGCTCGCGTCGGGGCACGAGCGTATCGTACAAGAGATGGCGGACCATTCGGCGGGAATGGCCGCGAAGGTTATGGGGAAACAGGCATCGCCTTGAAAGGCTCGAGTTGTTCGCGCAACGCATCTTGCAAGATATGACCAGAGACATTCAACAAGGTGTCGCCATAGTCGCTGTCCACAGTCACACTTGCCAGGCAAGAGAAATCGCGATACAGAGTTTCGGCTCGCTGCTCGGCCTGCTCCACCGGAATGCCGGGCAGGTTTTCGCCCACGTGCCGGGCGCAGCCGCACGGGCTATCGCGCAGCACCTCGACGGTGTGGAGGACGTTCGCGTCTATGGAGATTTTGAAGGCGGGCCGGCCAAAGTGGCGGGCAAATTCGCTGATGGGGCCATCTTTTAATTCGACTTGACGCCCTCGCATATTATACCGCATTTCCGTCAACGTGCAGAAGGGATGGGGAAAGGCGCTCGCGACTCCCATTTGCTCCAGTCGCTCGCGCAGTTGATTCGCCCGGTCAACCGGCAGCCAGGCCGCATTGTTGATGGGCGCAATCACGCCTTTTGCGCCGGTCATCTTGGCAATGTCGGGCAGCAGCCGGGCGACGCCGGGGTATTGCGCCAGGCTCAAGATCAGATCGGCGGCGGAAAGCACGGGCGGAAGCAAGTCGTGCAAGGCTTCGATCCAGTCGGGCAACACGGGCGGCAAGGCCCATTGCTGCACGGTCCAATGCTCGGGCGCGCGGCGGCGGAGGTGATCGGCGATGCGCTGACCATAGAGGCCCTGCGTGATCACTAGCACCTGGAACTTTGGCTCCAATTCGACCGACTTGATCGCTTCGACCAGCGCCTCGACGCCCGTGGACTGGGTTTTGCGTTGATAGTAGACGTTGATGTCGTTGTTGTCGAGCGAGAGGCCGATGAATTTGAGGCCGGGGCTTTCGCGCAGCATCTGCGCAAAGATCGGCTGGGCGGCGCGGTCCACGTCCACAATGACGACGTCGAGGCCCAGGCTGGGGATGCGAGCCAGCGCCTCGTCCGGCGCAAGAACGCCGACGACTTGCAGCCCGGCCTGGCCGTTGATGAGACGCACCACGCCTTCGGCAAAGAGCGGATGATCAGAGACGATGAGAACGCGGCGCTGGTTCATAGGCAGTGCTGCTTTGATTATAGGCGAGGCGCGCGTGTTGTGTCTATGACCCGACAGAAGCGAATGGACGCAGAAGCCTAGTCCTTTTGGACTAGAACTTACGGCCAGAGTGGGGCAGGAGAGGCGAATCATTCTTGCCACCGCGCGCGCTCTGGGCTACAATACTCGCCGGGAGGCGAGATGGACGAAACGCAACAGTGGCTAGCCGAAGGCATTGCCCGGGCCAAAGCCGGTCAGCGCGAGCCGGCGCGCGAGTTGCTCTTGCGTGTGGTCGGGCGCGACGAGCGCAACGCCCAAGCCTGGCTTTGGCTTTCCGGCGTGGTGGACGGCGACGAGGATCGGCGCGTGGCGTTGGAGAACGTGCTGACGCTCGACCCGCAGAACGCCGCCGCGCGCGCCGGGCTGGATTGGCTCGACCGCCCAGTCGCCGCCCCCAGCGTGCCTGAAGCATCGGAATACGACACTCGTGACAGCCGTTCCTCGACAGCTAAAGCCGTCACAACACCCCTTACGCCTAGCGGCCCGCCGCCGCAAAGCAGCGGACACACCCCTGAAGGGTGTTCTGCGCGCAAGCGCGGGCAGGGTGTCCTGCGCGCAAGCGCCGACGACTCTCGGCCCCCCGCGCCGGAACCCGA